>JAKBCC010000026.1 GCA_021808105.1 Planctomycetota bacterium
TGAAACCCAGAACATCAACGGCACGTGGACGACCAGCTTCTACGGCTACGATGGGCATAACAGCGTGCGGTTCCTGACCAACAGCGCCGGGACAGTCACCGACAATTACACCTTTGATGCCTTCGGTATCAGGATCGCCGGAGCCGGCACCACCCCGAATCAGATTCTGTACTCGGGCGAGTATCTTGACCTAGGCACGGGCAATTACAACCTGCGGAACCGCATTTACCGCCAGAGCACCGGGACGTTTATGACTGCGGATACCACACCAGGCCAGTTGCCGTACGTTTACACATCAGACAACCCGGTGATGTTCGCTGATCCGAGCGGGCATGATTTCAGCCTTAGTGATACGCTGTTCACGATATCTTTCCAAATCTCGATGGCCGCTACCCAGATAGCACCCGCATTCCAGGCAATTACAACCGTTGGAACGCTGGCTTTGCTGGTCACGGACCAGAATTTTGCCGCTCAGTACATTGCAACGGGGGGCAACCCCGTCGACCTGCTGGGAAACCTAAGTGAGGAAACGATAGCCGGGATGAGGTACCTCGCGGAGGGTTCGAGCGCCGTTGCGGCGATCGGCGGGGAAGTCTACGCGGTTGTGGTGGACGCCCAACGGGCGGAGCAGTACCTTGCGAACGAAATCGGGCTGGGCTCGCAGAAAGCCGAGGAATTTATCAGTTCGTTCAGGAACGGCGGTATCGTAGCCCGGATCGCGGAGCCTGGCGAGACGTTCCTCAGGTACTACGGAGATAGGCCCACAGGAAATTTTATGACCCGACTCAAGTTTGGCAATCCTGCGGAGGCGATAGCAGGGCTGAACCTCGGTGGCTTCGGCAACGACGCATCTTTGGTTCAGGTCGTAACCGTAACGAAGCCTACAATCATATTTGAAGGCGGAATCGCGGGCGGCACTGAAGAAGCAACGCAGTTCTTCGCGACAGATATTTCCGCGTTCCAATTTGGGCAGGGGGCACCGTATGGAAACTAGGAAAATGCAATTGATAGAAGAAATCGACAATCTGATCGAACGTCTTTCGGATCCGCTGTTGCCATCGGATCGACAGCATGGTTGGGATGAAAAGAGCCAAACGGTGATGTTAAAATATTACGAGGATCTGCGCTCGCGGCTCACCAGCGGCGGGCCGCTGAAGCCCCCAGATATTTACGGGCTTGCGCGGGGATTGAACGATCTCGGAATATGGGGCGGAATGCTGGAGAATAGCGCTTACCGGATTGCCAGCGAGCTGCGTGCTCAGAAATCGCTTTTGGGTCTAGGCTCGTGACTGAATGTCCGGGTCCCGCCCGGACGCTTCGGGCGGGAAAAGTGACGTCGATACTGTGTTGAGGAAATAATGACAACGGAGACTGACCAAAAAAACCTCGCGCTAGTTGTCCGTATGTTAAACGAGCGGCTGGCCGATCCACTCTTGCCATCGGACGTTCGGCATGGTTGGACGGAGGGGCAGAAAGGCCAAGTGGCGGAATATTTTTCGTCGCTTGGAGCAAGGCTGGCCAGCGGGGAGTACGGCGGCGAAGCTGACCTCACTCGCGCGGAGGCGATTTTGCGAGAGCTGCCCTCTACTGGACAGTTGGCGGGCGACGTTGCGTATGGTGTTCAGTCGCTACGGCAGTCTCGGCCCGGCGGATTGTGAGGGTATTGCGGCCCAGCTGATTGTTGGCGAAGGCCCAGCGAATTGTGAAGGTGCTAATATTCATGATAACGGCACGGCTCCGCCGAGAGCAGTTGAATTTAGAGAGTTGAACAGTAGAGCGAATTGGGCTGCGGCCCAATAGAACAGAGAGAGTTGAACAGGTGAGCAGTAGAGCAAATTCGGCTGGGACATAAGGGGCGGCTGATGCCGAAAGGGGAAACTTCTGCTGCGGCCAGTTGGCCATCTATTAATCCGAGGTTCGCATAATTTTGATTTATGGGGAAAGCTGAAACAATTTCGGGACCGTATGCTCGCCGATCGACGAGAAATTCCCGCCCGGCGCGCACCGGAGGCGCGGATGCGGGATTTCCATCTTTTCGAACCGCATTTTTCCGCCGCCGTTCAAGCCGCTTTGCGAATTTGGATTTCAACGATCGGCAGTTGCGGATCGCCGCGATAGCTTCGTCGTGCGATCTGGATTTGAATGCTGGGAGCCTTTCCGACTAATGGCCGAGTTGCGATCCCGGCGCGCCGGGACGATTTTTGGCATCTTGGGCAACGTCGCGTCATAGAGCACCGTGGTGATAACCCGGCGGTTGGTTGGCGGCACTGGATCAACCACCGGATTATCATCCGGTGCTCTACAAGTAACCGCGACGATGGCGTACCTGACACGAATGGTACGGCCGCGCTGCGGAGGGGCGGAGCAAAAGGAACGTCGCCCCGCGGGTGGGCCTGAAATACCCCGTCTGCTTTGCTGTCGGATCTCGCAGACGTCCCTGTGGCCAACAACCGTCTGACAAATGCGTCCATGACTAAAGCGATGGAGCAGCGTAGAATTAATGAAAGGAGTTTGTTCGATGTTTTCACTTGATCATGTTGCGATTCAAACGCCCGATATTGCGGGGACGGCGGAATTTTATGTTAAGGAATTCGGGGCGGAAATTTTATATCTGGATACCAGTTGGGCCTTTTTGCGATTGGGTCAGGGGAAACTTGCGCTGGTTTCTCCGCAACAGCATCCGCCCCATGTGGCCATGCGGGTTTCTGCGGAGGATTTACAACGCATGGCCGAGAAGCATAACCGGACCATCGCGTCGCACCGTGACGGCACACGTGGAATATATCTTCACGATCCTGCGGGCAACACGCTGGAACTGATCTGCTATCCGCCGGATGACAAGGCCGAATAATGGAAAACATGGTGCAGACTCAATCAACACGGGCGCCAAAATCCCTTATGATGGTCAGCGATGTGATAGCCAAGGAGCAGGCATGACCCAAGCTGATATTCCGGCAAGTAGCGAGTCCGCAGTGACGGATTTCCAGCGATATTTTGCGTCGCTGGAACATGAATTAGCCAAAGTGATTGTGGGGCAACGTGATGTTATCCGGCAGACGCTATGCTGCCTGCTGATTGGCGGACACGCCCTGATTGAGGGGGTGCCGGGTATTGGAAAGACCGTGCTGGCGAGATCCCTGGGGCAGGTGCTGGATTTGAAGTTTTCGCGTATTCAGTTTACTCCCGATCTCATGCCTGCTGACATATTGGGGACATCCATTCTTGTTACGGACGCTTTGGGAGGGCGCAGTATGCAGTTTCAGCCGGGGCCTTTGTTCGGCAACTTGATTCTTGCTGATGAAATCAACCGTGCTTCACCGAAAACACAATCCGCCATGCTTGAGGCAATGTCTGAACAGTCCATCAGCGTGGGGCGAACGACGCATCATCTGGCGGACCCATTTTTTGTTATCGCAACTCAAAATCCGCTGGAAATGGAAGGCACGTATCCGCTGCCGGAAGCACAGCTGGACCGTTTTGCCATGAATATTATTATCCGTCCGCCGCCGGTGGATGAGCTGGTCAGTATTATGGACCGCACTACCGGCGTCAGCAGGCCGGCGCTGTTGACGATTATGAATGCGGCACGCCTGGCGGAAATGAAACTCATGGTGCGTTCCGTAACCGTTGCGGAGATATTGAAACGCTACATAGCGCGCATAATTCTCGCTACGCATCCGGACAGTAACTGCGCCACAGAAATGGTCAAACAATATGTCCGTTACGGTGCCAGCCCGCGAGCGGCGCAGGCGCTGATCCTCGCCGCGCGGGTGCAGGCGTTGATTAACGGGCGAGCCTATGTGGAACCGGCTGATATTTTGGCTGTGGCACTGCCCTGCCTGCGGCACCGAATCATTACCCATTTTGACGCCCGCGTGGATGCGGTGGATGCTGTCACGATTATTCAGGACGTATTAAAACAGGTCGATCCGGCACCGGAGGCTAGAGCACTTAAAGGTCTGACGCGATGATGGCGACGGCGGCGTGCAGGAATAGGGCCGTAATAATTTCCTGGATTGCGGCTGTTATTTCATACGGCACCACCGGCAGAGCCGGCGGCTATGTGGAGGATCGCATGCCAAATTTTGGGGAGACGGCATCCAAACGAGTTTCTTAGTTGCACACTGGCGTAATTATCCCGGGGGCGTGGCTTCCAGTTCCGCTTGCGTGGGCTGGCGTTTGCCGGCGGATTTGACCATACGCGATGATTCCGGAGCGTTTTCCATGGTTGGCTCATCGCCGCTGCCGCCTTGTGTGCCGCGGGCCATGGCAATAACGCCGGTACGGGCCAATTCACGAATGCCATAAGGCCGCACGAGTTCCACGAACGCATCAAGCTTGTCTTCCTCACCGGATAGTTCCACCATAATTGCCTGATGGCCCACATCCACCACACGGCCGCGGAACAGATCAGCCAGTTCGATAATTTCGCTGCGCGTGCGCGGCGTTACGTTCAACTTCACCAGCATCAGATCGCGGGACACAAAGGGCGAATCTTTGTAATCCCGGACTTTCACAACGGTGACAATTTTGGCCAGTTGTTTGCGCACCTGATCCAGGGTGCGCTCATCGGCGATGACGACGATCGTCATGCGGGAAAGATTGGGATCTTCGGTGCGTCCTACCACCAGAGAATCAATGTTAAATCCCCGGGCGGAAAACATATTGGCCACGTGCGAAAGCACGCCGGGTTCGTTCATTACCAGTGCGGTTAAAATGTGCCGCATACGTCATACTCCAATGTAAAAACTTGTCAGTCAGGCAACCACAACCCGCCAAGAGGGTGTCTAGTGCTCTGTCACACCCATGCGGTAGTCGGCCCGATGTACCAGATCAACCACCGGATTGTCATCCGGTGCTCCATGGCGATGCGAATCGCCGTTACTTCGTAGCTCAGGCCAGTGTGCCCATGTCGCGTGCCATGTTGGGCGGCGCGGAGCCGACGATTCCCAATTCCATTTCATGAATGCCTTTTCCACTGGGCACCATGGGGTAAACGTTTTCATCGGTTTCGCAGAGGAAATCCACCACGCAGGGTCCGGGATGGCGGATCATTTCCTGGACGACTTTCTCCACGTCCTGTTTCTTTTCGCAGCGGATGCCGCGGATGCCAAAGCTTTCGGCCATGGCTGCAAAATCCGGGTTGACCATTTCCGTATGGCTGAAGCGGCTGCCGTAGAACATCTTCTGCCATTGCCGCACCATGCCCTGAAAGTTATTGTTCAGGATGGCCACTTTTACCGGCAGTTGATACTGGCGGATCGTAGCCAATTCCATGGCGGTCATGATGAACGACGCATCGCCGTCGATATCAATCACCAGTTCACCGGGCCGCGCCACCTGGGCACCGATCGCCGCCGGCAAGCCGTACCCCATGGTTCCCAGGCCGCCGCTGGTAATCATGGAACGGGGAATGCTCCAGCGGATAAACTGTGCCGCCCACATCTGATGCTGGCCCACGCCGGTGGTGAATATGGCGTTGCCTGAGGTAGCTTTGTTAATGGCTTCGATAATCGCCTGAGGCTTGGCCAGGGCAGAGTCATCACGATAGGTAAATGGATATTTGCTTTTCCATTCGGCAATCTGTTGCAACCATTGTTCGCGCGGGCGGTGTTCAATATGTCCAATCATATCCCTGAGACACAGCCGGGCATCGCCGACAACGGGGACATCCACCTTCACGCTTTTGCTGATGCTGGATGGGTCAATATCCATGTGCACAATTTTGGCCTTGGGCGCAAAGAGCTTGAGGTTACCGGTCACACGATCATCAAATCTCGCACCAACGGCAATGAGACAATCCGCATCCTGAACCGCGTAATTGGCATACGCTCCGCCGTGCATCCCCAGCATGTGCAGGCTTAAGGGGTTGTTTTCATCAAACGCGCCCAGACCCAGCAGCGTGGTGGTGCAGGGGATGTTCCCTTTTTCCGCCAACTCGCGAACTTCTTTCCACGCCCCGCTGAGAATCGCTCCACCGCCCACGTACAGCACCGGCCGCTGGGAAGAGTTAATCATATCCGCGGCGGCTTTCACCATCCGGCTGTGGCCGAGGCGATAGGTTTTGTATCCCGGCAGCCAGGGGGTATCATCAATGGCGGATTCCACCTTATTGGTGGTAACATCCACAGGCAAATCCACCAGCACCGGCCCGGGGCGCCCGGTGGTGGCGATGATAAATGCCTCGTTGATAATCCGGGGCAGATCTTTGACGTTTTTCACCAGATAATTACGTTTGGTTACGGGCCGGGTGATGCCGGTAACGTCCGCTTCCTGAAACGCGTCATTACCGATCACGTACGTGCGCACCTGCCCGGAAAACACGATCATGGGGATTGAATCCATGTAGGCGGTGGCCAAAGGTGTCACGGTGTTGGTGGCACCGGGGCCGCTGGTGACAATCACAATGCCCGGCTTGCCGGTGGCGCGGGCGTAACCATCGGCCATGTGGCCGGCGCCCTGTTCATGGCGCACGAGAATAAAGTTCAATTTTGTATCATAAAGCTGATCAAATGTCGGGAGAATGGCACCGCCGGGGTAACCGAACGCGTCGGTGACCTGATGCTCCAGGAGCATTTGCAGCAATATTTGTGCACCGGATTTGCCGATGTAACGGTCCGTCATGCCGGTCGGGTGGCCAAGCACGGGCAGTTCATTGCTGATTTCCGTTCCGGAAGCGACAGCGGTTGCCTCGGTCAATTTTTCGGTTTTGCCGGGCTTGGTGGTTTTGGAAGCCGGCGCAGAGGCCGCTCCCCCGGTAAGGGAAGTGCTGGACATAAAAACCTCATACAACATCGGCTGCGTTGGAAAGGTTAGCATAGCGTCCGCCGCATGGCAGATTACACCAGCGCCCAACCAGGCCGCCGTCCCGGCAAGCCGGGATAGCAAATACCCCGGAACCGCAGTACCGGATATTTGCCGTCGATGTAATAGTCATAGCAGGTTTAACAAAAAAAGCAAGCGCGGCTCGCCGGATATTCTGGGGCCAGGCCCGACTATTTGTGATGGTTTAATTTTTCAGATCTTTGTTGGGCCTCCCTCTCCAAGTACAAAAGATGGCGAAAAAACAACTGCATACTCGGGAAGTCATGCAACTGGGCATACCAGAACAACACATGAGCCATTCGGTCCGCTTTTGTGAATTCATTTTTTTGGACGAACTGATGCACCGCCGCCATTTGGTTAAATATCGAAATGTTCGGTAGCTGCAGGTTAAATACCGCCATATTAAAGGCACCATTCCCACTTTCTCGATGCTGATAGGGCTTTAGCACGGCAAATTTAGACAGCACAAAATCAGGGTTCATCGGTCGGGCCGGATGGGCTTTGGTTCGGGCAACATATTGCCGCACGGCTAGTTTGGCCCAAGGGTCATGGGGGAATATCCAGGGCAGCACGTTGTAACAGTCCGGATCATCTGGTGACGGGTGAGGCTCCTGTCTGGTGTACACATCTGCATAGAACCAATTAATTCGATCCAATGGATTTTGGACAAAGAGCCTGTTGAAAGTGTTCACGTAAACTTCCTGGCGGCGGCTAAAGTCACGTTCGGCTTGTAAATATATGTATATGTATTGCCCGGGCCACACCCTTTTTGACTGATTTAATAATATTTGCGATGTGCTTTTTCCCGCCAGACGTCTGGAGCAATACTCCATTGCGCGCAGCAGACCTTCTTCTTGGAGTTCCTGGGGATAGGTTCGGATGATGCTATCAAGCACCGGGCGATCCGCCTGCGTGGCCGCAGCGAAGGCGTACATTGAAACGATTTCATCGGAGATCACCGGCTTGCCGTGCAGAAAGTGCCGGGCCAATCGAACGATGAGATTAAATTGACCGAGCTGCGCCAGCGCCCAAAGGCCGGCCGCCCGATTGTGTGCCGATTGAGACTGTAAAAGCATCACGGCCGCCACGCCGGGATGTCCTGTGGACGATGCGGCGTTTGCCAAGCCAAACCGCGCGGTGGTTTTCAGACCATCTCCAGGAAGCCAGCGGTCGGCCAGGGCCACAGCGTCAATGGCTCCCGCCATGTCGGGGTTATTCTCGGGTATGAACTTGCGATGTTCATACAAATTCGCAACATCGCTTAGCAGGTTGTAGTCGTTGGGATATAAACCTGCAACCTGCGTAGCGCGGTGCAGCAGGGATGGAACGTCCCATGCTTTGTATATTTTCCAGTTGAATTTCTCCGTGAGCACCAGCGGCGAATCCGCTCCGGTGAGCTTTTTTGACTCCGCGAGAATTGCCGGTTCTAAGGTCGATAATATTTTGGCCAATTGCTGATTATGGCAGCGACTGGGGTCGAATATGGCTGCCGCATAAGGGATCAACCGGTCTTTCAGGATTAGTGCAAGTTCAGACTCGAACCTATCGCCGCCGACTGTGCCGCGCCAATTTCGTTGATTTTCAAACCAATAGCGTACTTCCGCAAAACGCGGATCTAAGTTGAGAACCTTGCGAAACAGCGCAAAGGCCCGCGTGGATTGAATTGGCAGAAACGCCGCCTTTCCCAACTCGGTCAGGCACTTCATGTTCCGGCACCGGGGCTTGCAGAGGTAATTTTTCAGAGCCGGTGACGGCGGCTCGCCGACGTAGGTCATAAACCCGGCGTCCACCGCGCCCAGCAATTTCCAGAAGGTCATGGGCGTATTGTAACGCAGGGTATGAATCAGGCGACCGTGGCGATTGAATAGCACGATTTTGGCGGTGTATCCATTGGCGCCATGTTTTAATGTGCCCCCCACCGCGACGCTGGCATTCCAGCCCGGGCAATAGCGCGCAATGGCCCCCTGGGAATAATGCCGCAGCAGGCGGACCATATTGGCTCCGCTGCGGTTATAAAGAAAATAGGCATGGCGGTTACAGTAATTGCCGGGTGCCCAATCCAGGTCGAGGGAAAATAAAAACGCGAATGCCTGCGCCTGGTTAAAGCCGTGCGAGGCTTTTGCAAAGGCATGGTGGAAAGGGAGAAATAAGGCGTTAAAACCGGCGTCGGCGATGGGGCGATGTGGAAAAAAGGGGAAATCCTTTTCCGCCCGGGCAATAGGGTGCTTCGGGATGGGCAACGGTGTCATGCGAGCGAGCCGAAATGGCCGCGGGGGCTGCGCCATCAAACCGGGCGTCCGGGTTAATGTGAGCAGCACGATCACTGCGGCAATCCAGCCCATAATCCGCTGCGGCGCGATAGTGGATTGTTGGATGTTTCGGCGCTGAAAAGTTCCCATTATTTTTCCCTTTTTACGTGGCGAAGAGGGCTTCGACGAATTCGTCGGGGTTGAAGGGGGCGATGTCTTCGGGGGTTTCGCCGATGCCGACGAATTTTACCGGCAGATTTAATTGCCGGCGGATGGCTACGACAATGCCGCCTTTGGCGGTGCCGTCGAGTTTGGCTAAAAATATGCCGGTGAGTTCGACAGATTTGGTGAATTCTTCAGCTTGCCGGATTGCGTTCTGCCCGATGGTGGCATCGAGCACCAGCAGCGATTCATGGGGAGCGGCGGGAATAATTTTCTGGATCACGCGGCGAATTTTTTGCAGTTCCCGCATTAAATGATCCTGGGTGTGCAGGCGACCGGCGGTGTCAATAATCAGCACGTCGATGTTCCGGGCCACGGCTGCCTTGCAGGCGTCAAACGCGACAGCGGCCGGATCGCTGCCCATCTGATGTTTGACAATCTCCACGCCGATACGCTCGGACCAGATGGTCAACTGATCCACGGCGGCAGCGCGGAAGGTATCACAGGCGGCGACCATGACGGTCTTGTTCTGATTTTTCAAATATTGCCCCAGCTTGGCAATGCTGGTGGTTTTTCCGGCGCCATTGATACCGGTTACCAGAATGACCGTGGGGCCTGAGAGCGCGAATTTCAACGCACGTGATTCCACCGGCCAGTACGCCCGCATGTCTTCCTGCAGAAAAGTCAGAACCTGATCCCCGGATTGTACGCGCCCCTGTTTCCAGGCCGCGTTAAGGTCGTTAATAATGTGATCCGTCGCCACGACACCCAGATCGGCCGTGATCAAGCGTTGCCGCAGTTCGTCCAGTAGTTGCTGATCAAGCTTACGACCCGTTAAAAGCGTGCGTAATGATCCCACCAGAGCTTCTCGCGTGCGGGTCAGGCCGGTGCGTAATTTTTCTACGCTTTGCCCCAGTGCTTTCTTAATAAATCCAAATGCCATGATTTTTTACCAGTACCCATCAAATTCAGCTCATCTTTTGTACCGGTTATGGCCGTAAACCGCCAGTGCCGGAGAAATGTTTACCGCGTTTTTCGCAACAGACTGGGGACAGTGAACCGATGCGTTACTGCGGTAGATTGTCACTTGCTTCCCCATGTGTGATACACTCACTGGGGTGATGGATGCCCATGTAGCTGAATCTAACCAATCAACCGTTCGAGCGAAACATCGCTTCGGATACCGTGGCAACATGTTTATGTTGTTTCTTGGTCGACGCCTGCCGGCCCTGGGATATTTCGTCACCGGCGTTGTGTCGCTGGGCTTTTGGATAGTTAACCGCCCCGCACGGCGTGCGGCCATGGAATTTCAAGGGCGTGTTAAAGCGATCCCTGGCCGCTGGCGACTTTATTGGCACAGCTATCAGCAGGTGCGGATGTTCGGGGTACTGATCATGGATCGGAGCGTCGCCCTGGCCGGTGCGAATGCCGGAATCACCGTGGCATCCGATCATCGTGATCGGCTGAAGCGGGCCTTGGATATGCAACGCGGCCTGCTGATTCTGACAGCGCACTTCGGTGCTCTGGAAATAGCCGCGACATGGTTAAGGACCTACATTGAACCCCCAAAAATGCACTTCGTAATGTATCGCGACTTCAGCGACAGCACAGAACAGTTTCACCAGGACCAGTGGAAAATGCTTCAGGGCATGAAGTTTATCAATTCAACCGACGCGCTTACGGCCGGACTTCAGATTATGGGAGCGTTGCGCCAGAAACAGTACGTTGGTATTCGGGCCGACCGGGCCATGGGCGGACGGAAGGTTCAGGTGTCGCTGATGGGTGAGAACGTCTACCTGCCCGCCGGGCCGTTTACTGCGGCGGTGGTGGGCAGGGCGGCGGTAATAACCGCTTTTACGCTGCGGGAAAGTCCGCGGCGCTATCGCATGTTTGTTTCTGAACCCCGATTCTATGATTTGGATAGCGGACGGTCGCGCGAGGAATTGATCCAGAAAGCAGCTCAAGACTATGCCGCCGATCTGGAACCCCTGTTGCGAAAATATCCGGATCAATGGGGAAATTTTTACAATTTCTGGGCAGGACCCGATGCCGCAGTCGAGATTTCCAAGACCAGTTCGGAAACGGCTGTTCCGGAGACGTGAAGTTCGACTGCAACGCTTCCATCGGCTTCAAAGCTCAGATTCACATCAATGATTTCATCCGGAAGAATCGGTCGCAAAAATTTAGCGCTACGCACGGCCAGCAGTTCAAGGTGCGGGAAATGACTGTGCAAAATATCCAATACTAATTCAATATGTAAAAATCCGGGCAGCAGCGGGTTACCAGGGAAATGGCCCTTAAAGCCGACATGGTGAGCAGGAAATAAGGCGCGGGCGGAAACACGCGGTGATGCGGGCGTTACCGGAGTAATTCCGTGCGGCATAATATGCGCACCGGAACAGGTTCCCAAAATGTACGTTGCAGCATCCAAGGGAATACTCATTCAAGCTGTTGGGGCAGGCGGACTGTGACTGTCAATGTAAGCTGCCAGAGAGCCGATGGTAGCCAGCGCCGCGCGAACCTCATCATTGTTATCCTGCAAGGGCACACCGAAATGTTTATCGATAAGGACAGCGATTTCCAGCACATCAACAGAATCCAGGCCCAAACCGCTTTTTCCAAAAATTATGGTTTCGGGTTTAATCAGGGCGGCGTCCATACGCAATTTCAGGCCCTCTTTCAGGATCTCAATTAATTTCCGCTCGGTGGGCGTCATGAATACTCCATATACTTATTAACGGCTCAGTATGCTGAAGGAAAACCAGCCTTCACACATTAACGTTTTACCACAGTGCGCCTGACCGCGGCAACGGAACATATTGCCGATGCGATGTGTCACGGCAACCCGCAGGGTTAACGAATCTCCGGCCCCGACGACACCATAGAACCTCACATCGCGCAAGGCTACCAACATACCCGAAATCTGGTGCGGCATGGGATTTTGGGCGATGGGACCCAGGCCCCCCGCGGCGGCGGTCTGGGCTATGTATTCTATGAGGGCTGAGCGCGGAAGCCGGCCTTGAATTAGAAACGGGTGGTCAGCGGGGATTTCGTGTTGTGCGGTAATCGAAGCATCATGCTCTGCGCCCGCAGAATCAAGCCAACGCATGGGACCTTCATGCGGAATATTTCCGGCAAGGTTTTCAGGCATGGGGCTTTTCTCCTGCCGTATTCAATTCCGGATTTTCCGGTTGCGACGTGTCAGGCGTCGCAGCGTCCGGCATATTTGATTTATTTTCACTTCCGTGATCAGGCCCGCGGGCCAGCGCCGCGATAATCATTTCGCGCACGAGCTTTTTGAGTTCCCGTTGCGGATGCGGCAGGCTGTGATCCGCATACAATATTCCAAGCGGTTCCACGACCAGCGGGACGTCAAAAACAGCAATCTGGCCCGGCGGCATGCAGGTTCCGCTGCCGTGAATCGCCACGGGTATAACCGGCACATTGGTTTTACATGCCAGTTGGAATGCCCCTTCGTGAAAACGTCCGAGTTTCAAAGACCGTGACCGCGTGCCTTCTGGAAATATGTACATACTTTGTCCCAACTTCAACCCCGCCATGGCTCGATTGACAATATCCGGTTGCTCGACGTGCAGGTGGCCGCTTAGTGCCATCAGCCATCCCAGAATGGGTTGCTGGAACGGCCATTCTTTGGACCAGCAGCGCCCGTCGGGTGGAAGTTGAAACATCAGCAGAATGTCGATCGCCGATTGGTGGTTGGCGATCAAAATACAGGGGCCGGAAATAGCGGCCCAGTTAAAATCTTTTATGCGCAAATTTTTGCCGCAGTACCCGCGCATGCCCTGACGGTAAAACAGCCGAACCAGTTTGCGCACGCTACGCCGCTGCCGATCAAAAAACCAGCACCATACCCATAAAAATGGGCCTAAAATCAACGTTAAAATGGTCAGATAAATGGCAAACCATGTCAGAACCAGCGTGGTACGCAATACCACGCGCAGCGTGATTTTACGGCGTGCAGTCGATTCAGTTCCTTGAGTTTCCACATGCTCGGCCATTCTGCCGCACCCTACCATCACCGATTCTTCCGCAAACCGCCCCGGACGATTGCCTGCCGATTCTACGTTCAGCGACGATTTCAAACAAATCAATTACACTGATGCCTGATGACCGGCAGGCGATATCCGACAATACGGCTTTCTTGTTTTGGCGCAGCGACACCGAAACATTCCTCGGTGGAAAGCATCTTTTCCGCATGGCTTTCCGGTGAGGCGGCGCTGCCTTTTCCCATCCAACAGCCCCGGGAGAATCTCTGGGGCAGGTTAACCACGCAGGCTATCACCGCCGCACTTCCGGCACTGGAAGACCGTAAGGGCTGCGGCTTAATTCTGGCTACGACCAAAGGTGACATGCACCTTGTGGAAGCATGGATGAATTCCGACAGCCAACCGCATGGGTCATCGGCCCCGCCGCTGCTTTCGGACAATGTGAATGTGCTGGCCCGGCAATTTGGTCTTGGCGGTCCGACCATGGTTGTTTCCACCGCGTGCAGTTCGGGCTTAACTGCGATTATTGAAGCGGCCATGCTGGTGGAATCACAGCTAGTAAAACAGATGGTCGTGTGTGCGGCAGATGTTGCCGGGGGATTTATTCAGGATGGTTTTTACGCCCTTAAAGCCATTACCAGAACGCAGTGCCGCCCGTTTGACCGGCAACGTGATGGCCTGGCCCTGGGATCTGCCGCAGCAGCATGTCTGGTAACTTCCGCGGATCATCCGCAAGAAGGCATGCGCGGACCGAGTGTCTTATTGGAAGGCTGGGGAATCTCATGCGATGCGGCGCATCTGACTGCGCCGGATCGGGGAGCCGCGGGGCTTATCCGGGCCATAAATCAGGCCCTTGCGGGCATGGATGCCGACGATATCGACGCTGTAATTCTTCATGGCACGGGCACAGCCTACAACGACGCCATGGAGGCGTTAGCCATACAGCACGTATTTAATCATCGGCCTCACCTTACAGCGGCCAAAGGGTTTCTCGGCCATACGCTCGGGGCCAGCGGGCTTATTGAGACAGCCTTGGCGGCATGGATGCTGGATCGGCAGGTGGTACCGGCGATTACCGGCCTTGAGGATCCGCAGTGGCCGGAATTAAATTTTGTCCGCACTTCGGAGACAGGGGTGTCGTTGAAATGCATCTTAAAAACAGCCAGTGGTTTTGGTGGTTTGAATGCTGCGGTTGTACTGGGAAATTGAAAATGCGGGGAAAGCACAAGCCATGAGTGACCCTATATATATGTATGCCTTGGCGGTGCAAGAGGGAGCCAATCCGGCGTGCGGCGCGGGGAACATTATCGGTGATTTTACACCTCCCCTTGGCTTGGAAAACTGCCAATTGTCCGACCGTGAAATAAATCCCGGTGTGACACAAGCCCATAGGTTGACCGCGTGGCTGTTACAGCAGATTGCTCCGACCCAGCGAGAATTGATGGGATTGTTTATCGGCACACGCTATGGCTCGCTGGAAGATGATCGGTTATTTCAGGCGTCCCGCGTTGCTGATGCCGGTAAATTTGCCAGTCCCGCCGCATTTCGCCGGACGCTTCCCAGCACGGTGTCGGCAGAATTAACTATAGCATTTGGTCTACGGGGGCCGCTGATTACATTTGCCGATCATCGCACGCCCAGTCTGTTGGCGATTATTCGAGCTGCTAACTGGATCGCCCGGGGCAGGTTGAACGCTGCCGTAGCCGGATCGCTGGATTTTTTATCGCCACATCAACTGGGTTCACCGGATTCACAGTCCGTGTGCCGCACGGTTTTATGCCTGCTGGCAACGCGTGAGGCATTTTTAGAATTATCACCCTGGGCTGCGATGACGCTGGCGGAAGTTTCCCCGACCCGCGCCTCCAGGCTCCAAGCTGTTACCCAATCGGAAGAAACTGACTTTCCGGCGATGGCCGAGCTTACCGCAGCAGGCAAGCGCTCACTGCGACGTATTGAAAGAGACGGCGGCAATGGCAATACCTGCCGGCTGGAGATTCAAGTGTTGTAGCGCCATGGCCGAAATAACCTTTCTCAGATTTCCCGATCCACGGCTGCGGCGATTCTTTTCAGCGACACCATCAATGATTTTAAGCCCTGCGGTGTTATGGATTGGGCACCATCCGTCAGGGCGTGTTCCGGGTCGCTGTGACATTCAATAATTAATCCATCGGCTCCGCACGCAACCGCAGCGCGGCACATGTCCGGCACCAGATGCGCATGGCCGGTGCCTTGTGAGGGATCGACAATGATAGGTAAATGGCTGATGCGGTGAACTTCCGGCACAATGGCCAGCGGCAATGTATTGCGGCAGTAGGATTCAAAGGTGCGAATACCGCGCTCGCAGAGAATCACATTGCTGTTACCGCGCGACATGACATACTCCGCAGCAAGCATAAATTCTTCCAGCGTGGCGCTTAATCCGCGTTTAAGCAGTACGGTCTTTTTCTGCTCGCCTACCGCCCAGAGCAAATTATAGTTCTGCATATTGCGAGCACCGACCTGAAATACATCCGCATATTTGGCCACCAGCGGAACTTGTTCAATGGACATGACTTCCGTTACCACGGCCAAGCCGGTTTGTTCGCGTGCCTCAGCCAAAATTTCCAGCCCTTTTTCACCCATACCCTGAAAGGCATAGGGACTGGTGCGCGGCTTAAACGCCCCGCCGCGTAAGGCGGTGGCACCCGCCTCCTTCACCGCATGGGCCACTTCCAGCAGTTTTACACGATCTTCCACAGAGCAGGGGCCGGCAATCATCGCGATTTTTTTTCCGCCGGCACTGGCCCCCAGCGTTCCTCCCATGGCCACGACTGAGCGCTCTTTTTTTACCTCGCGTGAGGCCATTTTATAGGGGGCCAGAACCGGCATGACTTTTTCCACGCCGGGAACATTCTCCACGCGTTCAATATCCATTTTCCGCTCATCGCCAATACACGCCACAACCGTCCGTTCTGTGCCTACAATAACATGTTCCCGCAGGCCCATTTCCCTTACCAGCGTTATAACATGATCCACCCGGGATTTATCAGCACCCTGTTGCATGACTACAATCATTTTGAAACTCCTCTTTCAGAAAGCCCGTTACAGCAACAAAAAAGCCCGCTTTTTGCGGGCTTCATGATCACATTCACACGATGGAAAAAGATCACTGTGCCCGCTGCATGTCACCGGTAAAGTAATAGAACCAGAACCGATGTCCATCACCGATTGAGTTAGCGACGCAGAATGGGTAAGCGCTTTCCATGGCAACACTATTATCCAAGCCGGCAAAAAAGTCAAACCGGTTAAGCCAAGTCGTCAGCCGACCCAGTAAGAACTCGGTTGCCGAATTTTATCCCGCCCGGGAACCTTTACCAGTGATCGCCGGGCTACGATCCCGGCGCGCCGGGACGATTTTTAGCCCCCTGGCGGAGCATCGCGTCAGAGCACCGTGGTGATAACCCGGTGGTTGGTTGGCAGCACTGGATCAACCACCGGATTATCATCCGGTGCTTGGTGGGGGCGTCGTGGTTAAAGAGCACCGTGGTGATAACCCGGTGGTTGGTTGGCGGGACTGGATCAACCACCGGACTATCATCCGGTGCTCCGCGGACGCATCGGGGTTAATCCCAGCCATTACTTGGACAGGCCGGCGGCCGTCAGTGCGTTGGGACAACCGGCTGGTTTGCATGCATTACAGGTATAACCGTTGGATTGGCAAAGTTCCCGCTGATGCCGGCCGCGCGTCTGGCAGTATTCACAACTGTCATTGTGCTGGTTGCAATGGGTAATGCGTTTCACGATTACCTGGGCGATTTGCTCATCCAGGCCCAGGGGCTGCGTAACGTGGAAGGTGATATGCGGATGACGTTTTGCCGCTTCGGCCACCATGCGCGGAATATCCGTGGTGCTGTGACGGCCCGGCGACAAAAAGTATGGATGCACCACCACCCGCGTGGCGCCCCGGGTGACACATGTCGAAAAAGCATCGGCAATACTGGGGGCGGCCAATTCCATGTGCGCTGGAAATACAATCGGATAACCGCTGACGCGCCGGAAGAGTTCGACCACATCATTGAGCATATCATTCGCAGATGCCAGGCGGCTGCCGTGATCCACCAGGATTATTCCAATTTTGTCATTCCCGACCGTTTGAGCCATGGGTTATTCTCCATTAAGCAGCTACAACAGCCGTATTGTAGCACGGGTTTGTTTACGATCATCGGAATTAGGAACAATCTATCTTGCGAGCCGGGTAATCCCTGGACGCAGGCCGGTGTTTTATCGCACCTGCGGCTTATCGGACAGCATTAACTGGAAACCCTCTGGAATTCGTTTATGGAATCATGACGCCGAGCCGATGACAGTCTTACGCTCACATCTACGTGAACCGAAGAATTCAAGTCGTGCGTTGTATAGAGGAGAGTCGAACATGATTAACGTAGAAGTATTAAAGAGAATTGTTCCCACCATTGCACCAGCCATGACGGCATGGGCCGAAACGATGGAGCGTGCGGCCATGGAAAATGGTGTGGCGCTGGACTCCATACAATGGCGGGATGCGTTGCGCGCGGGTGTACAGCGCCCGGAAAAAGTGCGCGTCATGTACGTCGATGATTTACCTCATCCGAATCCCGAACTGACACTTCTGGCCAAAGAGATCGGAATATTGACCCCAAAAACCGACGGCATAACATTCGGTTACGGAATATTTATTAAAAATAATCTTCCTGATGTCAAACGGCGATTGATTCATCAACTGGTGCATGTATGCCAATATGAACGGCTGGGTGAGATACGGATTTTTGTGCGTGAGTACGTACAATGCTGCCTGGACTTTGGCTACGCCGATTCTCCGTTTGAACTGGAAGCGGAAGCTCGAACGCAGGAAGTCCTGTCCAATTTTCATGGGGATATGAAACCGTGCAAGTCGGGAGCATAAAAAGGCCACAAGAACCTCCCAAGCGCCTATAATGATGTCAGGAACTTGGAAGAGGTGGTGTTATGCACTGGCAACAGCCAATCCCAAAAGAATACATGCAAATTCCGCATGAAGCGTTACTGGAAAGAATTGCGCAACGCAAAGCGGAAATGGGCCTGCGTCTGGTGATTCTGGGGCATCATTATCAACAGGATGATGTGGTGCGCTTTGCGGATTTTCTCGGAGATTCCTTTCAATTATCACGCGAGGCGGCCAAACTTACAGACGCGGAATTCGTGATTTTCTGCGGCGTACATTTTATGGCGGAATCAGCGGACGTGTTGACCGCGCCCGATCAGAAAGTGATTTTACCGGATATGGGTGCCGGCTGCTCCATGGCGGACATGGCGCAACTTGATGATGTTCAAGACGCGTGGTCTGCCATTCGCACGGCATGCGAAGCGGACCAGGATTTCAAGCTTGTACCCATTACCTATATGAACTCTACCGCTGCCGTGAAGAGTTTTGTTGGTGAACATGACGGTGCCGTTTGCACCAGCAGCAATTGCGATAAGATTCTTGCCTGGGCATTAGCCGGACAAAAGCCGGGGGATACTCCCCACACCAAAATTATTTTCTTTCCTGACCAACACCTGGGCAGGAACACTGCTTATAAAATGGGTTATCCATTGGAATCCATGGTGGTGTGGGATTATCGGCAACCCAATGGTGGACTAACTGATGGGCAAATTCGCGATGCAACATTTATTCTGTGGAAAGGCCATTGCAGCGTGCACCAGTTGTTTCGGCCGGAACATGTTGACGACATTCGTCAGCGGCTGCCCGGTGTGAAAGTACTGGTGCACCCGGAGTGCCGGTGGGAAGTGGTGCAGAAGGCGGATCTGGTGGGTTCCACTGATTTTATCGGCAAACAGATCGCGGCAGCGCCGGCGGGAAGTAAATGGGCGGTGGGGACCGAAGTACACATGGTACAACGCCTGGCCCAGGCTCATCCGGAACAAACGATCGTCGTGCTTTCAGACTGCCAGTGTTTGTGCACCACCATGTACCGCATTGATCCCCCCCACCTGCTTTATATTCTTGACAATCTCGCGGTTGGAAAGGTACTGAATCAAATTAGAGTTGATCCTTTTGATACGTATTGGTCGCGCGTGAGTTTGCAGCGCATGCTGGATATTACGGCGGACCAACCCGTATCGCCGCCCCCGGAACCGCAGCCGACTCGCGCCAATGCGACGGCCACGCTGCGGGTGCTCCCGATGCAAACCGCCATGACGTGATGGGTGCAAGATTCAGGTGCGTGCAGCGTTAGAATCAAGTAGGGGATACCCGCAATAGAGATTCAGGAGAATTCATGCGTACTATTTATCCGGTGGCAGTGGTTGTTCTTTTCTGTGCGTGCAGCCATGTTACGGCGTCTGTGCCCGTATCAACCCAAGCCCGTGATGCGTATGTTTCCGGTTATGTTTCCGCGCTGCTGCGCATGAAATTCCATCTGCGCTCCCCATCGGTGCAGGTGCATGGAACAACCGTTGAACTTAGAGGCGTACCGCCGGCGGATCAAACGTCCGTGCGTCATGCGGTGCGGCAGGTAGACGGCGTCAAAACGGTCGAGTTTTTGCAACCGTCGCCATCCCAGCTTGGTGCCGCGCCCGGCACCTCGGGGGGAAATCTCGGCGTCATGCCCATGCCGGGGAGCTCCACCAATCCGGGGAACGGAAACTTTGCTATAGGTATGAATACCAAGGCCATGGAACGGGCGGGCGTCTATCGGCTTCCTACGGGATTTCTACCTCCCGGAAGGCTGTTTCAGCCACTGATAGCCGATCCCAAGTGGCCGACGTTCAGCGTGGCTTATACGTATTACTCTCCCTATCATCCCAATGGACTTAAGGATGTTATTCCCGTGAGCATCGGCGACACAATACCGTTTGAGCGCGGAAACTGGGCGGATCACTGGCAGTGGGAAGCGGGTATGCAGGCCGACGTGTTTGCCTATTTCAATATGGATACGGTTCACAGTGATCTGCAAAACGTGGACTTTCTGGTGGGTGGCTATTTTGCGGTGCGGCACCGCAATTTTTCTTTTCTGGTGCGCTACTACCATCAAAGCTCGCACCTGGGCGACGAATTTCTAATTGCCAACCCGGCCTATTACAACGGGCTGCGTCAGAAAATAAGTTATGAGGAGCTTAACGCCCTGGGATCCATCGACTTACTACACCGCACGGTCCGCTTGTATGCGGGAGCGGGCTATCTAAATGATGTAGCCCCCGAGGAACTGGGGCATTGGCGGTTTCACTATGGGGCAGAATACCACGGGCGTCCATTCTTTCATAAGGGGACATTTTACGTGTCGCCGGTGGCCGGCGTTGATTTTAAAAACTGGAGCGAAAACAATTACGACACAGATATTTCCGCGGTGGGCGGTATTGAATTAAATAATGGAAAACCCGATAGCTCAAAACTGCAAATCCTGCTGGAATTTTATCGTGGCCATTCGCCGTATGGTCAGTTTTTTGTCAATACCATTCAGTACTTCGGCCTGGGCGTACACTATTATTTTTGAGCCTGCCGTCCCGCGTTTTTCAAGGCCCGCACACGGTGCCCGTGTGATTACTCGGACATACTTCTGGGCGCAAAGGCTTCCATACCCGGCTCGGTGCGACCTGTGACCACTAATTCCGCCATGAACTTTCCCGAAAGCGGAGCCAGCCCGATGCCGATTTTGAAATGGCCGGCACATACAAACGCGTTCGAAAAAGCGGGCGACTGACCCATCACCGGGCGATGTTTGGGCCCCGTGGGCCGCAACCCTGCCCACACACGTTCCACTACCGCAGCTTTCAGGGCCGGGACAATCTGCGTGGCACCGTTGATCAGAAATGCGATGCCCTCCGCGGTGTTGGTGAGATCAAAACCCGCTTCCGGTTCGGTGGTTGACCCCACCAGAATTCGACCATCCTGCCAAGGCACCAGAAAAATCATACCGCTTTTTACAATATGCCGAATCACTTCCTTTTGCACACGCAGCAGCAACGCCTGACCTTTCACCGGCGTAACCGGTGGGGCAAGATCATGGACGGCGGCAATGGCCGGCAAACCGATTCCTGCACAGAGTACAAATTTTTCAGCTAAAAATCTTTGGCCGTTGGCATGGGCCGCCACGATCCGGTCGCCATGAGATTCGAGTCGGTCAACGCGGGTGGCTTCAATCATGCGCACACCAGAACGGCTGCACGCGCTAACCAGTGCCGCAAGCAACTGGTCCACGTTTACCTGTCCGGACCAGCGGCAGAGGTGTGCTCCATGAGGAGCGCGCGCCAGTGCCGGTTCAGATTGCAGTGTTTGTTGATCGGTAAGCAGTTCCATTACGGGTTTACCATCTAATTCCGGCCAGGAAGCGTTGGCAACGGTACATTGCTCTTCGGCGGTACGAATTGCGTCTGTAGAATTTAACAGTTCCAGCTTTCCACGCCGCTGATACTCCACATGCACACCCGAGGCGGCCTGGAGCGAGTGTATAAACGCCTCATACCCCCACAAACTTTGCCGATGCATTTGCTGCATAGCTCCCGCGCGGGCCATCGGCGGAGGCCAAAGCGCTCCCAACGCCGCACGGCTGGCGGCCTGCGCACAACGTGCCTGTTCCAGGACAGCTACCGACACACCACGTTGTGCCAACTGCCAGGCGACTGTCAGCCCCATCACCCCGCCGCCAATAACCACAACATCCGTTGCACCATCAATCATCATGTGTCTCCTGAATTTCTGATTGTTCGGATCTTCGCAGCGGTATGCCCCGGGGCCTCCCGCACGCACGTTGCGGAAAATCCTCCTACAGTTCCGGCGGTTCACCGGGACTTATCAGCGCCGGTCGACCCGTGGAATTCATCTCCGGCATTTCATCCTGATTCTCATGGTTTAGCCAAATATGCAGAGCCTGGAAGATTATTTCAATTCCAATAGTCCCATCCATGGGGATATAAAGTCCGGCATCCGCGGGGCGGTATTTGTGGTAGGTCACCAGGGCCGCGACTTGCTCGATGGGAAAAGTTTCCCATATGATGCAGTGAGACACGCCCGGATTGCAGAGCTGCGTCCACATGAGCAGATGTTCATTTACTTGAGATTCCGGAACTTCCGGCAACTCCGCAACCCAGCCGGGGCCGGCCACAAATGGAGCGATCCATTGCCGGGTTTTGCCCCGCTGGAATATTAAATATTTCCATTTGTCCATATTATGAACTTGCGGCAGCTTTCCCCGATTTAATTTATCGGCGAGATCCAGTTTGCGTTTATACGTTGCCGCGAGGCGGAAATCCATGCGCGAGGCGGCTTGGCGCATCAAAGCCTCCTGTTGGTCACACCATTGGATTCGCGCGTCTGCGTCGTCGGCGAGAAAATGGCGGGCGGCGGTGGTTTGCCGCTGATATTCCGTCATGGAAATCGTGCCGTCACACGGAGCGGGGCACCTTCCGAGTTCTTTGTACGTGCAGGCCGTACCATGCGGAGCTTGCCGGAGTATGTCGCGATACCGGCATAGATCAAATAAATCTTCAATGGATTCCATCAATTCCCGTGCGGCGCGCCGAGAAAGCAGAGGCCCCACACATACTGCCGGTGCGTTGCAAGGTGCGGTGGAAATTTGAAACTGCGGAACCTCCGCCGCTGGATCAAGCGTGATAAACCAGGCGGGTTTCCAGGCCAGCATGGCGGCGTAGCGGCTGGGAAATAAAGACCGAACGCTACGGTAGTACCACCAGCTTGCGGCAAAGGCGCTGCCGACACAGCGGAAGCGAATGGTTTGCACAAATTCCGCATAATTGATGTGATTTCTTTTAGACTCCGCTTCTCCGGCCATGCGATTTTGCAGAGCTTTGCGTAAATTGGCGGTAGTTGCCACGACGACCGGAACTCCCTCGGCAGAAAAGCACACATAGACGGCGGGTTTTGCGGGAATTCCCGCAAAACCGCCCGGAGCGGATTTCCGCCGCAACGTCGTCGGCTCTTCCGTCTGATTACCAACCGGTGCCGGGCCTTCAGGCGGCACTTCAGTGACATTGCTGTTGAGCAGGTCGGCAATCGAAGCGGCCTCGGGCAAAAGATCAGCAATGCGTTCAATAATTTCGGGCATTGATGCACCCTAAAATTGCCGAAAGGTGACGTTTTACACCGGCATGCCGGTTATCACAGCTTCAAAAACCAGCGCGCCATTGCAGATGCCCTGGCAGTTCGCGATGATCCTGCGGCGGGATATATCCGCCGCCTGAGCAATTAAGTACAGTGAACTCGGGGGCACGACGGTTCCGCGGAATCGCACGGTATCGGCTTTGACAAACCCCATAAATTGTATTTCAGGGATGGTTTTGCGGGCCATAAATGAGCACAATTGAGCCGCCGCCTCCACCATCAGAACCCCGGGCATCAAGGGCCGCCCGGGAATATGGCCGCGTGCCCAGAACTCATTTTCCTGGACATGCTTAACACCCACCACGGTGGTACCCTCATAATCGATATGAATGATCGCCGAGAGCTGTTCCATCTCAAAGCGCTGGGGATTAATTTTGCGAATATCCTCCAGAGAGAACTCTTCTTTATGCAAATCAAGTTGGCTTAAATCGTAGAGAAATGATGCAGCCATGGGAGTAGAATTTCCTTTCTTATTGCAGTGGCAATGTCGATGCACCGGTCGGCGATGGAACGGTCCAATTCCATATCCCAAAATGGACCCGGCACTACGCGACCATGACCCGATGGGCTGATTTCCCGGACTACCAAGTCAGGTTCGCATGTACATAACGGATGTTATAGACGTGAGCGGCGTCGGCAGCAAGTACAGAGCACAAGTACAGAGCATTGTTGCAAAGAATTTGAAAGGTGGTAAAGTGCAGCCTGACAGGTGTTCGCCGGTGTAGGCGAATGAAAAGGGAAGGCGGTTAAATTCCGCCGCGGACGCGCCGCTGTAAAGGGCAGTATTCGCGTAAGATCACTGGAAATAGTTCAACCGGCGCTCGCCGGGATATGCGGACTGATTCAACATGCCGCATGAACACATTATTCCGGGAAGATGCTTACGCCCCCAAATGCCCTAAGCCAGAAGACCTGCCTGTTGATTTTATGCCGGTCCTCGCGAGATGGGACACCGGGCGTTGTATGTACAGGTTTGAATTCATGAGCTTGGTTCCATGGCAGACGTTGTTGCGTCTATAAGGCTATTTCCCCGCAATGGAGCGGAGAGTTTGCCGGCCGTGGACCGAGAATAAATTCAGAATTTGCATCCGTCAACACCGGTATTCCTGGGTCACGGTATTACGCTTTTGTTTCGACTTTCCGGGTCGCGCCGTGCAAGTCAGAGAGGTTTTCCTATGAAGGGTTTTATTTTCACAACAGGGGTTCTATTGTCTGCGGGGGTAGGCCTGTTAAACTCCCCAACGGTCCACGCAAGTGCGGTTCCGGATACCGCCTCCTCGATATTCAATTACAATTCCGGCAATTTAAGTGGCTCATTGCCCAACGACTTTACAAGTTCTTCCAATAATGACACGAACACCGCTGATGCAAGCGGCGCGTTGGGAGCGCTGACCACAACTTCCGGCGGATACGGTTACAACGTTTTTGCCAGCCAGTATAACGCGAGTCAACTCGCGTTCGTCGGCGGCGGCGGTACGATCAGCCTTGTACTCAAGACGCCGGTTGCCGGTAACGGGTACCTTGGCATTTTTACCAGTGCGGCATTTAATTTAGGCAATCCATCAGCAGGCGGCGCGCAACCGCAAGCCGGCCCCTACACCGCTAAAACATCGCCTTCGATATCCGAATATTCTTCGCTTTCCCAAGCCAACATCTCCGTCGGATATCAACCGACCGGCGGGAATACAGTTCCCGCGCTAACCAGTCTGGCGGGCGGTGCCACAATTTCACTGGATGTCCCATCTAACTACTACACGGACACCCCCTTGTCCGTGGCGTCCGCCGGCGGCTATGTAATTGTCGGCAATGGAACGACTATCGCCGACCAGTCCATTCCATATTATTTCGCTCCCAGCTCTGCGGAAATGGCCGCCGGCGAATTCGACTCGTTGCGCCCGCTGGCCAATGAGGACTCGACGGCGATTGAAAAGAGTTTCAACGACGGAGCCGGCGGAACATGGATTCCCTTGGACGGCAGCTCCTCCAGCCTTGTAAATTTTATCCAGTTCTCAGTTCCGTCCGGCAACGCTTTGATTCTTGATTCGGTCTCGGCCGTATCAGTTGTACCAGAACCTACGCCACTGATGATATTTCTTTTCGGGGTCGCGATGTTGCCACTGGTGCGCCGTCGCCGTTGTAACCGCGCGTGCTTGCCGACGGAGGATACCCGATGAAGCGCAAGGGCTTTTCCCTGCTGGAACTGCTGATAGTCATGGCCATCATCGCGGTACTGATCGCTGTATTGTTGCCCGCTCTGGCGATGGCCCAGCAAACCGCGCAAAGCACAATTTGCCTGAACAATCTCCGCCAGCTTGGCCTCATGGCCGATGTATACACCTCGGAGAATAAAGGCTATTACCCGCCGGCTTATTACGGTAGCGGCAATGTGTTGAACTGGGCGTTTAATGTTCAGACCGGCAAGGATGCACCGGGGATTTTATGGATGGGCCAGACCACCAGTCTGGAGGTCATGGTCTGCCCGGCGGTAAGTCAAACTCCCGCCGCGGGCCAGATTTGCCTGGGATACAACTACAATACCAGTTACATCGGCCACGGGGCCTTGGAAGATCCCGGAGGAAAGATGATGCCGCCGGCAGCAGTTACGGCAGTGTCTACCCCGGCTTTGTGCGCTTTATTTGGCGATGGTGGATACTACAATGGAATCAACTATTTTATGCGTTCACCCGTACGATTGACCCCGGTCCCACCGGGTGCCGATTTCGTCAGCGACGCCGAGCGTGCCGCGGGCACACAGGCATTCCGGCATCTTGGGGGGACCAATGTTGTCTACTGCGACGGCCATGCCGCGACGCAATTTGATCGGTTTACCGTGACCCAGCCCACCGCTATTCCCGTAGGTGCCGGCACGGGATTTTTGTCCGCCGGTAATTCGGCGTATCAAACCAATCCGCCATGACCGGCACCAGCGCGTTGCGCTTTCTTTTTTTTCTGTCATACGGTATTGGTATGTATTATGGTTGAACGACTGGCAATAAAAGTGAAGCATTGGCTGGATCCCATCGCACAGGAGCGGCTGGAAGATATGGGCTTTTTTCGGGAAGGTCCCAGAAACGGCTCCTGGACGTGCTATTGCGATGCCTCGGAAGTACAGCGGGTGTCCCATTGGCTTAAAGAGCGGCAAGTGAGCTTTGAAATTCGACCGGCGGATGGCGTGGGTGAATTGACAAAATACTCCCGCCTTAGCGACCTGCTGGTGGACAAAAGCGGCGGCGGCCCCACGCATTGCGCATTATGCGGCGCGCAGAATGTATTTTGCCGGCAGTGGGTGCAGGGAGATGACGCCGATAACACAGATTATCCTTCTCCGATTCGCTTTTATATGTGCGGAAAATGCGTTCGCACACGCATGCAGTCGCACCCGCTAGTAGACGCCCCCGCGGATGATGCACTTTAATTGGCGCGACTTCGGGCGTGCTGGTGTGATACGTCCTGCGTGCTACGTCGCATAACTAAATTTTTGAGAAATTATTGCGCCTTGGTTTATAATTCTGTCCGATAGTACTTTCGATGAATACGCAGACTCAAACAATTTGTGATTCGAAAGTGTTGCTGATGTTCGCGGCCTTAAAACCTGAAACAGAAGCTGTACAATCCGCCGTAGACCGCTGGACGCATGATTGCCCGTCCGTGGCGCGAGCGGAATCGTATGATACCATTAAGGTTGAGAGCATCGGAATGCGCGGGACCCGTCTGCGGGAAATTCTGCCCCGTTACGCGCATCAGCGGGTGGCCGGGGTTATTGTCGCCGGAGTGGCCGGGGGCTTGGCACCTGAACTGGCCGTTGGTGATCTGGTCATTGATACAAATTCGACCGATGCGGAGCGTGTGGCGGAGTTCATGAACGCCATGTCCAGCCAGCGCCGCGTTCGCGTCGGAGCGATTCATACCGCCAAGGAACTGGTCGGATCAGCGACAGCAAAAAAGCAGCTTTACAAAGAAACCAATGCCATTGCCGTCGACATGGAGAACGCCTATACCCGCCAATTGGCGGAGCGGCGAAAGGTGCCATGGCTGGGGATTCGGGCCATAAGTGATACCGCGTTTGAAAATATTTCTTCAAAAGTAATCCATTTTGTGGATGGATCGGGTACCGTGCGGCCATGGGATCTGACCTTGAGCCTGGCCAGAAAGCCCATGCTTATACCGCAACTGATTCGCCTGGGGCGAAATACGCAGTCCGCAACCCGGCATCTGTCGGAGGCTATCGGAGCGGTTATCCGCAGCGGCTGGCCATTCCAATAAAACCATTTAGGGGGCGTGCTTCACGGCATATTCCAGAACATTGTTAGCAAGCGCAACCGCTGATCTGGGCGTATAGCCCGAGATTCCCCAGGTTTTTATGCCCAGAATTCCGGATGTAACATCATCGGGAGAAAAGACCAGCACCCATCTTCCAGCATGTTTGATGCCCAGAAATTCCGGTTTATCTTTAGCGCCATAGACATCGATGTAATAGCGGCGGTAACGCACGTGTTTAATATCCGTTCCACCCGGCATGGTGCCACGATAAATCGAGCAGTTTTGCGGCAATTTACTTAGCACAGATTTCGGATACAACTTGAGCGCCAACGATGAGAAGGCGTCGGTAAATTGCTGATGACCTCCTGCCGCGTCGCCAAACAGCATACCTCCCTGATTCAGATATTTCCGCAGGGCTGCAATCTGGGCGGCGGTAAAAGCAACTTTTCCCGTTCCTGTCATGTCCAAGAGTGGCGTTCTGCGAATGTTGAGTTGGTCGAGGCTGACGGTGGAAATATTGATTTGGGTTTGCGCATTTGCACGGGCCAATAATGCCATCCGCGGCCACGCCCCCGGTTCGGGATTCCAATTACCGTTATATTTCAACCGCCCCACCGCAAGCGTGCGGGCGGGCGCAGTTGTCACGGTTGGTAGTATCGGTGAATGCAATCGGTCCGCAAGGTAGCCCTTGCCGGTGGCGTATAAATACAGGTTCATCGGAAATTCCCAGAATTTCTTTTGGGCAAAAGCCCGGCGTTCCCAGACGGCTCCGATGTCGCCGGGACTGATGATCCACACATCCCGCACACCGTTGGAAATAGCGAGCATATTAAAATACATGTGATACCACGGCTGCATGGTCAACAACATGCTTTTGGCGGTCAGACGATGAAAAGTATATTTATTGTCCATGACTTCCCGACCATATTTCAGCATGGCTCTCTGGAATTTCAGCGAGGCACCATCCGGGGAACAAAATACCATTCCGCCGGCATCGATATAGGCCCGCAACTCGGCAAGCTGCTGCGAACTGAATTTGGGATCGGTATGTCCCGTAATGATCAGAATTGGAGAAGTAAGCCAGCTACTTACCGGCGATTGGAAATTCACCACTTGCCAATTCAGTGGCGTTTCAGAGTTCGTGCTGATCCAGGAAGTGACATTGGCAACATCGCGTTGTCGGATGTTCCATTGGCCGTAGAAGCTCTTGTTATATTGCAGCTTGTTCATGAACACCGGATTTAGGCCGCGATCCAGGATCAGCAGTGCATACGCTGTTGCGATAACAGAGGCGAAGCTGTTATGCGGAGGGGAAATTTTTGGATTGGGATTGAAGTATGTGACAAAATCAGCGGACCAGGAGCCGTCGGAATTCTGCGTAGCCAGAAGGGTTTTCACATAATCATGGTACCAGTTATGGCCGCCGAAATATTGCAGGCCCGAGGCCAGACCCACGCGTTCATAACAATACATGGCATATTGGTTCGTGGTTCCTGGATTAAAATTTTTGTTGATCCAGTGCAGTCCCGCCAGAATATTGCGATCCACAACAGGATGAATTCCAACATGTTGCGCCCCGACAAATTCATCACTGATCAGCAGGCTTGCCACGCCCGCGGGAGTAAAAGTCTCCATGCGACCCGGTAATTGGGCGGTAATAGAAGGCGTTCGCGTCTGCCCCAGATAACCCCACGATCCATTAATAAATTGCCCGCGCCGCCAATGCGACGCAGATTCAAGCCAATAGCGGGCGGGAATGGGCAGCCCGGTGTGCGCTGCAGCCCACATACCCAGCACCGCATATTGTGTATTGGAGTTATCACACCAGTCAGATTCCCCGGTGGGAAAGCGCTTGGCATACGCCGGTGTGCCCCAGGCATAGGCGTACCCACCGCCTCGGTGCATGCTGCGAAACAGATAATTGGCGTCCCAACGTAGTGTCGCGTTGTAGGTCTTTCGCCGTGGTAATAAGGCCAGTGCATTAGCCTGAAATGATGCGGCGTAAGTTGTATTGTTCCGATGTGATACCAGAAATGCAATGGACTGTTTCATCGGAGATTTGAAAATATACAGTCGTTCAAGCTTTAAACTCTGCTCAACATCCAGCAAAGACTCTACCACCAACGCCGTTTCTCCCAGATATTCCTGCGAACCGGACCGTGTCCCCTGTTCCCAGAATGTTTTGGGATTTCGCTGGGAGAGCAGGTAATCAACACCGCGCTTAATCGCTGAAATCACTCGGGAACTCGACCCATCGGTATCCGCCCGGGCGATCCGCGCCGGAATGTTCGCGGCAACACACACGACGACAAACACCCATGCAAACTTACGTAGAGTGGAAAGCATATTTTGGTAACTCCTGAATGCTTCTCCGGCAGCGCCACGGCGGGTTGTTCGGCGGGAGACTACCTCCGATTCTAACCGAAACGCCCGGCCTCCTGCCAGTCATGCTGAATCGCATCAGTCATTTTGCCAATTCGCCATATACGGTATACTGGTGCACTAATGACACTACTGCTGGTGTGCTATGACGGATTGCGCGTCAGCCACGCAGGAAAGTGCTTGTGCAAGACACGGAGGTCCGGCTGCCATGAAACTGCTATCGCTGGAACTATCAGGATTTAAATCTTTCGCCGATACCACGATCCTTAAATTTGATGACGGCATAACCGGAATCGTCGGTCCCAACGGCTGCGGTAAATCCAATGTCATGGATGCCGTCAAATGGGTGCTGGGGGAAATGTCCGCGAAAAGTCTACGCGGCGAAGCCATGCTGGATGTCATTTTTAACGGTTCATCCACGCGCAAGCCCATGGGTATGGCCGAGGTTTCGCTGCTATTTAGCAATGAAGACCGACGCTTGCCCGTGGAAGACCCCGAAGTAAAAATCACCCGGCGGCTTTATCGGGACGCCACATCGGAATATCTTGTCAATAACCGCACGGTTCGCCTTAAGGATATTCGGGAGATGTTTCTGGATACCGGCATCGGAGTGGATGCGTATTCCTTAATTGAACAGGGGAAAATTTCCGTCCTGCTGGAATCCAATAATATTGACCGTCGTGAAATATTTGAAGAGGCCGCGGGCATATCGCGATTTAAAGCGCGCAAAAAAGAAACGCTGCGCCGCCTGGAACGCACGGATCAGAATCTGGCGCAAACTCAACTGGTGTTGCAGGAAGTGGAACGGCAACTGCGCAGCGTGAAAGTGCAGGCCGGACGAGCCAAAAGTTATCAGGAATATTCCACGCGCGTTGATGAATTGCGACGCATGCACAGTCTGCACGAATACGATCAACTGCATCGGCGGCTTTCCGAAGTCAGCAGTCAAAGAAGCGACGTGACCGATGCGCTGGCCGGGCAGAAACGCGAAATTGAGGAATTCCGCCGGCGGCAACAGGATATGCAGTTGGAAATTGATGCATTGCAGGAAGCCGTGCGCGATGCGGAGCGAGAATTATCGGCTCTGGAAAGTCGGCGACAAACGGCTGTACAGCAGTCTCAATTTGCGAAGCAGCAGGGCCGCGAGCTTGCCGAACAACAGCAATCCATGACCCGGCGCGGCCAGGACGTGCAAAAGCGGCAGGAGGAATTGGCGGCTTTAATTCAACAGCGTCAAGGTGATGTAACAAAAATAGAACAATTACTGGAAGATCGCCAGCGTGAATTGGCACAAGCGCAAAATATTCAGCAGACCGCGGCACGGGAAACAGCGGAGCTTAATCATAAACTGGAAGCGGAAAAATCCGGGGCTGTTGAACTCCTTCGGGAATCCGCACGGGTGCAAAGTCAGGTCAACGCCCTGCAGGTGCGCCTTGAGAATCTGGGCAAACAGGCGGAACGAATCGCCGGACAGAAAAGCCAGCTAACGTCGCGCGTGGATGAACTGGCCCAGCAGGCCGAGGGACTCCAGCAGCAACGACAGGAATTGACTACACAGATTCAGGCCCTTCGATCACATATAGAGACAGTCCGCGGGCATCAGCAGGCCAATAATCAAAAGCTTTCGGACTTGCTGACCCAGTTGGGGAAAAAACGCGAAGCGCGCAGCGGCCTGCAGAGTCGGCAGGCGGTGCTGGAGGATTTGCAACGCCGTCGCGAGGGCGTATCTGATGCGGTACGGGAAGTACTGAAAGTCCGGGATGCGGGTAAAGGATTCGCGTGCGTCAAGGCGATGGTAGGCGAATTATTTGAAGCGGATTTGGAAATTGCCCCGGTTGTGGAAGCAGCCCTTGGAGAGTTGCAAAACGCTTTGATTCTTGAAAAAACTTCTGATTTGCTTTCTGACAGTGAGGTCTGGAGTAAACAACCCGGTCGCATTACAACGATCTGTCTGGACTCCCTGCCCGGTTACCGGGAAGACGGGAGTTTGCGAATCCCGGAGAATTCCACCGCCGTGCGTTTAATTGATCTCGTGCGCTATGCCCCGGAATATAAGGCCGCAGCGTTGCACCTGCTGGGACGGACGATTTTAGTTGATACCCTGACGGAAGCAGTGAGTTTGCGCGCCTGCGGGGGCCGCAGTTATCGATTTGTCACGCGCCGGGGCGAAGTGGTGCAAAGCGACGGCCTGATGCAGCTCGGTGATCTGTCGCGCAAAGTTGGGGCCATTACCCGGCGGGGCGAGCTGAATCGCCTGGCGGAAGAGTTGCTGCGCGTTAGCGAAGAAATTAATGCGCTGGCCGAACAAAGCGGACAATGTGATCAGAATGGCAAAGCACTGGCGGCGGACCAGCAGAATCTGCGGGATCAGCTCCTGGCCCTTGAGACGCGCCACGCCCAGGCCAATGCGGCCTGGCAACAGAATCAACAGCTTGCTGATCGGACGAAAGGTGAAATTCCAATTTTAGAAGCGGAGGCTGCGGGAATCGCCCGCCAATCTGCGGACTGTTTGCAGCAACACGCCCTGTTAACCGCGCGGGCAGCGGAATTAGATGCCAAATCGCTGGCGGCTGAAACGCTCGTGAAGCAATTGGATCAGCAGGTGCTGCATAACCGGCAGGAATTGGCGCGGGTTGCCGAGCAGGCCACAGCCTTGCGTGTCGCGGTTGGACAGACGCAGGAACAGCGGGCATCACACGTGCGGGAGCTACTGGCCGCCCGGCAGAATCATCAGGAAACGCTGCGACAGGTCCAGAATATCAGTGAGGAAATTTCCGCGTTGGACCGGCGCATAAAGGAAACCGAAGAAAGCGGCCGGCGGGCCGCCGAAACGGCTGCTGATCTGGAACAAAATTGCGGCCAGGCAAGAAATCTTGTCTCGGAAAGCAGCACGCGCCTGGCGGCAGTGCGGCAAGCCGCCGGCGAGGCCAATAATTCCATGATAGAAGTAACGCGCAGTGCTGATGAACTGGGGCGACAGGAACACGAATTATCCTTGGCGGAAAATGAAGTCAGCGTTCGACTGGAAACACTGGTCGAACGGGCGGGCGAAGAATTGCAGGTAAACCTGGTAGAAGCGCACAGCGGCTATCAGGAGCCGACAGAGACCAACTGGGAGGCCATCACCGCTGAAATTTCGGACCTCAAAGGCCGGATGGCCCGACTGGGCAACGTGAATCTGGATGCGGTCAACGAATTGGCGGAATTGGAAAAGCGTCAGGAATTTCTATCCACGCAAATTGCCGACATCTTGGATGCTAAAAAGCAACTGGAGGAACTGATTGCCAAAATCAACGAAGATTCCCGCCAGCGCTTTATTGATACCTTTGAAGCTGTACGCAAGGAATTCCATGAAATTTTCCGCAAGCTCTTTGGCGGTGGAAAAGCCGATATTATTCTTGAAACCCCTGAAGATGTGCTGGAATCAGGTATTGATATTATGGCCCGGCCGCCGGGAAAAGAATTGCAGTCCATTTCCCTGCTATCGGGTGGTGAAAAGGCCATGACGGCCATTGCGCTGGTATTGGCGGTATTTAAAAGCAAGCCATCGCCGTTCTGCGTACTTGATGAAGTGGATGCGCCGCTGGATGAGGCGAATACCGGGCGATTCGCGGCAATTATCCAGGAATTCCTGGCCCACAGTCAATTCATCGTCATTACCCACAACAAGCGCATGATGGCCACCGCCAATTTGCTGTATGGGATTACCATGCAGGAGCAGGGCGTAAGCAAACGGGTGGCGGTGCGGTTTGACGGTAAGCCTCAGTTGGACCGCCCCGCCGCTGAACCTGTGGCGGCCGGCGCTTCGGAAGCGGCGTGAAACGGAAGGTGGACATGGTAGAGACATCCGACGCGCGAAATGCTCCGGCGAAGTATCCCAAACCGATTATCGGCATCGTTGGGGGCATCGGTGCGGGTAAAAGTTCGGTGGCCCATGAACTGGAAAAAGCGGGATGTGTGGTTATTGATAGTGACCGCCTGGCGCATCAGGCATTAGATGAACCGGCCATACGTTCAGAACTGACAAAATGGTACGGTCCGGAAATTATTACACCAGCCGATAAAATTAACCGCCGAAAACTAGGGTCCCTTGTTTTCCGCAATTCTGAAGAAATTAAGCGGCTTAACTCGCTGGTCCACCCCCGCGTGGAACAACTGCGGCATGAAATTATGGAACTGGTGCGCGGTAAAGCTGCGGTTCCTGCGGTCGTGCTGGATTCACCGCTGTTATTGGAAAGTGGATTGTACCGCCAGTGCGATGCTATAATATTTTTAGATACTCCTGTGGGGATTCGGCGCAAACGTGTGATGGAAAGCCGAGGTTGGGACTTCGCCGAAGTGGCTCGACGAGAAAATTTTCAGGCACCACTGGACAAAAAGAGAGAAATAGCGGATCATATTATTTCCAACGGCGGGGAACCGGCGTTGCTGGGTAATCAAGTCCGCGAAGTTCTTACCACGGTTTTAGCGAGATTTGGGCGGATTTATAAAGGATAGTGTTCGTCAGTAGCACCTTTTGGTGATTGGATTTATCGCCGGACGGTGCGGCAAGGGTGGAGTAAAAGAGCGGTCCTTCCTGTAGTTTTCCTCGAAGATGGCCGATAAGATAATTAAAGGTACAGCACCCTGTTCGGGTTACTCCCGCAGCACGAACCCGAACGCCCCTAAGTAACCTGGAATACAACGGTGTCAGCCGGACCGTTAGACGTAATTTCGGCTTTATCGTAACGACTCAGTGCGGCATGTCACATCAGGGATTAGCAGCAGTTTAAGCCTCGCTCCCTGATGAGCGGAATAGTCCGCGGCAAACATACCTTGAAATTTACTAAGGAGAATAATTATGGCAAGAACAACCAAGAGTAAGAAGACGGCAGCAGCCGCAGCGGCGGCCGCGGCTGTCGCGGTGGAAGAAGAACCACAGCAAAAATCCATGAACGGCGAAGCTCAAAGCCCTTTGCTGGACAACCTGCCAACGGAAACCGTCGCAGAGGCACCGACGGAAAATGGCGAAGCGCCCCCATCCACAGAGACCGGCGAAGTCGTTGCCTCCGCCGAACCCGCCAAGCCCCAGGGGGATGTCAACGGAAATCAACAACCCGCAGCGTCCGTGGACGGTGCGACCATGATCGGCTCGGCCATGGTGGGTATGGGCGGTGGAATCAGTGATGATGATGACGTTTACGATGATGAGACACATCAGAAATATGAACAGGTTAAACGCAGCGAATTGCACCTCATTGATCTGCAGAAAATGACGGTCAACGACCTGCACGAAATTTGCAAGAAAGAGGGAATTGACGAATACATCGGCCTGAAAAAACAGGAACTGGTTTTTAAGGTGCTTAAGAAGCGCATTACAGATAACGGCCTGATGGTCGGCGAAGGCGTTTTGGAAATTCTCCCGGACGGCTTTGGGTTCCTGCGCTCGCCGGAATATAACTACATTCCCTGTCCGGATGACATTTACGTTTCCCCCTCCCAGATTCGCCGCTTTGGCCTGCGGACAGGAAATATTATCACCGGTCAGATTCGCCCGCCGAAGGAATCAGAACGGTACTTCGCACTTTTACGTGTGGAGGCCATTAATTTTGAAGATCCCAACATGCTCACCGAAAAGGTGAACTTTGAAGATCTTACCCCGCTGCATCCCAACAAGCGCTTCTTCCTGGAGACCACTCCTGAAGAAATCAATATGCGTATTGTGGATATTGTCACACCCATTGGCAAAGGTCAGCGCATGCTGATCGTGGCACCGCCGCGCACCGGAAAAACCGTGCTGCTGCAGAAAATTGCTAACGCCATTTCCACCAATCATCCGGAAGTTTATCTGATCATTCTGCTCATTGACGAGCGTCCGGAAGAAGTAACGGAAATGCAACGGGCCACCAAGGCAGAAGTAGTCAGCTCCACCTTTGACGAACCGGCCAGCCGGCATGTCAGCGTGGCGGAAATGGTCATTGAAAAGGCCAAACGCCTTGTAGAATATGGCCGGGACGTGGTGATTCTGCTGGATTCGATTACCCGTCTGGCACGGGCTTACAACACCGAAGTCCCGCACTCCGGCAAGATTCTTACCGGCGGCGTGGACGCCAACGCCCTACAGAAGCCCAAGCGCTTCTTCGGTGCGGCCCGCAATATTGAAGAAGGCGGCTCCCTGACCATCATTGGAACTGCCCTGGTAGAAACCGGCTCCAAGATGGACGAAGTTATTTTTGAAGAATTCAAAGGAACCGGCAACAGCGAATTGCATCTGGATCGTCGCCTGGTAGAACGCCGCACCTATCCTGCCATCAATATCGGAGCCAGCGGCACCCGTAAGGAAGAATTGTTGCTGGATAAGCGGGAACTGGAACTGGTATATCGCCTGCGGAAAGTCCTGGCCGACATGAACGCCATCGAAGCCGTGGAACTGCTGAAAAATCGCCTGGAAAAGAAAAAAACCAACGGCGAGTTCCTGCTGACGATGAATCTGGATTAGCCGTTACGCCGGCGCAATTGGTGCCGTGCGAGCCGCGTGGGACCGCAAATATTGTCCGGAACTGCGATTCGCATCGAACCATGACGCTGCCGCGTCGATACGGGTCATGGGTCGATTGGATACCAACCTTGCCGTGTCGGGTGCGAGCTTTATCCGTGACTGCGTTTCGCATCCAACCATGACGCTGCCGCGTCAGGCTAATTTTTCTTTCCGTAACCGCGTGTCGCATCCGACCGTGATATGTTCCGTTAGCTCAATGCGGGAGCGTTGAGTTGGACGCGGGGTGCGATTTAATTATACGTCTTTTTTCGACGGCACGATGGACTTTTCGAAAAAGTGGTCGTGGAAAATGGCATAATCACCCCAAATACACTGCGTCGCCGGGCTTTATTGCTGGAATTTTGGCGGCTTTGGCTTTTATGTCATCCGGATATAGCGCGAAGGATGCCGCGATTTCCAGGGTGCAGTCCGGCGTGCCATCGGGCTTGTGCGGGACGGTGACGCCGGCGGCTTGGAGCCAGCGGCTGTTGCGCAGGGTGGTGATTTGGCGGCAGGACGCGATGGAGTCAACGCCTTCGGCGTTTTTTATTGGCGCAAATTCATCAATCCGGTCGGTCTCATAGACCATGCTGCCGGTAGCCAGAGGCAATGCGTCAAAAACGAAGGTTTCCATCTTGACGGCGTTGGGCTTTTCGGGCTTTATGGTTTTACCTGTGGACATATCAACACATGACACTTTTTTCTCCGCGCGGTGATACGGCAACGCAAAGCCGCGGGCATTGAGGCGGTGTACGAAATCACAGCGAATGGCATGAAGGGCAATGCTGCCGGCACGGAAGCGCAATTGTCCGTCCGCAGTGCGTTGTTCGGCCAAGGTCGCGGGCAGATCAGAATATTCAATGACCGTCATTTTTCCGTCCACCAGGCAGATATTACCAAGTTTTTCCGTGCTGGAAACTTTGGGTAGAATTTTACTGGACATGTCCGCATGTTCCATTTCATGCAGCCCCAGAAACAGCGGATCAACACACCGCACGATGGGATTATCCACTTGAAAATAGCTGATCTGGGTAACGCCGCGCTTTTGCATATTGGCTAGCGCCCCACTTTTATGCAGTGCCAGCAATGATCCGCCATGACCATTAGGTGATAGCGCCAGCGTGCCGGGTGTTTCCAGAAGCACTTTTCCATCCAGACTCACCGCGGGCAGCATGTCCTGGGAGAAAAACATGACTTGCGATTCGGGCAGTCCAAAATAATTGTGTTTGGTCCAGAAATCTACCGTGGCATGATGGTTGGCAGTGCTGGTCATGAGATAAAACGGGATGGTGCAGCCGTAGCGCAATTCCATGGCCCGAAGATATTCGACAAAACATTGAAACAGCGGTTTGCTTTTAATGGGCGTAGCGGGAAATGTACCCTTGGGACCGTCCCAGCCCAGACGCGACCCCTGGCCGCCTGCAACCACAAACGCGGCCACCTGATTATTTTTTAGCAACTGTTCGCCGATGGTCTGCGCGTGGCGATATTTCTCGCGCGTCGCTGTATCAGAGGGCGTGTGTTCAAAAAAAGGTGCGGGTTCAATATTTTCCGGCAACTTCAGGGGTTCGGGGTTTAAGACCACGGTTCGAATCAGTTCTGCCAGAAGCGGC
>JAKBCC010000149.1 GCA_021808105.1 Planctomycetota bacterium
AGCAGGCGCTGGCCCAGGAAATTGTCCAAGGCATCGATGGATCGCACCTTGTCCACGGTGGTGTTAATGTCATACGCCATGCGGATAAATTCCACATGTCCGGGATGCAGAATCACAAAACTCGAACGCGGGTCATGATCGCGTGGCTGCCCGACACTGCCGACATTAATAACCGCCTTTTCTTCAGTGATGTCATAGCGATTATTCAGATCATCGGGTGAATAAAAATCAGGCTGGGCCACAAAAACGCCCGGCACATGCGTATGCCCCACAAAACATAAATGGCTGACCCGTTCAAAAATCAGGGCAATTTTCTGCGAAGCGGAATAGATATCATCCGGGAAAATATATTCGTTAATGGGCCTGCGAGGCGATCCGTGCACCGCCATAAATCGTTCGTGCATCATGCGTGTCTGCATGCCGCCGAGATACCGCCACCGCCGATTGCGCCGCGTGCGGTCGGGGTCACTTTCAAATTGCTGGCGGGTCCAGTAGGCGGCATTTTCCGCAGCGGTATTAAAGTTAAACGGTTCATAGAAAATGGCAAAATCATGGTTACCCATAATGGTGAATTCACAATTTTCGATGACCGTGTCCAGGCATTCCAGAGGATTCGGACCGTAGCCGATCACATCACCGAGGCAACAGATATTTGTGATATTCCGGCGACGAATTTCCTCCATGACCACAGTTAAGGCTTCCAGATTGCCGTGAATATCGGAAATAATGGCGATGGGCGGCTGCCGGGAGACGGCATCCTCCGATGCGGTCGCAGGCGTGACCTGGGTTTGATCACCATTCTCATGGGCTTGCCGCACCGAAGAAAGTGAAGCAATGTCTTCCGCGTCTTGCTGGTTGTTCATGTCTGTCTATCCGGGCGTTACCCCGTCCAAAGTCCTGCCACCGGTTTCGTATCGGTTCCTGATTACCTGCAACCGATTCCTTGAGGAACTGGGCGGTGAGGGACTCGAACCCCCGACATCCGCGGTGTAAGCACGGCGCTCTAACCAACTGAGCTAACCGCCCGTCCAACCCCCTAGAATATCGGATTTCTGCCATTTCAGCCACCCCCGCCCCGCGCCCGGGGGGCGGCAAGAAATCGGGGCCGGCATCTGGGGTGCGAGTTTTCAAGACCAACCATTCTCTTAGCGCCGGCATTTATGCCGTCGATTTTGCCGCTTGCCGGGAAATATTGCCGGGCCCCCGCGCATGCGCATTGACTCGGCGCAGCAATATTTCCGGGCAACATGCCGTGCGGCGAAACTTCACATAGCCGCCGGCTTTGCCGGTGGAGGAACGTACCCTGGCCGTCTCCCGCTACCGCCGCGACCAAACAGTGTAATTGCCCCTTGACCTGGAAGCCTGTCCGAATAATGCCCGGGGTGCGATCCCGGCGCGCCGGGACGATTTTTGGCTCCTGAGGGGCATCGCGCCAAAGAGCACCGTGGTGATAACCCGGTGGTTGGTTGGCGGCACCGGATCAACCACCGGATTATCATCCGGTGCTCACGGACGCATCGCGGCAAAGAAAAAAGGTACCTGACACCTTTTCTCCGGAAAAAAGGTGTCAGGTACCTTTATTTTGGAAGGATTGCGTAATTGTTAGCTGCTGGCCGGAAGCGCCGGGATTGCGGTGGGGGCGCGGCCCCGGACCGTTCGGGTAGGGCAGAACTCCGCGTAGAATGGCGATATTTTATGTGTTTACATGCAGCCAGTGTCTGGAGTGCAAGGCGATAGGGCAGCAGTTTTAGCCACCTCTAAAGGACTGCCTTGGGAGCGCGAAGGCTTTTGCTGTAAAACCCGGAACGGTCGAAGCAACAGGGGCGTCGCTTGCCGGAAGCCAACATGGAGCAGGTGCAACGGATACGCCGGGTGCGCGTCTCGGTGTGCTTGGCTGACGTAATCCAGTGAATCCAGTCCCGGCGCGCCAGGGGCGTAATATCCCGCCAGATGGTCTTCGCTTGGGGGGCCGCCGCGAGAGCCTTTCGCAGGTCGGGCGGTATTTTGGGATCCGGTTCCTCGGCCAAGGGCGTGATTTCCAGCGTGACAACGTCGCCTGCGTTGGCACCCGCAGCCACACAGATCTTCCGGTCCACTTTCAGCCAGTGGCTTTTTTGACCGTCCGGCTCAAGTGTAGCCTGAAAGGCAATGCCATTGATGCTGCCCTTAACCGACACCATGCCCCGCGACGGAAGCTTTCCGCTGGCAACCTTTGGCTGCGTAAGAAACAGCCACGTGCCAACCTTCGCATTCGCCGCCGGGCAGCACAGCGTGGCTCTGAACCGAATCGTCATGTCTGTCTTTTTCCGCACACCGGACTTCATGGCGTAATATCCCGCAGCGCATTGCGGCCTGATGAGCCAACTCCCAGCCGCGCCAAGCGGGCCGGCAAGCTCCATCATCTTGGTATAACTCAAACAAGCCATAAGCTCAAGGACGAAACAACCGGGGACGAAACAACCGAGGAAGCAAAGGGACGCTACCGCCTTACATTTCCAAAATTAAAGGTACCTGACACCTTTTTCGATGGAAAAGGTGTCAGGTACCTTTTTTTCGGAAGCGCCGGGATTGCGGTGGGGCGCCGTGGCCCCGGGCCATTCCGACAGAGCAGAATTCCTTGTAGGATTGCGAGCGATGTAGTCAAATATTACAAGCGGCTAGGGCGGCCAAACCACACCACGAGGGAAAGAAGAAGTTCCGCGATCAAAGTTGGCGAGAGGATTCTCTTAAAGCCAAAGGACAGTGAAATCAGGGAAATTTTACCGGCGTCAGTGTTTACCGCATAATAATATCCAGAGAAAAGTGAAAGGATATGTGTGCCGCGTATGCAAGTCATCGTACCAATATCGCCGGACCAGCTTGGCGGGCAATCGGCAGTTGTTGCGAGCGGCTTCCGCGTCATGGCAGAGCGCGGGAGAGCGGTGATCATTGAGTTTTATCAGAAACCCCACGGAATCGAATGGTTTGGCGGATTTGAGTTGTTATATTGCCAGCGACAGCATGATCCGCAGGAATGCAAGGTGATTCGCAAAGCTAGCGACGAAGAGCGGAAACTTTTCCGAATACCGCTATGGATACAGGGAGACGAGGTGCCGCAGTGCTGCGGCCGGCCAATGAATTTCGTTGGACAAATTGACGATGACCGCCTGTGCGGTGAACGCCCCCCTGATGCAAAACTGTGGTGGCATGACGCGGCGAGCTTTTATGTGTTTACATGCAGCCAGTGTCTGGAGTGCAAGGCGATAGCGCAGCAGTTTTAGCCGCGTGGACTGTACTTTTTCCCGGTTCTTTACAGGCCGCCCCAAAGGCGTCGCATTCAACAGGCGCTCCGCATGCACCGGACCTAACGCCTCCTCCGGCTGTAACTTGCATTTTTTATACATGCAACTATGGCCTTGCTCGCGCAACTTCTCCACCTGGACCGCCTTTGGCTAATCATGACAAGAAATGTTTGTGATCTCGGATTGAAGGGTTCTGGAATATCCTATCCGACACGTTTTCCGCGACAGACGTACGTCAGCCGATTCGTCTGTTAAGCACGGTCGAGGTTGTGACGTTTCTATCTCGGCTAAGGGTGAAAATTTGATTGCGGTGGGGCGAAAAATTAGGGTAAGTGTTCACGGCATGCGCTACATCCACTACAATCCCGGGGTTGATATGTTTGGTGGAGTTGTTATGCCCCGAATCTGTTTTATTTTAGTTGCCGGATTGGATCACAAATTGGCGGCTGGTGCCGGTGGTGTTTTGGCGGACTTTGCGCACTGCGGCACGCTGGAACCCGTTCTGCCTGCGGTTACCTGCACCATGCAGGCTACGCTGACCACAGGCAAAACGCCCGCCGCGCACGGCATTGTCTGTAACGGTCTGTATACGCAGGATAATCCCGCTTTGCATGGCTTACTCGATGATGACAGCTTTCCGGAATTTCGGCAACAAATCAGTTTCTGGGAGCAATCGAATAAACTTTTACAGGCCCCGCGTTTCTGGGCGGGAAAGCCTCTTCGCACGGCGATGCTGTTCTGGCAACAGTCCATGCCCGATGCCTCGGATATCGTGCTGACCCCCAAGCCGGAACACACGCCGGACGGCAAAACTGTTTCCAGTTGCTTCAGCCGCCCGCACGATTTGTATTCCCGCCTGACCGCCAAGCTCGGGGCTTTTCCCCTGCACCACTATTGGGGGCCTATGGCGTCGCTGCCGAGTTCGCAATGGATTATCAATGCCGCGATGGAAATCTGGCGACATGATCCCGTGGACCTGCAACTGGTCTATGTGCCGCATCTGGATTACAACCTGCAACGGTTCGGGCCTGATCATCCCGCCGCAGCCAAAGATGTCATCGATGTTGCGGCGCTGCTGGCTCCCCTGGTGGAAATGGTGCGAAGCGACGGCGGCAGCGCCATCATCGCCGGCGACTATGGCATGAATGCGGTGAACAAAACGATTTTCCCCAATCAGGCCTTGCGTGCGGCAGGCTTGCTGAAAACCCGCCCGGACAATGATGGCAAACTGCTTATCGACTTTGCCGCCAGCAGAGCGGTCGCCATGGTGGATCACCAGATCGCGTATATTTATTGTGCCGCGGACGCGGTAGAACAAGCGCACAAAGTCCTGCAAGCCCTGGAGGGCGTGGGAAGCATCGCCCAGAGCTTGGAAGAAAAATCCCATCTGGGCCTTAATACGCCCCGGGCCGGGCAATTGGTTGTATTGTCACAACCGGATGCGTGGTTCGCCCATGACTGGTGGCACAACGATTCCGAAAAACCGCTCTGGCAGTTTTCGGTAGATATCCACCGCAAGCCCGGCTATGACCCCCGTGAATTATTTTTTGATCCCGCGCGTAAGTGCATTGCACAAGACACCGCTCTAGTCAAAGGCTCGCACGGCGTTGTGACCTCTGACCCTGAAAAGCTGCCCGTACTGTTAAGCGATATTCCCCTGCCGACGAAATCCACACCAGCCACCGCAATCGCCGCCTGGCTGGCGGATCAGGTGTAAATATTGCTCCATTCCTCCGTTACCTCCCCGGCCTCTTTGTGAAAAAGGTCCCTCCAATGTATTCGGAACGTGGAAAACTTAATTCACAAGAAGCGGAGGAAAGGGAGGAATTTACGATGGGGCTACGGGGTTGGTTTTTTCCAGCGCTGCAGCAGCAGGGCGCCGATTCGCCGGGCGGTGCGGTAGCGGCTCAGGGTTATGGTGCGGTTCACGGTATATTTTTTGCCGTTGAAGATGATGACCTGCGGGCTGTGGCCTTTGGGGAGCGGTTCAAGGTTGGTCCAGTGAATTAACATTTTCCGCAGTTGGGTGGAGGGGTGCAGAGTCCATAATTCATGCAGCATGGTCAGTTCCACCGTAACGCTTTGATCCGTCAGCAGTCGCTGCACCAGCCAGACGCGCTGGGTGCCGTGCAATTTTGGGGCAACGGCGGCGGCGCGTAATCGCTGGCCGGGGTTTTGTGACATTACCAGTCGTATCAGTTCCACATCCTGTGTGCGGAATCGCGCCCAATTAAACAGAGCTTGCCGTTGTTGTGGTGGAAGTTGCGCAATAAGATAAATCCAACGGGACATCGCAGCATTGAACGCCATAATGTGTGATAGCTGCTTCTGCCAGGGCATGGCAGTCGCAATCGTGATCAGGGTGCGGTACTGGGCCGCTAAAGTTGCTTTCACCCGTTTTGCCAACGCGCCGACACGCCCCAGCTCGGTCATCGCTTTTCGCACCGACTTCATGCCCACCTTTGGCCCCGCCCGATCGGCTGTTGCACGGCCATGAACTATCGCCGCCGGCATGGACGCTGCGGGACTTTCCACCGGTTCTGTGTCCGCTTTGGCCGGTAAGGGTGTTGGCAGGCTCCATCGCGCTAAAAGTGCTGCGGCAAATTGTCGGGTGTCAATCAGATTGCTTTGCCTGTTCATTCGGTCGAGTACCGGTGTGGCGTTTACCGCCTCGCGACCAAACAGAAACATTTTCCAGCGCCGGGGTTTGGCCAAGCCGCCCAGGTTTTTCTCTGCCGCCCATTGCCGCAGAAGGGCCATTTCCGCCACGGTGGGCCGCCGATTATAAAGTGCCGCCATCACCGCTAAACGCACGACAAAAACCGGGTCCTGTAACAGCCGCATGATCATGGCATCGGCGAACGGGCCGGGCATTTTTACTAAAGCGCGTAGGGCGGCAAGGCGGTGGAAGGACCATCTTGAAAACACGTGATTGACAATCGGCAAATTCGCGCTGCGTAACCCCCAGTTGAACAAGGCCACACGCCCGGAGCGCGGAAAGGTCATCACCGCCCCGGCCCATCGTCCCACCTGGGCGTTATACCGCAGCATATCCTGTAAAGGCGCGGATTCTTGCGAATCGGGCAGCGCGGCAGCATCGCTTAATTGGCCCAGTGTTTCAGCCAGCGCCTGCTCAATAACCGCTGTGCGCGTTACGCGCCCGCTCCCCGGCGGTACCGCGTGATCCAACGCTTTCTGATACGTGGAAACTGCGGAGTCCGGCAGCCGGTACACATGGCGCATCTGCGGCCAAAGCCAAAGCGCCAGAACTAGAAGCAAAATTGGAATTATGACCAGTGCTGTGGAAAGCACCCAGGATTGTTTTTCCCGGTTTGGAAGCATTGTCACTCCATTGAGGCATAGTTATTACTTTGCCGACGGCTGTTCCGCCATGGTTAGAATTATTTGCCAGATTTCCTCCGGTACCGGCATAACTGATAATCGGCCAAGCCGGGGCAATTCCCATTTTGCCAGGCGCGGTTGCGTTTTGACTGCCTTCAGCGTGACGGCACAGCGCAGATTTGCGCCCGGTTTAATATCCACCACGGCCTGTTTTGGGTTGTCGCCTTTCGGATCAGCGTATGCGTCTGATGCCGCCACCGCCAGTCCCACAATGGCTTTTTCCATGCCGGTGTGGTAAACCATCAGGCCGTCACCCTTTTTTATTTGCCGCAGGTATATCAACGCCAGATTATTATTAACGCCATCCCAGACAGTTTTGCCATCGCGCAGCAGATTCTCAAAACTGTAATCATCCGGTTCGGTTTTAAGAAGCCACTTGGGCATGGGTTTGTTCCTTATCATGATGGATGGAAAATTATGGGCGATCGGCATCATGGGGCAGTCGTCTGGGGTTCCGGATAATTATCCCGGATCAATCGCCGGTGGCTCAGGCGGTGGCGCATTAGAATCCGGGAACGGTCTGGGCGGCGGCGGCTGTTGTTTCTGATAATGTTGAGATTGCGGGCCTTGATTGCCGGAATTTTTGCCTCGGCCCCTGGCATTATTATTACCGGGGTTGCGCTGCGGTGGCCTGCCGGGCTTATCAAGCTGGCGGTGCGGCGGGGCCGTCGGCGCTCTATTTTGGGGGCTTGCGGCAGGACGATTATTCGCCTGATCGCCGGGCTTTCGCGGGGTCTGGCCGGGGCGCGGTAACTCCGGGGCGACATTTTCTCCGTCGCCGGGAAATTGCTTGGCCCGCCCCTCGGCATTCAAGGGTTTTGGCAGGTCAAAAGCCTCAATACCTTCCATCGGCACCGCCGCCCGATTGCCATTGTCATATTCCACCAGCACCAACTGGGTCAGAATCTGGCCGTCCATCACCCATGCTTCCCCTTCAGCGGTGCGAACCCGTGTATGTTTTCGCGGCAAGCGCTTGCGCAAATCTTCATAGGTTTCATCTTCATAACGCAGGCAGCACATCAGGCGGCCGCAGCGGCCGCTGATTTTCGCCGGATCTAATGTTGCTTTCTGTACTTTGGCGGAGCGCATGGAAATCGGCGTAAGCACCTTGAGAAATTGCTTGCAGCAGCAGTGCTGGCCGCATTTTTCATAATCCGCTACCAGCCGGGCTTCATCCCGTGCACCGACCTGCCGCAGATCAATTCGCGCATGCAACTGATGCGCCATATCGCGAACCAGGGACCGGAAATCCACCCGGTGTTCACTGATAAAATAAAAGACAACCTTTTCCCCGCCCAGGAGGAATTCCACATCCACCATTTTCATTGGCACGCGGTGCACTTCCACCATGCTGCGGGATATTTTCAAGTAGTGGGCGCGCTGGCTGTCGAGGCGAGCTTGCTCCGCAATATCTTGCGCGGTGGCCACGCGCAGAACCCGACCGCTGTCCGAAAACGGAAAATCCTTCCCGCCCGATTGGTCAATATAATCCAGCAGTTTGTCGCGCGTGATGGATTTATTACACCCGCCGTTGCCGCAGACGGTTGTCAGCATTTCCGCCATTTCTACGCCGCGACTTGAACGCACCACCATGCGCGACCCGCATCCGACTTTTTCTTTAACATCGCTTTGAAATTCCCCAATAAGTTTCAGATAGCCGTAGCGCACCACCATGGTTTTTGGCGGAGGCGGAGGTGGAATGACTGGTTCCAGCGGCATAATTTCAAGCGATATCGGCATAGCTTCTCGTCCGATCAGATGACCACATTGGCGGACAAAACAAAATCCATCAAACCATATTGTAATCGTCTTCCACGCGGAATAAAACCACACGACTCGGTTATAGGTTACAGGTTACAGTTACAGGGGACAGTAAATGTTAGCCGGCAGATTTATCTGCCGTGTCAATTGGCGGTGCCCGCGATTCTTTGCTCTTCTAACTCCCACCGCCACGTCACTTTAAAGGTACCTGACACCTTTTCCGTGGGTCACGGTAGGTGACAGGTTACAGGTTATAGGTGACAGCGGGCAGTTTTACCTGCCGAGCAAAATAGCAGGGCCAGCGCGTCCAAACTCTCCTAACTCCTAACTCCCGACTCCTCTTCGCATGAAAACCTCTGGCTCGGTCTCTACTGCCTTTGGCAGTGTCGCTATGCCTTTGAGGAATTGTGCGCTTGTTAAACTCCGGTTGGGAGTTTTTCGCGTGCGGTGGTCGTTGGATATGCGGCCGTTGATTGCCCGTTGCGCGCGTAATGATGA
>JAKBCC010000150.1 GCA_021808105.1 Planctomycetota bacterium
GGCCGAGGGACATGAATCCCAATTCATTTTGGGGGTCCGCTTCGGTCATGCTCTTGAAACGATCTATGCGTGCCTGATCCACCATATCGGAACAACTCCCTAGGACAATAGCCTGCTACGCTGCAAAACAAGCAAAACGTATACAAAGCGGTATCCCATAGATTCTACCGGCTAATCGTGGCGGAACAAAGTGGCAGGAGACAAAAAGTAAAGGAATCAGGGACAAATTGATAATTGGCGGGCGGGGGAACCGGCGGGTGATATTCAGGCTCGGAAATTTCGGTTAAGGTATTTGGAACCTCGGCTCGGTATAAAAAAGCCGGGTGGATTTTGCGACTCAAACGGTCCACCTGCAACGAGCCGGTTCAAGTATTTCCGGTATGCGGTCCATGTGCGTGAGGAGTTTTATCATGAATAGTTCTCGGCTTAAACGAACGGGAGCGACGGGCATTATCCTGGCGCTGGTTGCGATGGTGCTGACAGCGGCGCGACCGCTGGTTGCGGCCACAACGGATATGACCATCAGCGTGGCCAAGCCGGGGATACATGTTTCACCCAATTTGTGGGGGATATTTTTTGAAGAAATTAATTTCGCCGGTCAGGGCGGGCTGTATGCACAATTGGTAAAGAACGGCACGTTTAAATGGATTGACACTCAAAATCATCCGGCAGGGTGGACGTTGGCCATGAAAGGCCAGCATCAGGCGAGCCTGTGGGTGGATTCCAATCATGCGCTTAATAAAATCAATCCGCTGGCGGCACGCGTAACGGTGTATTACACCACACCGGCTGGAGCAGTGAAGTTGGTGAACAGCGGCTACTGGGGGATGAATTTTAAGAAGGGCCGAACTTATAAGTTGAGTTTTTACGCCCGGAAGAGCGCCAGCATGGGCGGCAGCGTTACGGCGGAATTACTGGGGAAAAAGGGAAAGGTTTTAGGAAGTAAGGTCATCAGCGGCATATCGGGAAAATGGACCAATTATCATGCCGTACTGAAAAGCGATGGCAGTTATCCAGAAGGCAAACTGGCGTTTGTGCCGACGGGACACGGTTCGCTGTATTTGAATATTGTCAATTTATTTCCCGCAAAAACCTGGCGTGGATTACCGCTACGGCCACAACTGGCACGCATGTTGGCTGCTTTGCATCCGTCGTTTGTGCGGTTTCCCGGGGGCAATTACATTGAAGGAAATTCTCTGGCGGAGGGGTTCCTCTGGCAGAAGACGATTGGCCCGCTGGCGGATCGACCCGGGCATTGGAATCCGTGGGGATATTGGGTGACCGATGGACTGGGTTACCTGGAATTTCTGGAAATGTGTCAGGAGATGCACGCCAAACCATTGTTTGGTTTTAACTGCGGCATTTCGCTGGGAGCTAACGATGTTGTCCCCATGGATCAGATGGAACCATGGGTAAAAAGCGCGATTGATTCCATTAAATTTGCCGATGCACCGGCCGATACCAGATGGGGCGCATTGCGTGCCAAGTACGGACATCCGGCCCCCTTTCATTTGAACCGCATGGAAATAGGGAATGAGGATTGGTGGAATCTCACCAACCATTACCCCCCCCGCTACAAGGTTATTTATAATGGGCTGATGGCACAATTCCCGCACCTGAAAACCATTTACACGGGACGGGCGCATTTGAGCAAAGCGCCGATTTATATGGTGGATGACCATTACTACAATTCGCCGAGCTGGTTCTGGGCCAACCGTCATTTATATGATCATCGCAGCCGAACCGGCCCGAAGGTGTTTGTGGGCGAATATGCAGTAACGCATAATTGCGGCACCGGCAACTTGCGTGCGGCATTATCGGAAGCGGCGTTCATGGGTGGGTTGGAACGCAATTCGGATATTGTGCGTATTGCGTCTTATGCACCGCTGTTTGTCAACGTGCAGGGCAGCCAATGGCATCCGGACATGATCCGCTTTGACAGTTCACGGGCGTGTGGCACAGTATCTTATTATGTGCAACAAATGTATTCCGATAATCGTCCCACGCGCATGTTGCCCATGCAGGTGACGCATCGACCGGTAAATGCGGTCAAAGCGTCTACCGGCGGGGTGGGAATCGGTTTGGGTGCCTGGAATACGCAGTCGGAATTCCGGAATATTTCGGTTACCGCCGGCGGGAAAACGTTGTACCAATCCAACTTCGCCAACGGCAGTGCTGATTGGAAGGCGGCGAAGGGGCAATGGGCGGTGCAAAATGGCGTCTATCAGCAAACCGGCAGCGGCATAAATCTGATGACCGTATTGCAGAATCATCAATTCCCGGCCAACTACACGCTGAATGTTCAAGCGCGGAAATTGGGCGGGGCTGAGGGATTTTTGATTGTGTTTAATGTGCGCGGTCTGCATCATTATGTGTGGTGGAATGTCGGCGGCTGGGGCGATACCGCGACCGGCTTTGAGCATACGAATGGCACGCAACGATCCGGTCTGGGCTGGAACAGCGGGTTTAAGGTGCAGGCCGGGCGATGGTATGACATTCGCCTGGTGATCCATGGACAGAGATTCACCGGTTACGTGAACGGTCGAAAAATTCAGACAGAAAGCTTGTCGCACTCCGGCGTGCGTTTCAGCGCCACTGCCGGCATTAACGTGCCGCAAAAGACGGTAATTGTGAAAGTCGTCAACGGAACGCATCGCGCCGTTTCCGCGGTGATTAACTTGCGTTCCGCACCGGCTTTGGCAAGTCAGGGCACCGCTATTACGCTGACAGCGGCAAGCGGAGCGGCGGTCAATTCACTTAGCGATCCGGACCATGTGGTGCCGCATTCCGTGCCGCTGAATGTTACAGGCACAAAGTTGCAGTACACCTTCCCGGCTCGGTCGTTTGTGATTTTGAGAATTCCGGAGCGATAAAGGCGCGATATCAGGCATCTGGTATGAGGGTGGAGTCGGCGACGGCCAGGACAACGGCGCTGATGGACGCGGGCTGCAGGGCAGTGGGAAGTTTGCGAAATGCGGTAGCCGCAGCGTGGAGCGTGGCACCGGTGGTGCATACATCATCCACCAGCCAGAGATGCAATCCGGCAACATTTACCTGCCGGGGAAGGACAAATACACCGCGCACGTTATCACGCCGGGCCGTGGCACTTTGCATGGCTGTTTGAGCCTTGGTGGCATGTTTGCGGCGCAGCAAATCATCACACGGTTTATCGAGAATTCCGGATAATTCCCAGCCCAGTTCAAAGGCCTGATTAAAGCCACGCCGCCACTGCCGGAACCAATGCAGCGGGACGGGGACTAATTGATCCACCGGCCCGAGGGCGGCGTGGTGTAATGCTTCGGCCATCCAAGGTGCCAGAATTCCTGCCAAGGCCCAGTGTCTGGCAAATTTCATGCTGTGAATTAAACGGCTTAGCGGTCCGTTGAGCGTACCAACACGAATAATTCGGTCCAAGCCCAGTTTGCGATGCGCACAATTTCGACAGCTTCCCCGCGCGGCGAACGGCCCGAGCGTACTGCCGCAGCCGTGGCAATAGGGCCACAGCAACTGCTGACGAATCTGCCGTTGAATCTCGGTACACAGGCCGTGATCGGATGGCGCGATACTTTCACCTGTCGCCCAGCAAGTGGGCGGAAAAAATGCGGCCAACGGTTGTGGGCGCAGTTGCCTGAGGTTGGCGGAAAGAAGACGGGGCTTGTTCATGGCTTTAATTCCTCCAGGAACTTCATGAACCCGGCAGCGAGTTGGGCCGCCTGCGCATCAGTGAGTGCGGATTTCCGCCAGGTCAGGCATAAACTCAAACGAGAATGAAATGTTGTCAACGCGAAGACAATCGGCAACAGCGGCCCGACCGGTGAAATGCGAATGTAGTTTTGAACCACACTCCCGGTGCCTGGGGTTTGATCCATCCATGCTCCGGTCAGATTGACATTGGACACGCCCGCCAGCAGGGGGCAATTCTTTTGAAAGAAAAGGGCTTGATGACGTGGCTGGGCGTAAAGTTCAGAGAAGTATTTAACGATCGCCAGTTCACCGAATGCCGCAATCGCACCCGATCGCTTTTTAAAGGCATTGGTTTGTCGGGCGGCGCGGCGGATTAACTCTGTTGGTGTGTAAGTTTCAGGCTTATGAAAGGTTGTAATGCAGGAACTTAAAAATAAGCCAAACGTCTGATTCAGCGGCACATCAGCCAGGGAGCGAATATCAACAATGGAGCCGAGGCTTACTGCACTGCGTCCTCCGGCCCACCAGCGGCGGCGCAGTTTATAGCGGCTTTCCGCGGTAAGCTGCCCGATGACCATGGCCATGGCCGCCAGGAAAATATCATTTAACCGACACTGATTTGTTTTGGCGCACGCCAGAAGCGTGCTGAGGGTTCCTTCAGGCAGAGCGTGCATGGAACAATCGGCGGAAAAATCCATCGGATCAGCAAGCTCAAACCGCCACGATTGACGATGCTTAAAATATCGGCGGGCGGCGTGCAGGGCTTTCATGGGCTTGGTTAAGGCGCCGTGGCGGCGCTGAAAGATATTATCAAAACTCTGATCGCTGATACGTGGTACCTGCAGGCCGTCGATCGCGGCACCGTCATAAACGGCCAGAATTAATCGCATAAACTCACGGATGCTCCAGCTATCGGCGATCCAGTGATCATAAACGGTCAGAAGAGAATATTCTTGACCTTCAGGAATGATAACCATGCGCAGGGGAATGTCTGTCAGGGCGAAAGGCGTGTTGAGTTCGCGGGCGGCCACGACGGCAAGCGATTCGTGGCGGACTTGAAGCGGAACAGCCTTGCCCTTGCTAAAAGTTACGCCATGATCTTGAAACTGCGGCGACCCCAGACCGATGGAGCCAATGACGGTACCCACCGCCATCTGCCAGCGCTCTATATTGCATTCTCCCTGTAACTGCATCGCCTGCGCAGCGTTGTAAGGCCCCAGCGTGGTCCAGCTTCGCATCAATTGCTGAAAAGTATTTAGCAGCATGGTAGCACGAACGTTAGCCGGCGGCTTTGAATCAGTGGAAGCCCAGGATTTTGGCGTGTCATTCATGTGATATGCCTATGCCAAATTTCGCAGCGGTGTTTTGACAACGCGCGGAATAAACCGGCCGGTACGCCCACAGTAGGCGGCGTAGGGAGCGCCATGAACCTGACGGAGATATTGTTCCTCGCGCAGGGCTTCCAGCGTAATAAGCGTAATGTGAATAACGGCGGTTACGAGCAACAGAACGGTCGGGGCGGTTACAAAAGTAGTTGCCATCAGGATGATGGATAAGGCGTAAATGGGATGTCGGACGATTCGATAGGCTCCGAGAATTACGAGTTCCGTTTTTTCCCCCGGGTCAATACCGATGCGCCAGGATCGCCCCATCTGCCGCCAGCACATAAATGTCAGAACCAGTGCCAGTAATCCCAGCAGGGCCGCCGCAACACTGATCCACTGGGTTGCCGACGTCATGGGCCACAGTGCCCGCAGATACCACACCGGAGGGAAACCACGGATGGCCGAAACCCAGGGAAGAATGCACCAGGCGATAATGGCGGGCGTCCAAAGCAAGCGCAGAGAACGACCGGTTTTTTCGCGCGGCAATACGTTAGGATCCTTGCCGATTTTACGGCTTAGTCGAACGGCTTTTATGATCACCGTTCCCCAGTAAATCACCACCCATAACCCTGAAGCAGCGGCCGACAATCTTGGCAGCATCAACATCCATTAACCTCCGCAGGCACTATCATAACGAAGTTCACGGAAAATGGGGATTGTGCCATAATGTGGCGGCTTTTACCCGGGAATTACACACTATTGTATGCATGGGCATACCACTTTATTGTTTCCGTAAGACCCTCATCGAAGAATAATACCGGTTCGTAACCAATGACCTTTTGAGCCAGGGTAATATCCGCCAATGAGTCGCGAACATCACCGGGGCGCGGCGGAAGATATTCCGCCTGAACCGATCGGTTTAAATTCTTTACGATCTTTTCGAGAAGATTGTTCAGGCTGATATTTTGTCCGCAGGCAATATTGACAACCTCGCCGGAAGGAGGCCGGGCACAGATTCCGGAGAGCATATTGGCATGAACAACATTTGAAACATGGCAAAAGTCCCGAGTTTGTCCGCCGTCACCGTAAATCTGAGGCCGACGATTTTCCAGCACCGCCGTGATAAATGCCGGGATTACCGCAGCGTAGGCGCTACGGGGGTTTTGCCGCGCGCCAAACACATTGAAATAGCGCAGGCAGATCGTCGCCATTCCATAGACCTGGGTATAGACGTCTGCATACAATTCGCCGGCATATTTTCCTACGGCGTAGGGACTTTTCGGAGCGGCCTTCATGGCTTCGTGCTTGGGTAACGTGGGGCTTTCACCGTACGCACTGCTGCTGGCGGAATAAACAAAGCGACGCACCTTTTCCAGTCGTGCGGCTTCCAGTACATTCAGCGTACCGCCAATATTAACCGTGTTATAGCGGATCGGATCAGCCACAGAACCGGGGACGCTGCCCAACGCGGCAAGATGAAAGACCACCTCCGCGCCAGCCATGGCCTTGCGGCACTGCGGTAAATCGGTGATGTCGCCAAGCATAAAGTCTATCTGGGAAGCAATTTCAGACAGATTTGCTTCGGAGCCACCGGCAAGATTATCCAATACGCGCACCTGCGCTCCGGCAGCTAATAAGCCCCGAACCAGATGCGAGCCAATGAATCCGGCACCACCGGTGACCAGTACGGACATATTTTTATATGCTGAAAACATCATGGTATCGTCATTCTCCGGTTAAACCACCATGGGCCGATTAATGCATAGTGTGCATAAACGCTCTTGAATGCTAGTTTTACCAGAAAGCCCCCTAACCAGCGAGAGTCCCCACCCGCGAAGGTCAACATGACGCATTCTAGCGCGTGATCTGCGTCGAGGTGAAAACTGGTGTGCTAGTGCTCTGTCACGCCTAAATATTAGGATTGACGGAGCACTAAGGATCTATACGGTCCCAGGAAATTTCCAGTGTGCCACCCGGTTTCATCCGCAGGGGTTTTGGGAAGTGGATAACTATGCGCCCATTGACGACCTTCCCGGTCACCTGAATTGCGGTGCCATCGTACGTGCACCGCAGAGCTTTCGCAGGGTCGGATCCTTCCGCAGGGGTAATCCCAATTGTAAATTCCGACAGTGCCAGCTTTCCCGCCCGATGCACAACCCGATGAATACGGCGTGCTCCGGAACTCCAGGCAAAATATTCGCCCCATCCGGCAGCCGTGCAAAACAGTGACCGATGATTGGCTTGAGAAATCCGCGGCGTAAATCCCAAAGACCGTCGAACGGCATCCCAACGGAACCCCTGCAACGCCAGCAGCACTGTCCAGACACTTAGCGGACGGAAATAATGTTCGCCACATTCCACATGATCCCACGGTGCCCGGCGATGGACATACCGATTATAAACGTCCGTTGTTACCGTAACGGCGAGATCCGTGCGGCCCAGAAAGGCCAAGGATGAGGAAAACATATATTCAATGCCGGTCCACGGGCCGCTCCAATATCCTTCACCTTCGGGTGTGCCGCCGTAGGGCCAGAATCCATTGATGTAGGCGATTCCGTCATCGGGGTTGACATAGGGCATACCGATGCGGGTTTTCCGGCGGCAATAATGAAAAGCCGCTTCATTATGAAGTTTAACGTGTTGCCGCGGAAGAATATCTCCCAGATCGCAAATATCCGCATACCACTGTCCGACCGTGCCGGCCAATAAAATGCCCGTATTTTCAGTGCCGGCCGGAATATCGCGGGCCATCTGATAATAGTGCCCGTTCCACAATTCGCGTTCAAAACTTTTCTTGCCGTTTTGCAGCCATAGCGCATAATCGGCTGCGGTTTTGGAATCGCCTAACACGTTGGCCATGCGAATTCCTGCTTCCAGTGCAGCCAGGAAAAGACTCGAAACGTAGGATGTGGTTCCGTTCATGGGCCATTCATCGAACGTGGTGTCCGGGCCATGATCATGCGGCAGGAAGTTTCCATTTTTATCCGTCCGCTGATCATAAGCCATAGCTTTGGTAACAATGGGCCACATTTCCTTCAGATATCCATGGTCACCGGACCAGAGATAATCGCGATAAACCATTAAAGCGAACGCGGGCATAAGGTCAATTTTATACCACGCATCCGGATGCTCAAAGGTCCCCGGGAAAAAGTGCGGCATTTCTCCATCGGGCTTTTGATGCCGGGCGGTCAGTCGCATGGACGTTCGCTGCTGATGTGGAAAAAGCAGTGAGATAATGTGCGATCCATAAAACGCCACATCCAGCGTCTGTAGACCGCAACATCCCATGCCCTCCCAAACGGCGAATGTGCCGTCTTTGACCCACCATGTTTCCTTGTTCAGTGTGGTAAGCTGAGCGTTAATGGCATCTTTAACCTTCGGCGGAAGGCTGCCGGCGTAAAGGGCATTCTGAAAGGCGTCGGTCTGGCTGAATAATTCCTCATGCTGATCCGCCACTTCCCGGACCACCTCGAGCGAATTGCGGAACCAGCGGCTGTATATATGCCCCAGAAAATTGGCGTTGCTGGAATAGTCATATTGGTTGGGAAAATACCATGCCAGGACGAATGTCACCTTTTTGCTTTCACCGGGCTTGAGGTCCACCGTGAATGCCAGGGCGGCGTTACGCGTATCAGCCGGCGAGATGTTCTGCTCCAGCAGGTTTCCATGCTGTTCAAATTCGGTCCAGAATTTGCCGGAATCGCGCCACTGGACAGAAGCATGGGCATCACCGGCAATAGCGGCAAATGTCATATCGCCGCTGGAGGCGTCAAACGGATATACCCCATATCCCGCCTTGAATATGGCGTGGGCCAGATGCGCCAGCAGGCCCGCATAAAACATGGGAAGTTGGGGCCAGTGTGCCGGCGGCCAACTGCCTGACACCGAACTCGCCCAGACCGCGGTGCGGCCGGTGCCATACCGGCCTG
>JAKBCC010000151.1 GCA_021808105.1 Planctomycetota bacterium
GTCACAAAGCAGGAGATGGCCACATTGAATTTGGAGCGGGACCCATTCCACGGAGAGTGGAATTACACCCTGAAGCCACGGACCGCTGCCGTACAAATGTAAATGTTATTTTTTAACGGGCCCTAAGCCCGCGGCGAGAATCCTGTCGCTTAGCCTTTTATTCCAGTCGTGGCGATGCCTTCAATGAAGGTGCGCTGGGCGATAAAAAAGAGGATTACTACGGGGAGAATGACCAGAACGCTGGCGGCCATCAGCAGGTTCCATTGGCTGCCGCCCAATTGGGATTGAAAAGCTTCCAGACCTAATGCCAGCGTGAACTGATGGGAGTGTTGCAGGTAGACCAAGGGGCCAAGGAAATCATTCCATACGCCAAGAAAAGCGAACAGCGCTACCACGCTTAATGCCGGACGGGCCAGAGGCAGAATAATGCGGAAAAATATTCCCAGTTCAGAGCAGCCGTCAATGCGCGCCGCTTCAGAAAGTTCGTCCGGAATGGTGATGAAAAATTGCCGCAGCAGAAAAATGCTGAACGCGGAACCAAACCAGTAAGGGACCCAGAGCGGGCGGAACGTTCCCAGCCAGGCCATGCCGGTATAATCACCCAGCCATTTGAAGATAATAAACATCGACACCATGGTGACGGGGAACGGAATCATCATGGTGGAGAGCATCAAAGCAAATAACAGGCCTCGACCGCGGAATCGAATTTTGGCAAAACCGTATGCCACAAAGGCGCTGGAAATTGTGGTACCCAGCACCACCAGCACGGCGATGGTCAGGCTGTTGCGGGCCCAAAGCAACATGTGGTACTGCCGTTCGGAAAACAGGTTGACATAATTCTGCCAGCGGAAAGGCGAGGGAATCAGGCTGGGCGGATATTGCGTGGCACTGGATTCCGTTTTGAAACTCGTATCCAAAAGCCAGAGAAAGGGCACCAGGGCAAGAAGGGATGCGATAAGCAGCAACGCGTGAGTTAAAACGCGCCGGCTGGTATTACGCGGGAGCGGGATGGGGGAATCCGTGGCGGGATCTTGCGCGGGTCCGGCGGAAGGATTTCCGCTTAGCAACTCCTGGGGGGCGATGATGACAGGAAGTTTTTTTTCAGGCATATATCATTTTCCCTGATAATGAACCCAGTGCCGACTGCTCCAGAATGCGATTCCCGTAAGAAGCAGTACAATCAATAATTCAACCCAGGCCATGGCGCTGGCGTAGCCCATGTGCAAAAAGCTGAAGGCGTTGTCGTATAGGTACATGGTAAATAAATAGGTGACCCGGTCCGGGCCGCCCTGCGTCATGACATAAGGCACCGTAAAGTTCTGAACAACACCGATAATAGCCATGATCAGATTAAAAAATATGACCGGCGAAATACCCGGAAGCGTCACATGCCACAATTGACGGGAGGGGCTGGCTCCATCAATTTCCGCAGCTTCATACAGTTCCCGTGGGACATCCTGCAAACCCGCCAGATAAATGACAATGGTGTTACCTAAACCCCAAAAGCTCATGATCGCCAGGGAGGGCATCGCCCACTGCGTGGTGGTAAGCCAGCCCGGCGGATGGGCAAAACCCAGATACCTTAAAATGGTGTTAATTAACCCCAACCGGGAATTAAACAGCCACAGCCACACCATGGATGACGCCACCAGAGGCACCAGCGACGGCAAAAAAATAATAGCGCGGTAAATGGCAATCCCCCGTACCCGGCTATTAAGCAATAACGCCGCCCCGATGGCAATGATCATTCCCGCAGGCAGCGTTAACAGCGCGTAATAACCGGTGTTTCGCAACGATTCCCAAAATACCGAATCATGCAGCATGGCGTGATAATTCCGGAGGCCCACAAAGACCGGCGGTTGCAACAGCGGATAATCGCAGAAACTTAAATAAAGTGACAGACCGATAGGCAGCGCCATAAATACGGCAAAGCCGATCAGCCAAGGCGAAAGAAATGCCAGGCCCTTAGCCGTCTGCCTAATCTCATTTCTCCACTGAATCATCAAAGCGTTTCCTCTCGTGCTCTGTTATTGCCGCAAGATCTCGCATCATTTTTCGGCCCGTCGCAAGCGCTGCACACGTTCATAACTGTCATATTCCCGTTGCAGGCGGTGTTGTGCTTTTTCCAAGGCGCGGGTGGGCGTTCGTTCAAGCAACGCCACCGCCTGGGCCTCCGTATTGAGTTCATCAACCACTTGAGGCATGATCGGAATTTTCGGCAGTCCACGGGCGTTGGGGCTATTGGCCAGTTTTTCAAAAACGTCAATGTAGGGATTGGGATTATGTTCGATAAAGTCCCTGCTGACTTTTCTTAGCGGAGAATTCTTGCTCATCATGCTGCAGAGCCGCTCCATGACCGGTTGGCTTTCAACATAGGCAATAAAGGTAAACGCCTGCTTGATATGTGTGGCTCCGCGCGGAATAACAAACGCGTCAAAGCCGCAGTAGGAAACATCTTTCATCCCCGGTACCGCCGATGGAAAAGGAGCAACGGCCCAACCATAATTTTTCCGTCTCTGTGCCAGCGGCATGGTTAAAGCCTTGGCGTAGGACCAGTGCAGGGTGGAGAAGGGCCGATCGTAACTATAGATGTAATTAGCCATCCATGGCCCCTGCTGTTCCATGGCCAGCGTTCCGAGCATGAACGGATTCTGCGCCGATTCAAAATTGCCCTGGGCGGAGGTGAAAGAATTGATGGCCTCAGGCCCCAGCCACTTGGAATAAGCGGCGATCCAGCGATACGCAGCGACGTCCTGCGGGGTGGTGAGGGTGAATTGATGGGTCTTGGCATTCCAGATATGACCGCCAAACCAGAAAAATACTTCAGGGTAGTACCAGCCCGGCTCAGTGGGCAAAAAGCCGGCGCGCAGCAATTGCCCCCGCGGGCCGAATTTAGTCAGCACGCGGGCATACGCGTCAAGCTGCTTTATGGTTTGCGGTGCCTGGTTGGGATTTAAGCCGGCAGCTCTTAATTTTCGGGCGTCACTTTTGAAGACCAGCTTGTTGTATAACAACGCGATATCCGCGGGCGTACTTACCAGTGCGTACAACCGCCCGTGATAGTGGCACGCCTTCCAATAAACCTTTTTATACGTTTTGCGAGTGATCCCATGCTCTCTGGCAAGTTGTCCCAGAGGCGTCAGGGCACCCAGCGAGGCGAACTGTGCAATATCGTTATCCCACAGGCCCGCGATATCGGGGGGAACGCCGGCGGCAGTGGCGATGAGTGTTTTTTTGTCGATATCCGCCATGGAAACAAATTGCACAAAAATATGCTTTTTGAGGCCCACCGTCGCATTGAAGTCATCGACGATGATCTTCATCTGCTGTTCTTCGGGGCCGGTCCATTTTTCCCAATACGTGACAACGACGCGGCCCTTGGGAACTCCGGCTTGTTGCCGGGGACCAAAAAATAAGATGGCAAGCGCGGGAATCAGCAATATCACGAAGCCGATATTTTTCAGCATTCGCTTCATGTGCAACCTCAACAAAACTTTGCAGCTTTTATAGTATGGGCAAAATTCCTTTTTCGCCACTGGTGCTCCGTCCGGGCAATGGCCGGGTTGCGACGGCCTGATTTTTTGCCTCTTGGGGGACGTCGCGTCATATCGCAACGTGGTGATAACCCGGTGGTTGGTTGGCGGCACGCGGTCAACCACCGGATTGATCATCCGGTGCTCTACAAGTCGTGAAGACGGCGGCGTACCTCAACCCGATCGCAATCCAACCCTGCCACAAGCCTTCCCCAAAGTCAGCTTAAAAAAAGCCCGGCAATTCAGCAGCCAAAGGCCACCGAATTGCCGGGACAGGTCTCTCCCCCCCTCCCGGGGGGTGAGCCTTGCGCCTTCGCCGGGCGAAAGGCGCAAAGCCCCCGTGCTACCTTCTCTTTCTCCCTCCGGCAAATTGTGCTTCTACCAGGTGCGCCGAAAGGCGCTGACGAATTTGAATTTTTGGCCGCCGCGTGTGCGGCCATGGCGCTCATCTCATCTAAACAGGTCCGCTCGCGGACCGACAAACCTCTCGCTCCCTCCAGGGGAAATCAAGCCAAAATATGTTTCTCACACCGGCGAATACCGCGGACCATAAGCTCGTACCGAGACCTATGGATTGCTGATGTTGAATTGCGTCAGCACGCGGATTAATTTTCGCCTCGTCTCTTGTGCAGTGCTTCAGCCGATATGTGTCTGAATCCTGTTACCTGCACAGTTAATGTATCGGCAAATGTGCCGGAGAAGCACACAAAAAATCTTCCATTTTCAGCAGCAAATTCAACGGTTCCAATAATGTAACGCCCTGATAAAATCCTGCCCATAAAAACGGCGGGCGCAGGACGCAGAACGCAGGATCGCGTGCGAGGTTACAGGTTACGGGTTACAGGGGAAAGCCGTGTTGACCAGTAAGTCCAGTAGTTGGCGGTAACCACAGTGGATGAAGGAATCAACCCATACCCCTGCCCGGCAGCGACGGTGCTTCCAAAAACTCCTAAATGCTGCGTTGTCTCTGTCCCCTGTAACCCGTAACCTAAGCTGGCTCCCAGCCCACCTCCCACCCTTGCCCGGAGCCAATTGAACGATTTTTCATCTACCCTGCCCGGAGCCGCGTATAATGGGGTGGCTTGGTGAAGTGCAAGACGAATAGTCAAGCCGGCACTCGGGGGATTTAGGTAGATAAAATGTTGCGGCGATACTGATGGTGTTCATCGGTAGGCCAAAACTGGTTTTTTTTCTGGAGTTGCGTTATGAATCGCAAAATTATTTCCGGTATCGCAGGTGTGTTGGCGGTCAGCGCCATGTCGGTCAGTGCTTTTGCAGTGACAACCAAAACCGTCACGGTCAAGGGCCAACTCCTTGATATGAAGTGCTATTCCGCTCTGGGTGCCATGGGCCGCGCCCACGGCAAGACCTGCGGCAAAAAGTGCTTAAGCGAAGGTGTGCCGGCCGGGATTCTGGTCCATGGCAAAGCCTGGGTATTGGCCACCAATTCCCGCCCTCTGGCAGACTACGTGGGCCGCACGATTGAAGTTATGGGCAAAGCCAATCCCAAGGATCATGTCCTGGTTCCATCCATGATCAAGGTTGATGTGCATGGCCATTGGAAAACCATCCAGGGCAAATCCGGGATGCCCGGGATGTAAGGTTTCCAGCCAACTAAGTTTGGCTTGAAAAATCAGCAGGCCTCCGGGGCGAACCCCCGGAGGCCTTTTTTTGGCTACTACATTACTACAGAATTGACCGCGGCCGTGGTAAGCGTCTCAGGGCCTCCGAGCCTGGCATCCGTGCAGGATTGCAATGCAATGACGGTATTTAAGTGTATATCGGCCGAGGAACTTCCCACCAGCACTTTCAGCATCCCTTCCTGAAGCACAAATTTGCGCTGCTTTTCCTGCCAGTACCAGAGCGCCTGCTCGGTATACGGAAGCGTGAATTCCACGTTTCGACTTTCCCCGGCTTTAAGGTCCACGCGTTGGAATCCCACCAACTGCTTGATGGGCCGCTTAACAGGGGACGCCGGTGCCTGCACGTATATTTGCACAACTTCCGCGCCTGCGTACAGGCCCGTATTGGTGATGACTGCCGAGATCACAATCGACTCGCCGACGGCCAGCGTACCTTTGGAAATGCCCAGATCACTGAACTTGAAATGCGTATAGCTTAAACCATAGCCAAAGGGATACAGCGGCCGGCCTTCAAAGTACATATACGTGCGGCCCTTCATAATATCGTAGTTATGAAACGCCGGCAGCTGATCCACCGACTTATACCACGTGCAACACGTTTTACCGCCGGGATTGTAATTTCCAAACAGAACATCAGCGATGGCGGTTCCCTGGGCCTGACCGGCGAACACCGCTGATACAATGGCCGGCAGATTTTCCTGTTCCCAATTCACGGCCACGGTGTTGTTGCTGGAGATCACCAGCACGGTTTTGGGATTGGCTTTGAAGCATGCCTGAATTAATTCGTGCTGCACGCCCGTGAGTTTTATATCTGGGCGATCGTGCCCTTCAGAATCAATACTTTGATCCACGCCGCAAACCATGATCACCACATCGGCGCTTTTCGCGGCAACCACCGCCTCGGCAAACATCTTCTCATCTTTTGGCCCATTGACCGTGCATCCCGGCTTGAAGATCACCACCGGTTGACCCGCTTTAGGTTGCGGTTTGGCTGCGGCGCTCGCCGGTCGAAGCTGGAACCATTCGACATTGCACATCGGGCCGCTTTTGGGGCCGGAAAATTTGAAGAAGACTTTATGCTTTCCGGTAATGCCGGTAATAGCGGCGGAAACGGTCGTCCAGTGCTGCCAGCCGCCGGTGTGCGGCACGGTCAGAGTCGCAATTTTCCTGCCCTGTAAAGAGTCGACATGTGCATGAATAGTCGCCCCGTTGCCCGGACTGGAAACGCGAATGGCAAGATGGCTCTTGCCGGTGAAATCCTGGGGCTTGTATTCCAGCCACGCTCCGTCATCAATCCAGCCGATGTCCATACCGCCTTCGCTGGAAGTTTGGGTCTGCACGCCGGCGCTGACCGCCTGAAGGTCCTGTGGCCATACATGATCATGCGGGTGATAAGCGACTGCCCCCAGCGCCTGGGCAATGCCGTCATACGGGGAAATGCGCACAAACGGCGAACCGCTGTAGCCACCCAGGTGGCACTGACCCGCCGTGGGACCAATCACGGCGACAGTTTTCAAATCCGATTTCTGCAAGGGCAAAAAATTGTTGTCATTTTTTAATAAAACGATGGACTCTCGCGCAGCCTTCAGAGCCAAGGCCCGGTGCGCCGGTGAATCAACCATATCAAAGCTGATGCTGTTATAAGGAACGCTTTGCGGGGAATCAAATTCACCAAACAGCACCCGCACCGTCAATAACCGCGTAATGGCTCGGCTGATATCGGAATCACTAACCAACTGATCCGCGACCGCTCGACCGAGGTGCTTAGGCAGTGTGTTGCCGCAATTCAAATCGCAGCCCGCCTGAACCGCTGCGGCCGCCGCCTGATGCAATGTAGGCAGGTAATGATGGGGATTAAATATGTTATAGATTGCGTCACAATCAGAGGTGACATAACCACGAAATCCCCAACGATCCCGCAGTAAACTGGTCAGGAGAAAACGATCCGCGCTGCAGGGTACACCGTTAATAGCACTATACGCGCTCATAAAGGTAAAGACATCCGCATCCAGAGCGCACGTGCGGTACGCGCGGGTGTAATATTCCCAGAAATTCCGCGGACTCACTGAAGCCGAAACACTCGTGCGATCATCATCGGTGTTGTTGCAGATAAAATGTTTGGCGCAGGCGGTGGTTTTCAGATAGTTGGGATTATCTCCCTGCATACCTTTAATGACATTCACGGCCCAGGCGCCCGCAAGACACGGATCTTCTCCCGGCGCTTCTTCACAACGCCCCCACCGCGGGTCACGATGCAGGTTCAATGTTTGCGGAGAATAATAAGCCAGTCCGACATTATCCTTCTTGTTGTAGGCCCGCGCCTCGTCCGAGACTGCGGTATAGACCTCCAGGGCCAACGCCGGATTCCAGGAACAGGCCATCGCCAGCGGCAACGGGAAACTGGTCACGGGGCCGCCGCGCACCAGGCCATGCAGCGCTTCGCCGGAATAGTAGTTGTAGGCCGGAAGACCTATACGTTTGATGGCCGGGGTCTGATTGCCGGTCTGCCCGATTTTTTCCTCCAACGTCATTTTCGCTACCATGCCCGCCGCCCGCTGCCAGGCTTTTTTATAGGCATCTTCAGATATGCCAACGCGCTGGGAATTAGTTACCCTGGCGTTAATTTTATGGTGCCCCTGGGCCGAGCAGCCCGCCAGGGTTGCAGCACCAGCGGCTGCCGTGCCGGCGATAAAAGCTCGGCGATTCATACTATTATTCACGATCACGGCATCTGACATGGGTTTCTCCTGAATAAGGCAATACCATCAACTTCACGAGCTGTACTAAATCAATAATCCGAGCCGCCTTCGCCAGCGGCAATTGAGGCTTATAGTAGTGAGCCGCCGTACAATCCGCAATATCGGAGCCAGCAGCCTGGGGCCAATGGCGTGGCAATCTTTCCGGGCACCCCGCATCAACTCGACCGGCGAGCCGCCGGGTTTATCCCGGTGGGCTTCAGCATTCCTGTATAGAGGCGGCTTTTTTACCCCGCCCGGAAAAATTGCCACGCCCGGGGCCCTGCCGGTGGTGTCAGGCACCCCACAGGAATCCCACTGCGCCGTGGCAGAAGGGCGTGATCCGCCGGCAATTTACCATTATGCCCTGACCGCCCGGAATATTGCCACGCCAGCGGCCTGGCCGAATTTTATCAGGTGTAAATTTTCCCCGCTGCCACGCCGCAATTCTCAAAGCGCTATAGAATATCGGCAGTAGTGTCAGGAAAAGGATCGCGATTCATGCGCATTGCCATGGCCCAGCTTAATCCCATCGTCGGTGATATTGCCGGAAATACGCAGCGCCTGATCAGCGCGATGGATCACGCCGTCGGGCAGGGTGCGGAATTGCTGGTTACTCCGGAATTGTCAATTATTGGATATCCGCCGCGTGATCTGCTCTTAAAGCCTATTGTGCTGCAACAGATGCAGGAAGCTCTAACTACCATTGCCCAGCACAGCGAGGGCATCACCACCATGGTCGGCTACGCTCAGGAAAATCCCGGTTCGTCAGGGCGCACGCTTTATAATGCGGTGGCTGTGGTGCGGGACGGGGAAGTCATTCATCGCGGTGTAAAAAGTCTGTTGCCAACCTACGATGTTTTTGATGAA
>JAKBCC010000027.1:0-2575 GCA_021808105.1 Planctomycetota bacterium
GCCCGAGAGCACCGGATGATAATCCGGTGGTTGATCCCCTGCCGCCAACCAACCACCGACACACCATTTGCAATACCATAGGCTGTTCGCCTAATATGAATGCCGCAAAGGCCGTTGCCATGCGGTGCACGGGCTTTTTTGAGCGGACGAGCGTTTTGAAGACAAGGCTGCCTGATAATATATGAGCACGCTTATCGAAGTTCCTTCCCCGGCCATTGGCTCGCAAACAATCAGCCACTCCGCCACACAGCCCTCGTTTTTATCAGACCTTTTGGAATTGGCCAAAATTCGCCTCACCGGCATGGTGGTTATTACGACCATGGTCGGGTTTTATCTGGGCGGGGCCGGCGGGGAAGGCTGGCTCAAACTGCTGTGGGTGGCGGTCGGCACATGGATGCTGGCAGCCAGTGCCGCCACGCTCAATCAGGTATTTGAAATATCACGCGACGCCCTGATGCCCCGCACGGCCAACCGCCCGTTGCCCGCAGGCCGCCTGTTGCCTTCCACAGCGCTGATCTTCGCTGCGGGATTGGCCGGCATATCCTTGGCCATCCTGTGGCTGGGGACCAATGAACTTACCGCCCTGCTGGGATTGGCGAATCTGATAATCTATGCATTTATCTACACGCCTATGAAACGCTTTTCCACACTTAATACCCTGGTGGGCGCCGTGTGCGGCGGTATCCCGCCCGTCATGGGTTATACCGCGGCCACCGGGCATTTGGCACCCGCCGCCATTGCTCTGGGTGTTTTGCTGTTTGTCTGGCAGATTCCGCATTTTCTGGCTCTGGCCTGGTTATACCGCGATCAATATGAATTGGCGGGATTCAAAATGTTGCCCGTCATTGATAAAACCGGCCGCTTCACCTTCCGCATGATAGTGCTTTACAGCGTCCTGTTAATCCCGGCAGCTCTGGCGGAAACCGTGCTGGGGGCGGCGGGGATCTGGTATGCGATAGCCGCGGTGATTCTGGGGGCTGTTATGGTGTTTCTGGCTACCGTGCTGCTGCGCGAGCCAAGCCGCACGGGGGCACGCCGAGTGTTTCTAGCCAGTGTGATTTATTTGCCGCTGTTGCTGATGGCGTTGGCGGCTGACACCCGGCCCGGTGCGCCGGCGACAATGTTTAGCGATTCCCTCCATCTTTTGGGTCAGTCGAATGCTGCCTCCAGCGTTCTCCCCGGTGCCGATGTTGCCGCGAAGAAGCCCGTGCAATAGCCTGCCCAGGAGCCTGTCCGAGTAATGGCCGGGATCGCGATTACTCGGACAGGGTCCAGGGCGGCGGTGAAACTATGTCCATGAAAAGTAAATTCATCGCCTTTTTTTCCTCCGGATTATGGATTATCGTCCTGCTGGCTTGCACCACAGTGGGCCTGGCCGTTAAGGAAATTATTATCCCCCTGGCCAGCGGTGATTTTACTCACACCATCGGTGATGGCGTGCATGTCAGCAGTTATAATTTTAATCTTCATCCCCTGCTGATCAATCGCAAGTTCCTCATGGCGTCCGGCAACAGCAAAGACGGCCTGAATGCGCTGAATCGGCCGCGCCTGTTGACTATAGCGCAAGTCAGTAACATTAACAATGCGCGCCGCGATGCCGGCGGATTTATCCAGGGGCCGGATCGTGTCGTGGGAGTTGTGATTCACGCCCAGGCCAGAGCCTATCCGCTGCCTATGATGAACTGGCATGAAATCTGTAATGATCGCCTCGGCGGAAAAGCCATCGCGATCATCTGGGATGGTTTTTGTGATACCGCCCTGGTGGTAAGCCGCCGGGTTGATGGCCAAACCGTCCGATTCGGCTACAGCGGCCTGGTCTACAACGGCAACGCCCTTATTTATGACCATCAACCCAGCGTGGCGGATGAAAGTTTATTCAGCCCGATCGCCGGCCGCGCCATCGCCGGCCCGCTGGCCGCCCAACACGTTAAGTTAACGCCTCTGCCCTGTCAGGTTGTTACGTGGCGAAACTGGAAAAGCATGTATCCGCAAACCACAATGATCGCCGGCGTAACGACGCTTTACGCCGCGTATCGCAAAGATGTTTACGGCCCCTATGACCACAGCCCCGCCGGCCCGCAGTATCCGGTGACGCCGCTGTGGAATTACCATCATCCGAAACTCAAATCCAGCCTGATTCTGCTGCGGATAAAACGACACTGGAGGCCGCTGGCATTTTCGAGTCTTTTTGCCCGGGAAAATCGGGCCGGGGTTGTGCACCTGCGTATGGCGGGCGTGCCTGTGGTCCTGCAATGTTTCAAGGAGCCGCAATGGCGGACCATAACGGTGATTTCTCCGCAGCAAATCCCGACCGCCTACGGATTTTTATTCGCCTGGTACGCCCAGCACCCGAAAGATTTTACCGGCAAATTCTGGGCGCACGGCGCTGAAATTCATTGACTTTTAGCCTCCGGGCCGATACTGTTTGAACTCTCTGGAGAGATGGCCGAGCGGCTGAAGGCGCCGGTTTGCTAAACCGGTGTACGGGTTACAACCTGTACCGCGGGTTCGAATCCCGCTCTCTCCGTTTCGGCCCCCAGCCGAAACAGAGCAGGGAAGAAGAAAAAACACACAC
>JAKBCC010000027.1:2675-37617 GCA_021808105.1 Planctomycetota bacterium
GAGCGGCTGAAGGCGCCGGTTTGCTAAACCGGTGTACGGGTTACAACCTGTACCGCGGGTTCGAATCCCGCTCTCTCCGTTTCGGCCCCCAGCCGAAACAGAGCAGGGAAGAAGAAAAAACACACACCCGAACAAACAAAACCCCAAACCGCAGCACAGCGCACGCCCAGCGCGCAAATCCCCTGCGGTCTCCTGCTCAACTCTCTACTGATCAGGCCCTGATTGCGCTGTCAAACATTACCGTGTTCACGCCTGCGCGGTTATGCCCCAACATGTCCATCTTTTTGTCGGGCGCACGGCGACGGATATTCGGACGGTCATCGGCGACTTTAAACGTTTTGCAACCATGGAACTCTATCGCCAGAACATCCATCCCGCCCAACTCGGCACGCCTCAATGCACCACCATCTGGGCCCGCGGCTGCTGGTGTGTCTATCTGCACGCTGCTGATGTACAACGTGTCACTGCCTATATCAATAGAAATCCAATGCGCGATAAACTTCCACCCCAGCACTGGAACTGCGTGACGCCATGGCCCGCCGGGAACGATTCTCCTGATTACAACCGCGCTGGTTAGGGCGACAAGGAGGGAAGAACGCGGCGGCCCCGTGCCGCCGGCTAAATCTCCCTGCTTCATTTAGTTGCGGGCATCGTGCCCGCGCGTTCCCCAGGTGCCGCGGGAAAACGAAAGATGCAGCGCTGACGGAGTTCAGGAAAATATGACGCCGTCACCGCGCGACGCCACCGGTGGATAAATCCACCGGCTAACATATACGCGTATGGCACGGCATCGGTATTCTTAATTCATTTTGGCGCATGTTAGCCGGCACATTTAATGTGCCGGGGCGGCTTCGCCGCCGTCACGGGGGTGCGGTCACAAAATGCCATTTTTGTGGCGGCAGGCCGGCCTTGATGGGATTGGCCTGGACATACGCAATGGCCCGGGGTAATTCAAATTGGTTTAGATATCCACACCATTTGCCTTCCCCCCAAATCGATGCCTGGGCCTCGCCTTCTTGCGCTTTCGGGCACGGCGAAATTCCTTCCTCATTGAGGCGGCGGGCAGCCTGAGCCTTGAAGTGACCAATAGTTATGCCCAGCGTTCTGGATGGACAGCGCAATACAAGATGAACATGATCCGGCATGATTGCGCAGGCGTAGATATGGTAGCTGGCCTCTTGGCGAGCTTGCGCGAATCCGCGGGCGATCGCCCGGGCCTGAATCCCGGATAACATGACTGGCGGAAATTTCAGCGCCGCCTTAACGGCAACACGTAATACATGATCATGCCGCATTGCCGCCACGGATCGCAAATGTCTTCCGCCGGTGGCCGGGCCGCCGAGGTCGTACAGAGATTTTGATGCAACGTAACGTGACCATGATCCGCGCGGATCATTGGGCAGCCAGAATCCATACATGCACATCACCAGATGCCACGCGATAATAGGTTCCTTGTCAGGACGTGAGACATTCGTTCGCGTTGCCATATTGCGGGGAATTTTACACGTTTTATGCGGGTTTGCCAGATGCCGGCCGCGTTTGCAGGCCGGCCCCACCGGTGGATAAATCCACCGGCTAACATATACGCGCATGATAACGCATCGTTATTCCGATTTATTTGGGTATATGTTAGCCGGCACATTTAATGTGCCGAGGGCCGCGATGGCCGCACCACGAACGGGAAACCAAGGCCACAGCGCTGGCCGGGTTCCGGAAAATGGGACGCCGTGGCGGGCCGCGGCCACCGGTGGATAAATCCACCGGCTAACATGTACGCATATCGCAAGGTATCGTTATTCCGGCTTATTTCGGTCCCTTACTTGCCCAGGCGTTCCATCATGGGGGCGGGGTAGCGCAGGCCGGCGGTGGCACCTTTGGGGGCGGCGGCGTTGAGGCGGCGGACGTCGTCGGGGGTCAACTTGATATCCTGTGCGGCCAGGTTCTCATGGAGATATTTACTGCGACGGGTGCCGGGGATGGGGATTACATCGCTGCCACGGGACAGGACCCAGGCTAATGCCAGTTGACTGGGGGTACACTGTTTTTCTTCCGCGAGTTCCTGCACTTTTTTGACAAGTTCCAGGTTTTTTTGAAAGTTTTCATTTTGAAATCGCGGGTGATTTCGGCGATTGTCATTAGCGGCCAGATCCTCGGGCTTTTTTATCTGACCGGTTAAAAATCCACGCCCCAGCGGGCTATAGGCTACAAAGGCGATTCCCAAATCCCGGCAACTATCCAATACGCCATCTTCGGGGTCGCGCGTCCAAAGAGAATATTCACTTTGCAGGGCGGCTATTGTATGAATCCGCGAGGCCCGTCGCAGTGTTTCACCACCGGCTTCGGACAAGCCCAGATATTTTACTTTGCCCGCCTGTACCAGTTCAGCCATGGCTCCGACGGTATCTTCAATCGGCGTGGAAGTATCCACGCGGTGCTGGTAGTACAAATCAATATGATCCACGCCCAGGCGAAGCAGGCTGGCATCACAGGCCTGCTTGACATATTCCGGCGTGCCGCACACGCGCAAAAATTCCCCTTTGGGTCCGCGGACGTTACCGAACTTGGTGGCGAGGAACACCTTGCTTCTGCGGTCTTTGATCGCCTTGCCGACCAGTGATTCATTATGCCCGATGCCGTACATATCCGCGGTATCCAGAAAGTTGCCGCCGGCGGCCAGATATTCATGAATGACCACGACGGATTGGGCATCATCAGCGGGGCCGTAAAATTCGCTCATTCCCATACATCCCAGACCGATAGCTGAAATGTGCGGGCCATTTTTTCCTAAAGATCGCGTATGCATTGCCAACTCCTCATTGCAGAACAAAGGGTATCGTAGACACCCTGCGGCCCGAATAGCAAGTGCCCTCGGCCCGGCCACGTGAGAATCTTCGGCTGGGGGGTGCCGGGCCGTTTAGCGCTTTATTAATTTTTTGGCATGACACTTTGCGATGATACGGGCATAATTAGGTTTTGCCGGGGCGTTGAGGCTCTGCGGCGGCATTGTTTGCGGCGTAACGGCGTTGGGCGACCATGGCAGATGAACTACCACAGATCCGCAGATTCAGCATGGGCTACTGGATCGGCACCATTCTGGTTCTGCTGGCGGCGGCGGTATTGGCGCGCATGCTGCACCCCTTTAACCATGTGAAATCACACGTGCCGGCAAGTGTGTGGCAGTTGCCGCGGGATGCGGCGTGGTCGCTTTTCCGCATGGTAGAGGCCTATATACTTTCGCTGGTATTTGCGGTGAGTGTAGGCGTGTATGCTTACAACAATTTGCGTGCCCGGCGGCTGATTCTGCCTATTCTGGATATTTTGCAGTCTATTCCCATTGTGAGTTTTTTTCCTGCGGCTCTGGCGGTGGCGGTGTGGCTTTTCGGCGGCGGACGGTTGGGCTTTGAAATTGCCGCCGTGGTGTTGATTTTTACCGGCATGAGCTGGAATATGGCGTTCAGCGTGTACGAAAGCCTGATCATGATGCCGCGGGAAACGACGGAATGTGCGGAAAGTTTCGGCATACGTGGTGCACAAAGATTTTTCACCATTACGCTGCCGGTGTGCGTGCCGGGCCTGCTTTACAACAGTATTGTCAGTTGGGCGGCGGGCTGGTTTGCGTTGACGGCGTGTGAGATTCTGTCGGTCAATAACCAGAAAGTAGCATTGCCGGGGATCGGCAGTTTTCTGCAGCAGGCGGCCAATTCCAAGACGCACCCACTGGAACTCAATCTCTGCGGCGTGGCGGTGCTGCTGGGCATTATTCTGATGATGGAATTTTTTGTGTGGCGGCCGCTGGCGGTGTGGGCCGAGAGATTCCGATATGAAGTCGCGGTTTCCTCCATCACGCGCGGCAATACAGGAATACTGGGATGGTATCAGCGCGGATGGCTTCCGCAGATGTTCGTTAATCGCGTGATTTTCCCCTTGAATAGCGGCGTTAATGCGATGATCCGGTATACGCGCGGCTCGGCAAAAAAACTGGTGCTGCCACGCATGGAAGTCCCCGCACTGATCACCCGAATATGGTCCAACCTGCAACGGTTCGCCGGCTGGCTGCTGATTGCGGTTCTGGTCCTGGGCGGCGGCTTTTACATTGTGAATATTTTTCGCCATCATCTGCTGCCTCCCCTGGCAGAAAAAATTCCCGCTTATATCGGGTTTTCCTTCCTGCGGATTCTCATTGCGTATGTACTTTCCATGCTGTGGGTCGTGCCGACGGTGTTGTGGGCGCGAACGCGGCCAACGGCATTTCGGCGCTTATCGTCGGTTTCACAAACCATGGCCGGTTTACCGCCCATTGCCCTGACGTTTATTGTGATCAGTATTTTTGTTGAACATCTGCATTTGGGATATTGGGGCGTGGAAGCGGCCGGCATGGTCCTGCTGATGAATGGGGTACAATGGTATGTGCTGTTTAATATGCTCGGTGGAATCGCCAAAATCCCCGGCGATCTGAAGGAAGTATGCAATGCCATGGGTTTAAGCCGGCGGCAACAATGGAGATTCCTGGTGATTCCCGCGATTCTTCCGTCGCTGTTTACCGGTACGATTACCGCGTTCGGCGGGGGTTGGAACACGTTGATTTTCAGTGAATGTATTACCTATTCGGGACATACTTATAAACTGCCGGGGATCGGCTGGCTGCTAAATGTGGCCTCAGGGTCGGCCCTTCCGCGCTCGGGCAAAGCCCTGCCGGCCGCCCAGGCGCAGGCGTTGCTTTTTGCCGCAGTCGGTTGTTTGATTGTGCTGATCGTGGTATTGAATCGGCTGCTGTGGAAGCGGCTGCAGGCATGGGCGGCGGATCGCTTCCGCCTGGATTATTAATGGCGGGCAGACCCGTAAGCTGAAAAAGAGATTGACCGTATGCTGCTGAAACTAGACCACGTCACCAAGGTGTACCAGACCGACGGCCCACCGGCTACGATCCTGGAGGACGTGAACTTGCGTGTTGATTCCGGGCAATTTATATGTCTGGTCGGGCAATCCGGTTGCGGCAAATCCACGACCCTGCGCCTGATTAACGGCCTGATGCCTCCCAGCAGTGGAAAAGTTTATTTCAAGGATAAACCCCTGACAGGTATTAATTTACAATGCGGCATGGTCTTCCAGAATTTTGCCCTTTTGCCCTGGATGACCGTGACGCAGAATATTCTTCTGGCACTTGAGGCGCGGGGGCTTGATCGAGCTGCCGCGGCAAAACGGGCGGCATTTTATATTGATAAGGTGGGTCTGGACGGGTTTGAAGCGGCGTACCCGCGGGAACTTTCCGGTGGTATGAAACAACGCGTCGGCCTGGCCCGAGCCATGGCGGTGGAACCGGAACTGCTGCTGATGGATGAGCCCTTCAGTGCTCTGGACCCGTTGACCAGCATTAACCTGCGGGAGGAACTGCTGGATATATGGGCGGACCCCAACCTGGCGGTCAGTACTGTGATTATGGTAACCCATAACATTGAAGAGGCGGTTGAATTGGCGGATCGTGTGGTGCTTATCGGCGGGCGGCCGGGGCATGTGGTGATGGACCTTGATATTACGTTACCCCGCCCCCGCCATAAAAACTCGGAAGCGTTTACCCGATATGTGGATTCAATATTCAGCATGATGGCGGAAATTTGACCCGCTCGTGGATTGTATGGAGAATAAAGCTATGGCAAGTTCAGAAAATCATCAACCCGTTGATCCGCCGCAAAGCGGTGAGGCACCCGTGGTTCCCATACCCCCCACCGGCCTAAGCAAAGTGCTGGGGCTGCTGGAAATCCTTGATGATCATGGCGGCAAAGAAGACATCTACAAACTGGCACGCGAATTACGCGACAGCTTTGGCGAACTGCTGTTGATTATCAAAGCCGCCGAAGTGCTGGGGTTTGTCGATACGCCCGGCGGCGATCTGGTCATGCAGCCGCTGGGCAAGCAGATTATTGAAGTGCCGGTCAACCAGAAAAAGAAACTCATTGCCGGGCAAATCGCTAAATTGCCCTTATTTGTTCATTTCCGGGATTATCTGATGCAGCGCCCGGACCATTCGGCCTCGCGTCAGGATATTATTGAGGAAATCGGCCGCGTGCTGCCTACGGAGCGGCCCAAACCACAGTATGACGCGCTGGTGAACTGGGGGCGATACACCGAAATATTTTCATACAGCCGTGATACGGATACATTTCATCTGGTGGAAACGGTTGACAACACGGGCACTCAAGCGAACAATGAAACACCGTGATACGGTCTTTGTGAAGGAGCGTGTATCGTGCGCAGGATGCAAATAACAGGTTTTGTCGGGCTGCTTTTAGCGGCTGCGCTGGCTGGATGCAGCCAGAATTCCGAGGGTCTTTTACCGTCAGCCGCCAATCCACCGGTGGCCGATATTCCCATTCCCGCGGGCATGCACATTAATTTAAGCCGCTCGCAAAGCACCTACGCCCCGGGTTCCAATGTCCGTCTGGTTAATGAGATGTATGTGGGTTCCGATCCGCGATTGAGCGTGGCGCGGTTCTTTTTGCATAATATGCCCAATTTCAAATGGAAAATGCAGGAAGAACAGCAAGGGCCGGGCGGCATCCGTCTGGATTTCATTAAAAATCAGGAAGAATGCGTGATTACCATTAAACGGGGCTGGTTCCACACGCATTGTTATGTATCGGTTACGCCGGAGCTTTCCCGCAGTACCACAACCACAACAACCGCACCGGCCGGCCAACACTGACTGATCAGGCGGTGACAGGTTTTTTGATGGCAGATACGCATTTACCCATTCATCAGGAATCGCAAGCGGCGGAGCCATGGTATTCCATGGGACTGCGCTTTAAGTGCACGCAGTGCGGCAATTGCTGCGGGGGCGGTCCGGGATATGTCTGGCTGACGTTGGAAGATATGACGCGCATTGCGCAGTTTCTCAACATGGCGTTTGATGATTTCACACGCCAGTATGTGCGTAAAGTTAAAGGTGCTTACAGCCTGGTGGAACGCTCCAATTATGATTGCATATTTCTCAAACGCGCCGACGGCAAAGCCATGTGCGGCATATACCCGGTGCGGCCCATGCAGTGCCGGACGTGGCCGTTCTGGGGAATGAACCTGGCAACGCCGGAGGCCTGGACGCGCGCAGCATCGCGTTGCCCGGGCATGTGTGATGGCCAGGCACCTCGATATCCGCTTGAACATATAGAAAAGTGCCGCAAGCATCCGGACTCGCCGGAATAAATTGCGGTAGCCGTGGGTCTACGCGCCAGACGTTTATTAGAACGTGATCAACAGAGTAATTAAAATGAGAATCCAGGCGGCATCGAGAAAGTGCCAGTAGATCAGGCAATAGCGCACACCGGGGTGGTAGTTGCGGGAATAAATGCCCTGGCGGGCCTTGACGTTAACCACGCTTAATGGGATCACGCCGCCTAATACATGCAAAGCGTGCAGAACGGTGAAAAAGAAAAACGCGGCCAGCAGAGCTTTTTTTTCATACACCAGCGCGTGGGCCGTGCGCATGCCGCCGATCGGCGAGGGATATTGCGGATTCAGGGCACTAAGGGCGCGGTCGGCACTTTGCAGAACACCGTAAATTTCCGTCCAGTTCCAGATTTGCAGTCCAAGAAATGTCAGACCCAGAATCAGCGTGGCCAGAAGCGCCTTGCGGCACATCCCCTGTTGATCGTGGCGAATGGCGGACCAGGCCCAGTGAATCGTGAAACTGCTGATCAGCAGCACGGCGGTGCTTAACCATAGCCCCCACGGCAAACGGATGGTCACGGGGCGGGGAAAGGAAAACCAATAGCAGATATATCCGATGAGGCTGGAGACAAAAAGAACAGACAGTGACACGACCAGAAGAGAAATGCCCAGCGTTCCGGCACCGGGAACGTGCAGGGGCTTTCCGCCGTAGCGTTTGGATGCATCAGGCGGTTCAGGTTGGTATTCCCCGCTCATAAAAATCCCAGCTTTCGTCCGCAGGGGCCTGTCCGAATAATCGCCGGGTTGCACCGTCACGTCAGAGCACCGTGGTGATCGCCCGGTGGTTGGCTCGCGGCATCAGATCAACCACCGGATTGTCATCCGGTGCTCTCGGGAGCCTCGCGTCAGAGCACCGTGGTGATAACCCGGTGGTTGGTTGGCGGCATCGGATCAACCACCGGATTGTCATCCGGTGCTCTCGGTAGCGGCGCGTCATACCGGCATGCGCGCCGCTATCCGCACGGCTGGGACGGCTCGGATTATTCTTTAGCGGGTGCGGCGGCGGCGGCCTTCGCGGCGGCCGGCGGGGTGGAATTGGACCCCGCCACATGTTGTTCAATCTGCGCCATTTCCTGCGCCTCGCCGGAATACATCTGCGGCTGATCGGCCTTCACATCAATAATGATAAAAGAAATAAACAGGGTAATAAGCACCAGTGTGAGCAATAAAATGGCAACAGAAAAAAGGCTGTCATAGCGCAGGTGCATGAAATACAGCGCACTGACGACCGCCATGATAACCGCCACAATCAACTCCACGGCGATGGTAGCCGAGCCAAGGCCCAACCTGGCGACAAACAAATTGCCGACAGCCAAAGCGCAGAGGAGGATCCACACAAAGACCAGCGTTGGCACGGATACAATGTGCGAGCGGGCGGGGACAACGGGTTTGGCATGATCGGAAGACATAAGACCTCACGCTAAAGAGCGGGCGAACTTCATTGAGCCTAAGTTATCAGTGAATGAGATACAACAAGGGAAACAGGAACATCCAGACCATATCCACCACGCCCCAATACATGCCCACGTAGACGACGGGGGCATTGTAGCCGGGGCCGAATTCACCCCGCAGGGAACGAATCAGGAGCCAGCCGATGACAATAATACCGATGATCACGTGCAGGCTGTGCAGACCGGTCATGAGAAAATATATACCAAAGAAAACCTGAACATTGGCCGGCTGAAAGGGGTTTTCCGCCGCAGCGGGCTTTTGCGAGGCAGCTACACCTGACGGGCCGACCGATGCGGGCATAATAGCGGAATGAGAGACAACAAAACCGGCCTTGCCGAGGGACTTAAGCGATTGCCAGCCGGGGCTGGCGGCGGGCTTGGGCCTGGCAACCAGTGCCGTCAGGCCGGTGACCGGGGCGACGGGTTTGCCATTAGGCCCCACGCTTGGAGCGTAATGGGTCCCCCAGAGCAACTTGGCCTGACCATTATCAAAATACTCTTTGGCGTGAATGGCCAAAAAGCCGACCCCGCCCAGCATGGTTAGCGCCAGACACAGGCTTAAGGCAAAACGCTTGCCGGTTTGCGCAAAACGCACCGCCAGAGCCATGGTCAGACCGCTGGTCAGCAGAATCAGGGCATTGATCAGACCGGACACCGGATCCAGATATTGCCCGGCATATCTAAAAACGTCGGGATGGGTGGCCCGGAATTCCGCATAGGCGCAGAACAGGCCGCTGAACAGCAGCATTTCCGTGGCCAGAAACATCCACATGCCCAGCGTGCCGGCATCAAACTGCTGCTGCGGCGTATCAAAATGATGGGCCAAATGGTCTCGGGCCACCTGTTCTTCGGTTGGGTTTATCGCGATTGCTTCAGACATGGAATCTCACAATAGAAACATACAGATAGCAATAAATCAAGCGCTACGTTCCCGGCCGCGTAACCGCCTGCCGGGCAAGCCCTGCCACGGTCGCTGCCCGCCGCAGCATGGCACGTCAATGCGTTGCGGTAACGGGAGCCAGGGATTCCACAGGCTTTTCTATATGGACATACCCATTGACCGCCGGGTCAAACACCAAGTCGGAATAATCATAAGGATCGCCGACGGATGGTGTGGTTTCAAAATTATCATGCGGTGGCGGCGAAGCGGTTTCCCATTCCAGGGAGCCGCCGCCCCACGGGTTCATCGGGGCCTTTTTGCCATAGAACAGCGAGTGCATCAGATACCCGGCCATACTCAGAAACGCCACAAGCTGGATATACGCCCCGATGGTGGAGGCAATCATATAGGGTTGATAAACCGGCAGGTAGCTGGCATAACGCCGCGGCATGCCCTCGGCCCCCACCACCAACTGGGGGAAAAACGTGAGATTGATGCCGATAAACAAGACCACACACGTCCATTGCGCGATGCGTTCATTGTACATGCGTCCGAACATTTTGGGCCACCAGTAGTGCATACCGGCGATAAAGCCGATGAGCGTTCCGCCCATCATGACATAATGGAAGTGGCCTACAACAAAGTACGTATCATGCAGAACGACATCCTCAGAAAGCGCCCCCAGCACCACGCCGGTGAGGCCGCCGATGGTAAACAGCACAATAAATGACAGCACATAGAGCATCGGCGTTTTAAGGACGATGGCTCCCTTGTACATGGTGGCCAGCCAGTTCCAGACTTTGATGGCGGAAGGGACAGCCACAATGAAGGTTAAAAAGCTGAAGACGGCATCGAGTTCCGCCGATTGACCGTTGACGAAAATGTGGTGACCCCACACCAGAAAGCCAATCAGGGCAATGGCCAGTGAGCTTAAGGCGATAAATTCGTATCCGAAAATATGCTTGCGGCTGAACGTGGGAATAATTTCACTGACGATGCCCATCGCGGGCAGAATCATAATGTATACCGCGGGATGCGAATAGAACCAGAAAAATTCCTGGAACAACACCGGGTTCCCGCCCAGCGCAGGATTAAATATCCCAATGCCCATGACGCGCTCCATCATCAGCAGCACAAAGGTGATGCCCACCACCGGCGTGGCGGCAACCTGAATCAGCGATGTGGAATAAATAGCCCAGAGGAAAAGCGGCATGCGGAACCAGCTCATGCCGGGCGGGCGCAGTTTGTGAATGGTGACCATGAAATTGATGCCGGTGAAGATGGAACTGAACCCCACCAGAAATATACCCAGCACCATGACCACCACATAGGATTCAGTCTGGATGCTAAATGGCGTGTAAAAGGTCCAGCCGGTATCCACGGCCCCCAGCACGGTGGAAACGATAGCCAGAATCGCCCCGACAAGATACAGGTAATAGCTGATTAAATTGAGTTTGGGGAAGGCCACATCTTTGGCACCCAGCATCAGCGGCATGGCGAAATTTCCCAAAGCGCCGGGAATAATGGGGATCAGCACCAGAAACACCATGATGATTCCATGGAGCGTGAAGACCTGATTGTAATAGCGATACGCCGCGTAACTGGACGCGACAGAACCGGTGCCATGAAAAATCAGACCCTGTGGCACCAGCAACTGCGTGCGAATGACTTCAGCCAACATGCCGCCGATGAAGAAGGCCAGCAAAGCGGTAATCAGGTACATGATACCGATGCGTTTGTGGTCCAGCGTGAAGAGCCATGAGCCGATGGTTTTACCGTGTGTAAGATAATTGTCCGGCTTGGCGGCCACCGCGGGTGTGTGGCCCATAGTGTTTCCCGTGATCGTAGTCATTTCTATAACTCCAGTATCCAAACAACGGCTGGATACGCCTTTTCAATTATATTTCTCCCGGTAGCTTACTTAGCGACCGGAACATCCGGAACAGGAGGCTCGGTTGCCTTGCTGCCGCGGTTACTTAGCGTATTAATATACCAGATGATCGCATTTAATTTATTCTCATGGGGATGCTTTTTACCGGATAACTGGTATTTGTACATAACCGGCATCACGCCGGCCGGCGAGCCGGCAATATCCATTTTTCCCGGGTCAAGAATCATCGTGCGGAGAAATTTATAATCTGCAATCACCGTTTTTCCCGTGGTGAGTTTTTGCGGATAACCCGCCAGATTCTTCCAACTCGGGCCTACGCCCGGTTGGCCATTGACGGTATGACATCCAATACATCCCAGCGACTTATAAAGTTTTGCACCCAGAACATGCAACGCCATCGGCTGCGGGCCGGCCGGCACTTTGGCGACGGGGGTCGCCGGGGCTTTGGCAGTTGTCGGAGCGGCGGTGGTAGCCGGTGTCGCCGTCTGCGAGGTTTTGGCGGTTGCCGGGGCCGCAGTTTTCGGGGACTTGGATGAGGCCGCAGGCTCGCTACCCTTGGGTTTATCGGGCACCGGGGGCTGAGAGGCTTTATTGGAATTCTTGCTTAGGCTGTTGATATACCAGACAACGGCGTACAAATTTTTGACATTTTTACCGGTAAAGCGCGAGCCGTAGCTGGGCATAACGCCGGCGGGGAATCCTTTGATCAACACGCGGCCAGGATGGGAAATCATCGTTTTCAGGAAGGCATAATTCACCGGTACGGTCTTACCGTTGGCGAGAACCTCTGTGGACCCGGCCAGATTTTTCCAGCTGGGGCCGGTACCCTTGGAACCATCCACCGAGTGGCAGCCTAAGCAACCAAGCGTGGTGTAAAGTTTTTTACCGACAGTTGCCAGAGGCAGCGGTTTGCCGTCCTGTTCAAAAATATTGGCGGCAGCAACAATCTGCTTCTGAAATTTAGCATACGGCTCAACCACGACATGCGCCCGCATTTCCGAGTGGCCGTCGCCGCAATATTCAGCGCATTGGAGCCAGTAGGTTCCGGGGTTGGTAGGTTCCACCCACGTGGTCATCACGCGACCCGGTACCACATCCCTCTGGATGGAAAGATCGGGGATCCAGAATCCATGGAGCACATCTTTGGAGGTCATGTTTAATTTCACGGGCGTGTTAACGGGCAGATACAGCGTGTTGCTGATGGCGCCATTTTCATACACAAATGTCCAACTCCACTTCTGGGCAATAACATGGATGTTATAGCTGTTGGCGGGCGGGGAATCCATGTTCATATATTGCGTAAAACCCAGAGCAAAAATTACCATCACAATGATCAGAGGAATCACGGTCCAGGTAATTTCCAGCGGGTTATTATGTGAAGGAGAGTCCTCGGCAATTGTCCGATCCTTGGTATGCCGGTAACGAATCGAAAAGAATACCACCAGACCGACAATCAGAACCGTGAAAAACACCGATATCCAGTACCAGAAATCCCAGAGAAACTGCACCGGCGGGCTGAAGGTGGATTCACCGTGCGGCAGCCAGAGTGCGGCAACGATACGCCCCAAATTCATCTGTCCAAGGTGTCCAAGTATCTGTGGAATATTTGTCACGCCCATAAACTCCTAAACCTTCCCTGAAGCTTTTGGTTTTTTTACACCATGTTTACGTTCCCACCAGACCATACTGCCCAGAAAAGCCCCCAGGCTTAGTACGACGCCCACGCCCCCCAGCAGCATCACGCGCCGCGCAACGGCGGTGTATTTTCCGGTGTAAGGATCAAACTGGCAGCATAATAATAGTATCTGGTCAAAGACGTTGGTGATTTTACGATTGCCCGCCGCCACCAGCGCCAGACGCAAATCTGCCGGATTGTAGTGAATACCGTAGAAATAATTGGCCAGTCGACCGCCGGGGGTGGCAATATAAATCGCGGCGGCATGGTTATACGTGTGGGATGCAGGATAAAACACGTAATGGAATCCGACAGCTTTGGTGATGGCTTTAATAGTGGATTCGTTGGCGGTAAGAAAATGCCAATGCGCGGCCAAAGCCTTTTTGAATTTTCGCGAAGCTACCGCGATATAACCCGCCTTCTTATCCGCAGCGGAAGACGGCGTATCGGTGGGATCAAAGCTGATGGTCAGGACCTCGTAATCTGTGCCGAGGCGAGCGGACATTTTTTCCATGGAGTGCAGCAGGCCCAGTTCAACAAATGGGCATACGCCGGGGCAGCGGAAATAGACAAAATTAAAGATTACCGGGCGGCCTTTGTGAAAATAATCACTAAGCTGAACCTGCTGATTGTGCGAATTAACAAATTCAAGACTTAATGGAAGCCGGGCACCGGGGTGCGGCGTGATTCCCGCATTGTGGGCGTCCCTCGATTTTTGGGAGGCGTTTTGCAGGTTTTCAAAGGCACTGCCAAAAACGCGCGGGGTTAGGAGCACAAAAAACAGCGAAGCAACAACCGCCACGGTGCGTACAGCCAATAGCCGCAAGGGCACATGAAAAGTTAGCCGGGTTTTATTCAGCACGTTCATCAACGAACCATTCTTACTACAACACCGCGATTTTTCACATCATAGCGATGCAACGCGTACCAGCGTATTTACCGCGGCAACGCCAACCAAAACAATCCGCGATTATAGCAATCGCCCGCATCGTATGCGAGCTATAACAGCAGGCCCGACCCGATCATTTAGCCGGATTATCGGGCACGGGCGGCTGCGTAGCCTTGCTGCTGCGATTACTAAGCGTATTGATGTACCAGATGATCGCGTTAAGCTTGGTTTCATGCGGATGTTTGGGACCCGACAACATCGGCCCGTACGTGGCGGGCATGACGCCGGCCGGCGCACCGGCGACCAGCAGTGTGCCGGGGTGAATAATCATCGTACGGAGAAATTTATAGTCGGCGATCACCGTTTTGCCGGTGGTAAGTTTTTGCGGATAGCCGGCGAGATTTTTCCATGACGGCCCGACGGTGGGCATACCATTGACGGTGTGGCAGGCAATACAACCGAGGCTGGTGTAAAGTTTAGCACCAAGAACATGCAGTGCCACGGTAGGACGTTTTTTGCCCGGTGCAGCTGATTGCGGGGATGCCGGCAGAAGAACAGGTTTGGCATGAGGTGTGTACTGGGCGACGACCATATCTTCAGCAAGCTCAATGCCCACCGTGGCGCGGTGATGATTTTTTCCCACCCAATGCGGCGTAATGGAGGCAATTTGCCTCTGATGGATGGCTAAAGACCAGTTACTGACGGTCGCCTCTTTCTGCGCTTCAAGCGCGTGACGGTACTGATGAAAAAAGGCTATAACGGCCAGCACCAGAATCACGACGAACAAAGCCAGGAACGACCCCACCAGCAGGATGTTATACGAATCAACATCATCTTTTTGGGTGTGGGCACCGACTTCCGGGCGCACCGGATGGGGGATATGTTCCGGTGGCAAATTGTGGGTGTTGTCGTAGGGATTATTACTCATAAAAACCTCACATATTTTCAATCGCCAGGCCTTCAGCGAGTTTAGGATCGCCAATAGGCATTAACGCACTGCGCCGCAGCAGAAAAGCCGTGTGGGATACCCAGAGTCCGCCGATACCGACCAGACACAACGCATCTAAAACCAGGGACATGGGACGCAACGGATTGCTGACGATTTTTTGCACCGCACCCAGCAACTTATACGGATCATGATTCTTAGCCACAGCCGCCAGGCCCGCATGGGTATTGATCCAGACGATGGGCTGTACCTGCCAGAAGAGATCGAGATAGGCAAAAAACAGCAGCCACAGGCACCAGAATGCCAGCAGGCCTTTGTGGCGTTTGACATGCCGCGACATCAAGCCGAAGAAGGGCACAATAAAGTGCCCGAACAGCAAGGCAATGGTGATAATCATCCAAGGCCCGACGGTGCGCAGCAGGAAAAAAGTGGTCTCTTTAGGGACATTGGCGTACCAGATAAGCATATACTGGGCAAATCCAATGTAGGCCCAGAACATGGCCCAGCCGTAAAGCCATTTACCCAGATCATGATAATGCTCGGTGGTAATGGAATTGGTAAGTTTGCCCTTCCGCTGAAACCAGATGGCCACCAGCGGAAGCACCGCATAAACCGCCATACCCACGCCGGAGAAGAAAAAACCCGGTTCCATGTAGCTAAGCCATTTGGGCTGAAGGGACATGACATAATCAGCTCCGGCGAAGTTCATAATCCAGAATACCGCCAACAATCCCCAGCCTCCGTGTTTTTGCAGCTGCCGCATGCGGGAAACGCTGTGGTCCTGATCCTGAGCGATGGACATCGTGCGGAAATAGAGGCTTAACCCGATGAGAAACGCAAAGTAAATCACGCTGCGGATCATAAAAAACGGAACATTGAGATAACTTACTTTGTTAACGAGATTGGGGTCAGAATGAACGTAGTTGTAATGCGTCCATATAAAAATTTTATGGAAGCCCAGCAACAGCGGAATGGTCAGAACCAGCAATGGAATAAAGTTACAGCTCATGGCTTCCGCCAGCCGGCGAACCACCACGCTCCACGATGCCCGAAACACATGATGGCTCAACACAAAGAAAAGAGAACTTGCCGAAATCATAAAAAACAACAGCCAGGCCGTGAGATAACTGAACAGGAATTGCCGCCAGCCATCGTTCATGGCAACGCCCAACCCCGCAGCGACCGCCAGGGACAAAAGGCCCGCAATCAGCCCGCCGCTGATGATCGGCGCGCCGAGTTCATCGAGATAGAACTGATCCTTCGGCCCGAGTTGTATGATTTTATTCGACACGTTATTCACGCTCCAATTACTTGAGCCTGCTTCGCACGGACTTGGGCAACCGGCCGGCGGCAACTTTCTTCTGGGAAAGCTGCAACGCCCGCACATACGCCACAATGGCCCAACGGTCCACAACGGGCACCTGATCCTTATACGCAGCCATGACGGCAATGCCATTAGTTATTACATTGTAAATACCGCCATCCGGCATAAATTTGACGCCCGGACCTGTCAGGTCGGACGGCTGAACCCAGGAGCCGGCATCGGATGATCCGGCGGCGCGTAATTTATTGACATATTGGTTGACGGTGCCGTTGCCCATACCGTTAAAGCCGTGGCAGGGCGTGCAGAATATGTCGAATTCTTTTTGGCCGCGTAATACCAGGCGACGGGTGACCGGAATGGGAATTCGGGTAATAAATTGTCCCTTACCGTTTACCAGCTTTTGGCCCAGCATGATTCGGTCATACTGTGAACCACTACGGATGGCGACATGGTCCTTGGGCCAGTTCCCGGGATAAGCCCGCGCTTCCGCCATATTGACAAACGTAAAATCCTGCTGCGCCATGGTACCGGCGATATGGGGGCGCATGCCCCGATCATCGGCAAAAACCGGACTGCGGCGCTGCGGCTTGAGGTACGGCATGCGGTCCATATCCTGAATAATTGCGAAGCGCGGCACGGTGGTGTACGAATAGCGCCGCATGGCAACGATCCCAAACGGAATCAGGGCCAGGAGCACCAGATCACCGATAATATAAAAATTTCTTGTTCTGGCTTTCATCGTATTAATCCCTGATTTCTTCAACCGCGGCCGCACCGAGCTTGGTAAGCAATTGCGACGTGGCTGACGGACTGTAAGACGGATCTGTAGCCTCAACGGCGATAAACATGCCGTCATCGGTTACCCGACGGAAGCGTTCAGCGGTAAACAGCGGATGATAAAACTGCGGCAGGCGGGCCAGCACAAACAAGCCATGTACCACAAAAACCGTACCCCCGAGAATACCCAGCGCAAAAGCCATGGGGATATGGCCGGGCATGCCCCAGTAGGGTTTTCCGGAAAATATCATGGGATACAGAAACGCATTGCACAGCGGAGCCAGTGCGAGAATGGTAAACACGCCTCCCAAAGCGCCGGAAAGAGCAATCCACGGCAGAATGCTGGGGCGCAGGCCCATGGCTTTATCCATGCCATGGACGGGGAACGGCGTGTAACAATCCCATTTTTTGTACCCGGCTTTGCGCAACGCTACCGCGGCATCCAGCAATGTTTGCACATCGTGGAACTCCGCCAGCAGACCATACATCTGCGGTTGACTTACTGCGGGGTCTATGTTGTGTGCGGTACTCATAACCACCATCTCATTACCATCAGATCAAAATCTGACCCTATTAATGTCCCGCGGCATCGGCCGGGGAATCATCATGCACATGCCCGGCGGCCTGCGGCAAAATACTTTTTACTTCCGACATCGCGATCATGGGCAAAAAGCGGCAGAATAATAAAAACAGCGTAAAGAACAGGCCGATACTGCCCGCAAAGGTCAGCCAATCCACCCATGTCGGTGCGTAATTGTGCCAGGCGCTGGGCAGAAAATCACGATTCAACACGGTGACGATAATAACAAAGCGTTCACTCCACATGCCAACGAGGCATAACAACGCCGCCGGCAGAGCCAGCCACCATGTTGTACGGGCAAATTTGAACCAGAAAATCTGCGGCACCACGCAATTGCAGAACAGGATCAGCCAGCCCATGCGCCAGTAAGGCCCCATGATGCGTGTAAGATAGGCAAACTGTTCATAGCCATTACCGCTGTAATAGGCGATAAAAAATTCCATCATATAGATGTAGGTGACAATGGACCCCATGACCAGCGTGATTTTCGCCAGGTTGTCCAGATGTCGCTTGGTGATTAAATCTTTCAGGCCAAAGAGTTCGCGGGCGGGGATCGCCAATGCCAGCACCAGAGCAAACCCGCTGAAAATGGCACCAACCGTAAAGTACGGCGGAAAAATTGTTTCGTGCCAGCCGGGAAGCTGGGATACCGCAAAATCCGTACTGACCGTGGAACTGACGCCCAAAACCAATGCTGTCGCCAGGCCGGCCAGAATAAGGATGGTTCGTTCGTACAGTTGCCAATGTTTAGCGGAGCCGCGCCAACCCATGGCCAAAATGCCGTAAACGGTGTGTCGCAAACGCGTTTTGGAGCGATCACGGAAGGTTGCAAGATCGGGGATCATGCCGACATACCAGAACAGCAGCGATACGTTGGTATAGGTAAAAACAGCAATGGCATCCCACAGCAGCGGGCTGTAAAAATTGGGCCACGCGCCCATGACATTGGGCACCGGTGCCATCCAATAGGCGAACCAGGGCCGACCGACGTGAATGCCGGGAAACAATCCCGCGCACACGACGGCAAACACGGTCGTAGCTTCCGCAAAGCGGTTGATGCCGGTACGCCATTTTTGTCGGAACAAGAGCAAGATGGCGGAAATAAATGTTCCGGCGTGGGCCAGGCCCACCCAGAACACAAAGTTAATAATCGGAAAACCCCAGAACACCGGTGAATTGTTGCCCCATACACCCACGCCGGTGAAGATGGCATAGGCAATCATCACGCCCAGCACGCCCACCAGGGAGGTGGAAATCGCAAAGGCCACATACCAGGCCATGGGCGCGCGCGGGGCTTCAGCGACGCGGCAAATTTTCCGCGTAACTTCATGGAACGTGGCTTCACCAAGCACCAACGGTGCCTGACTTACGCCATCATCAAGCGTATTGTCGAAATCACCGGTCATGCCGGGAACCTGGGTTGTTGTCACCGATGCCATGAATTCATTTCCAAATCATCATAATGCTCAATCCAAATCAGGCAGGCCGAAAACCATTTCCGGCGGCCCGGTTACATCAACCCTTTGGGCGAAAGCGGTTCTTCCGGTAATGCCGGGTTGGGGTTCCAAACCTTGGGCAAATAGCGCGTCCGCGGTTTGGTATACAATTCCTTGTCGAGTATGCCGTACATCCGATTCTGCTTCATGAGTTTTGCCACGCGGCTATTTTTATCACGGATGTCCCCGAATACCAGCGCCTGCGATGGGCACGCCTGGGCACAGGCCGGCGTAATTTCGCCGTCCCGGATTCGACGATTCTGCCGTTCCGCCACGACCCGCACGGTTTCAATGCGCTGCACACAATAGGTGCATTTTTCCATGACCCCGCGGACGCGAATGGACACCTGCGGATTTTTCTGCAGGGCAATCAAGGGATTCATTTCAGAACGCAGGAGATTGGGCGTATAAAGATTATTGAGTGTCCCGCTGTTGAAATCAAAGAAGTTAAAGCGCCGGACTTTATAGGGGCAGTTATTGGCACAGTACCGTGTGCCGATGCAGCGGTTGTAGGTCATCATGTTCAAGCCATCGGCGCTGTGGTTGGTGGCCCCTACCGGGCAGACCGCCTCACACGGGGCATTTTCGCACTGCATACACAAAATCGGCTCATGAACCGCCTGCGGATTTTCTGATTCCGGCCCACGGAAATAGCGGTCAATACGCAGCCATTGCATTTCCCGGCCTTTGAGCACCTGCTCTTTGCCGACAATGGGAATGTTGTTTTCCGCCTGACAGGCAATCACGCAGCTTGAACAGCCGACGCATGTTGTGAGATCCACCGCCATGCCCCATTGGTAGCCGGTGTCGTAATGGTGTTCCTCCCAGAGGGAAACTGCGGTTGATTTTTTGTGCCCCATACCAGGGTCTTTCTGGAATTGGGCAAAGGTGCCCTGATGGATAAGATCCGGCACACGGGCGGCGATAGCGCGTTCCCCGATGGTGCTGATAACAAAGTGATCCTGCGTGGTGGCCAGTTGATACGGCGTTTGCGTCACTTCCATGGCGACACCTGAAAGCATGGCCATCGCGTTGCTTGTGCGCAAAACCCCGGCATTAAATCCGGCACCGTTGCCAACGTTGCCACTATGTGTGCGGCCATAGCCCAGGGGGATGGAAATGGAATTTTCCGGTTGGCCGGGCATCATATAAGTGGCGATGTCCAATTCGCGGCCGCCGACTTTCAGGCGGATGATCTGACTTTCATGGCGGTTTAACCCCATGGCCACGCCCGTTTTGGGATTAATCAGTGCGGCGTTGTCCCAGGTCAGTCGCGTCATGGGATCAGAGAGTTCCTGCAACCAGCCATTGTTGGCGAAGCGCCCGTCAAACACTTTGGAATCCGTACGGAAGACGACTTCCAGATGCTGATGGTCCAATTTCACCTGGGCATTTTTTGCGATTAATTGGGCCAGAGCGGCATTGAGATTTCCTGCGGAAAAGCTCCCATGCAGCGGCTGCCAGGCGGTTTTTTCAACCGTGCCGTCAAAGAGGGCTTTTTTCCAGCGCCAATCCGTGGATTTGATGGCCAATGTTCGCTGGACAATATCGTAGGCTTTTTGCAGCGGGTCTTGAATAACCAGTGCCATCACTTCTACCGCGCTGCGTCCGCCGAAAATCGGCTGAATCAGCGGCTGGACAATGCTTACCGACATATCAAAGGTTCGGGCATCGCCCCAATTTTCCAGATAATGGCTTTCCGGCAAATGCCAGGTGCAGAGTTCCGACGTTTCATCCACATAATCCGCCAGGTGCACGGTTAATGGTACAGTCGCCAGCAACTTGGCGAAATCAATATCAGCCGGTGCGTTATACACGGGATTTCCGCCCAGGATCACCAACGCCGAAATTTCTTTTTTCTTGATCGCCGCGGCCAGAGCTTCCATGGAGGCCAGGTGCGTGGGGCGGTCGGGGTTCATCACCGGGTAATACGTGACGGTGCGGCCGGTGTTGCCCAGGGCATCATTGATGCCGGCGATGAGGCCATGGAGTTCTGGCGGTTGATTGGCACCGGCCACCAGCACCGAGCGGCCCTTATTGGCCAGCAAATCAGCGGCCATCACTTCCAGCGTTTTGTCACCCGCGCCAATATTCACATTGCCCGGCGTGGGGATTTCCACGCCCAGAACCAGTCCCTGTTTTTTAAGTTCAGCCGCCAGCAAACAGGCTACCGCGGGAACATCTTTGGCGGGAACAGGAATGCGATGCCGGGCATTTTCCGCCATGGAACCGGTCATAGTGAACGTGGATTCCACCACATAAAGCCGATTCATGGATGTGGCGTTTTGGCCGTTTTCCGGATTGGTTAATTGTCGGCCCCTGGCAAAGTCCCGCGCGAATTTTACCGCCAGCGGATCGCCGACGAAAAAGTCCTGATCAAATGAAACAATTACCTGCGCTGCCGAAAGATCGGGAACCGCTCGGGCGGCTTGGGCAAATACCATGCGCAGACCTTCACGGGCGGCGTCATCGGAGATCGACTCATATTCAAACCATTGGGCCGCAGGCAGGGCATGAGCCATGCGTCTGTGCATATCCGCCAAGCTCGGCGATGCGGAACTGCCGGAAAGTACCGCCAGACCTTTGCCGCCGGTTTTTTTGAAAGCGGCTAATTGTTCATTCCAGAAGGCTTCGAAGGTGGCCCAGTTGGAATCCGCCGCTTTGCCTTGCGCATTGCGTTGCATGACGGAGCGGCTGCGATCGGGATCATAGACGTTCAGTACGCTGGCCTGGCCGTAGGCATCGCTGCCGCCGCGGTTGAGCACATGCTTGGGATTACCATCCACTTTTATGGGGCGGCCATCCACGCTGGTAACCAACATGCCCTGGGCCACGCCGCCAAGTTCCATGGCGGTAGAGTATTGTACGGGTGTTCCGGGGTCGCGATTGGCGGGGCGATGGGCATACGGGGCCAGCGTTTCCATGGGCCAGCGGCAACCGGCCAGTCCGGCCAGTGCAAAAGAGGCTCCCATGATTTTCAGGAAGCGGCGGCGATTGGAATTCAGGAATTCCGAAGCGTTATTGGTGAATTCGCGATCCACAAATTCGCGGAATTCCGGCGTATCGGCCAGCTCATTTAAGCTGCGCCAGTATTCCTTACCGCTCAAATTATCCGTTTTCAGTGGTGGCATGTCTCACAATCCGTCAAAAGCTTGGTGCTGGGAATATGGTAACGCTTCATAAGATACCGGCCTAAATTTTTGGGGAGCGTAGCCACGGTCAAGCCCAGGTCGCCGGCCAGTTTTACCTTGTTTTTTCCAGTCCAGTTCAGGTTGGTCACTTCACTGCGCGGCCGCAGGTTCGGGCCGGGATTTTCATGGCAGCTAAGGCACCAGTCCATGCTCAGGGGCTTGGCCTGAAAAACCCGTGTCATGTGATTGACCTGCCCATGGCACACCAGGCAACTGATGCCCGCGTTGACATGAGCGGCGTGGTTAAAATAGACGTAATCAGGCAGTTCATTTACCTGCTTCCATGGAATCGGCATACCCGCCATTTTGGGATTTCCCGTGCCGTAGCTGTTTCTAAGCCATTGAAGCTTGGCGCTGTTGGCGGCTATTTGGGTGTGGCAATTCATGCAGGTTTGGGTCGGCGGAATGGCGGCAAATGCGGCCCGTTTAACATCGGAGTGGCAGTATTCACAGTTAATGCCGAGCTTGCCGGCATGGAAAGCGTGGCTAAAGGGGACGGGCTGAATAGGTTGGTAGCCGACGTTAAGGGTTCGAGCACTCCAGCCAAACCAGATGATCGCAACGAGATAAACCGGCACGATGGCACCGACCGCCAAAGTCACCAGGACTGCGGTATTCGACCACTTGGGGAAGACGAAGAACGGTTTTTCACTCATGGTTCGCGTCGCATTCCTGTTTGGGCAACACTCTTCACCAGACCCTGTCATTCAGAGCTGATAAAGCGCTGCGTTTTCGGCCTTGTCCCTTCAACCCTTCCAACATCTTCCGTAAAAGACTGTGAAAGATTGCACAAAGTCTACCCAAGATAGTAATGCTGCGCTTTTCTTCCGTCAATACACGCGCCTCGGAATTTGTTATACCGACGTGGAGTTGCCCCCTCCTCCACCGCCTTCGCCGAAATAGGGGTCACCCCAAAAAAGGTTCCAGGTACCTTTTTTTGTGCGGCCGATAGCAACCAATTACCGACGTCGGGCGGAAAAAGGTACCTGACACCTTTGTTTCGGTCCTGTGGCGTTGACGTACAGCATATTCCCATAAAAGCCGAAACGGCTAAACCTGCGGTACGCATGCGCGTTAAATTCCTCACGCGGTTGAGGACTTTTACAGCCATCTTTTCTCCTCGAAGGAAGGCCGCCCCGCCAGCAGCGCGGCGCAAAAGAAATTAATTCTGCCTACGCCTAAATCTGAATGAGCCTTGATCATAACTCCGGCGGCGCAGGTCAAAGTTGTTAGCTCTGTTTCAGGTTGGACGCGCGCCGCCCCCTGAAAACAACACTCGGCACGCGTCGCGTCGATGTACCCTTCAAACGCGGACGACGCGGCAGGGGGGGAGGGATTCGAGAAAGGAGCGGCCGTAGCTGCGGGTGACAATGCGTTTGTCCAGCACCACCACAATGCCTTTGTCCTGCCGCGTGCGGATCAGGCGGCCAAAGCCCTGGCGAAATTTTATCACGGCCTCAGGAATTGAATATTCCTTGAAGGGGTGGCCCCCCGCGCTTTTAATGGATTCAATCCGGGCTTCTACAATGGGCTTATCCGGTACGGAAAAAGGTAAGCGCGTAATAATGACATTGGACAAGGCCTCACCCGGCACATCCACGCCCTGCCAGAATGAATCCGTGCCTAATAATACGCTGTGATCTTCAGCCTTGAATTGTGCTAAAAGTTGCCCGCGCGTCAGTTCCCCGCCATGGACCAGCATCGGATAACCCAATGCGGATAATTGCGGTGCCAGAATTTTGGAGGCTTTTCCCAGCGTCGCGTAACTGGTAAATAAAATAAATGCCCGCCCCTGACTTTCCCTTATGTAGTGCATCGCGCGTTCCATGGCGGCATGGAGAAAGGCGGGTTCTTCCGGGTCCGGAAGGTTGCCTTCCAGATACAGCGTGACCTGATTGGGATAATCAAACGGCGAACCGAGTTGTACTTCCTTGCCGGTATCCAAGCCGATCCGCTTGCGAAAAAATGCGAACGGCGAATTTGTTCGATGATCGGATTTCAAGCCTTTTGACGCCGGCTTTTCCACGCTGCCCGCGTCGGGGTTGGATTTGTCATCCCCATGCTTTGCCTTGCCATGCTCCCCCCGACCCACTGCCAATGTCGCACTGGTGAGTATGACTGACTTAATCTGATCGGAATTAAACAAATTGGCGTTCAGGTGGGCCGCCACATCCACGGGGCTGGAATTCAACGCGATTTTCCGAAATGTTTTGCCGGTCTCCTCAATCCAGTAAACGGAATTAGGTTGCTCCTGCTCTAAAAGCGCCTTAACGGAGACGGACATCGCATGGCAACGACTGGCCAAACTGGTAAGCTCAAAAATATCGCGTTCAATTTGCTGCTGTTTACCGCCGGACGGTGTGCCTTCCGTCGGGTTATCAGTAACTTCCCCGAAGTCGATGGTGCTCTGCCGGGTCAATTCATGGAGAATAACGCGCAGGGATTTCTCAAGAGAATCAAGCGAGGCCGACAGCTTGTTTTCCACAATGTCCTTATCACGGATGCGGCCGTTGGAGGGAGCTTTTTCTTTTCTCCAATGTGCCAAACTTTCAAAAAACTTTTCCGCTTCCGCACGCGCGGCGTCCACCGCCATCTTCGCGGGAAACGCCAGTTTGTCCTGAAGGGACATCAGAAAGCCGCGATCCTGTCGAGCGCTTAAAAGATTTCCCAGCAGATATTCCACCTGGGATTCAGATACTTTAAGCCCCAGATGATCTGCCGCGACCGATTCAATGGTATGGGCCTCATCCAATATGACCAGATCATATTTCGGTAAAATGCCCGATCCTACACGGCGCAAAGCCAGGTCAGCGAAAAACATGGCGTGGTTGCAAATGAGAATCTGGCCATGTTGAATTCTCCGCCGGCTGGCCTGATAAAAGCAGTTGTCATAATATTTACAGCGCCGTCCCATGCAGTTGCCGTGTTCCGCCGCGACTTTATCCCAGGTTTGCCACAAGGGTTGCCGGGGCAGGGAGGAAAGTGAGCCATCGGTTGTGGTTTCACTCCAGCGTTGAATCATTTCCAGATCATCGCGCTGGCGCATGTCCGGAAACAGCACTTCCATCTTGGTTAAGGATTGCTCCAGGCGGCGTTGGCAAAGATAATTGCTCCGGCCTTTACACAGCACCGCCGAAAATTCCTGCCCGCCGACGGCCCGTAAAAAAGGAATGTCTTTTTCTATTAACTGTTCCTGGAGGCTGATGGTATGCGTGGAAATAACGACCCGGCGGTTATGTTCCACCACTTGCCGGATCGCCGGGATCAGGTAGGCGAAGGACTTTCCCACACCCGTGCCGGCTTCCACCACCAGATGGTGGTTGTTCTCAAAGGCGGCATCGACGGAAGCGGCCATTTCGACCTGTTCCGGGCGGAGTTCAAAGTTCTTAAGGCGGCGGGCCACTGGGCCGTCCGGGGATAGAAAATGGCGGGCATCGGTTTGCATTTTATCCAGCATAACCGGAGTATCGACGCCGTTGAAGTTACCGCGTTGAAGACCTGAAGATTTCAGATTTCCGCTTCCCGGTCGCTTTTTTCTTTGACACCCTGCCCCAGTGGTCTATAATCGGCACTCGCCGTGGCAGGGAAGGTTCCATTTTTGGCCACGGCACCGACTGGTGCGATAGCGCCGTGGGCCGCGTGAACGGACCAATAACTCCTTCGCGTGCTTGGCCATGGCGGTGCTGTCCAACGGATGTGACCGGGGAAGCTGTTAGGCGGAGCGGGTAAAACCGACTCTTTACATTATACTAGTACGCTGAATATATTTCGGAGGCTTTATGCTCAAATCGCGGTCTACCCAACGGGCGCTACAGATGTCTTGCAACCAGTCGGGAAATCTACTCCCGATGTCGGCTGTGGCAACGCGGCAGCAGGAAAACAGAATCCGGTTTATGCCACGACTGGCAGCCAGTGCCGCCCTGGCTGCCGCACTGCTGATGACCGCCGTGCCCGCCCATCAGGCCCGGGCGCAACAGGCCTCGCCGGCCATGATGGCCGCCAAGCCCTCGGCTAAATTGATTAATGACGCTGATCTGTTTTTGCACTACTCCCTTTTGGGCAAAGAAAACCTGGCACGCGACTGCGGCAAGGCGTTCTTAAAGACCGCCCCGTCGCCGATTGTCGCGTTGCGGGCGTTTGACGCCGCCGCCAACGGACGTAATGTTTCGGAAATTCTGATTGGCAACCAGCAGAATAAACCTCTGAAAAAAGTTTCGGCAGCCATATCCGCCATGCTGCAAAAGGGCCACCTGATGGTGGCACGCAATCCGGGCCGTATCATCACGGCGATCAAGGTGATGGTGGACAGCCCACGGGCTTATGTCGTTTCCCGCCAGCGGCTGTACGACGCAGGTGAATTTTCTGTGCCGTTCTTCATCCATTTTCTCAATAGCCCGTCGCACGCCAGCTATGGCCCCACCATCGTTCAAATGATGAGCGATATTGGCAAGTCGCTTTTGAATCCATTAGTGCGGCAGTTGGCCACGCCATCCGTACCGGAAAAAATTCAAATCGTCCAGGTGCTGGGTAACATCGGTTATCCACAGGCGTTGCCGTATCTGGTACAAATTGCCAACGATAAAAATACGCCGCCCGATCTGCAAAGCGCAGCACGAACGGCCATTTCCAAAATTGACCCTACCGGACGCTTTAACCACCTCTCGGCTGCTGAACTGTATCTGTGGCTGGCGGAAAGTTATTACCATAACGAGCCATCCGTGGCTGCCAATCATCCCAATGAGTCCACCAACCCGGTCTGGTACTATGACAAAGGCCTGAACAATGTTGTCGGTGTGCCGGTGCCTACACCGATCTGGAAAGATATTGAAACCATGCGTACCTGCGAGGCGGTACTGAAGCTGGATCCCACAAATTCCGCAGCGATCAGCCTCTGGCTGGCGGCTGATTTGCGGCGCGAAGTGGATCTGCCCGCCGGAGCCAAGGATCCGACACTCAAGCGCGGGATGCCCAGTGCCCATTATTACGCTGTCGCCGCCGGCCCGCGCTATCTGAATCCGGTTTTGAAAATTGCTTTAAACGCAGATAACAGTCGCCTGGTTCTGAAAACGCTGATGGCGTTGCAACAAACGGGCGGTGTGGACGGCCTGGTGGGTGATGGAAAAACGCCATCACCGTTAATTCAGGCTCTGGCCTATCCGGATCCCGCCGTTCGCTTCGAAGCCGCCAGCGCTTTAGCGAAAGCGAATCCGGCCAAATCGTTCACCGGTTCGGATGAAGTCATTCCAACGCTGGCCCAGGCCATCGCACAGTCCACCAAGCCGGTGGTGTTGCTGGTGGATTCCAACATCCAGATCCGGAATGAAATGAAAGCCCGGCTGCGGGCGGATTATCATGTCATTGATGCCGCGACCCTGGCCCAGGCGGTAACGCAATCCATGAGCGTGCCCTACATCGGCATGATCATCGTGCCTGACGCTGCGGCGGCCATACAGTATCAGCAGTATGCTGCCACCGATTACCGTCTGCAGGCCACACCGGTTCTGGTCATGGGATCAGCTTCTGATCTGCCCAAGCTGCATGCACAATTTGTCAATAATCCCACCATCGGAGAAATCCCGACCGGGGCAACCGCAAGTTCCATCGGTCAGGCCTATGCCGACATTTTAACGCGCCTGGGCAGCAAGCCCGTCAACACTAAGGAATCGGTCCGCTTTGCTATAACCGCCGCCCGTGAACTAAAAGTTATGGCCATGAATCGCTCCTGCCTCTACGATGTCAGCCGAGCGATACCGGCTCTGAAACTGGCCCTGCAATCGCAACACAACAACGTGATTATTGCGGTAGCGGAAACGCTGGGGCAAATTCGTAATCCGGAAGCCCAGCGTATGCTGGCGCATGCGGCTTTGAACAGCCAGTCCAATCCTGAAAGCGTCCGCTATGCTTTTTATATGAGCCTGGCGCAGTCCGCCCGTAACCTGGGCAATCATCTGGGCAAATCGCAAATAGACAGCCTGATCAACGAGGTCTCGCATGAATCCAATGCGAAGGTGCGCTCCGCCGCTGCGGAAACACTCGGTGCCTTGAATGTGGCCAGTAATCAAGCGTCCAAACTGATACTCAAGCAGGCTCGCATGAACTAATTCGGTGGCTGATCCAGTATCGCCCACCAACCACCGGGTTACCACCGCGGTGCTCTAACGCGATTCAGCCACGCATTTGTTCAGTGCATTCTGCGCAGCTGCAATCAACAGCTTCAATATGAAACCGTCATAAAAAGCGGAGCGGCATTGGGGTTGTAGTGCGAGGGGCCTTGCAGCAGGGCCTGCGCGCTGGCCGGAGCGATGACAATGACTTTATTGCCCACCTGACTGATGGTGGCTTTGCCGCCATGATCCAACCATATCTTCGGCTCAACATGATTGGTGATCAGTTGCAGGATATTACTCTGCACGGTGGGATGAGTATTTTGTGCTGGGGAATGATTCTCGGCATTATCGGCCGTTGCCGCGGGTTGCTGCGTTTGTGCCGCTTTGGATTTTTTCTTTTGAAATGAATCAGGATTGACATAGCGCGGAAGATTGGCAATTAAATCCTCCAGCCAATAGGTACGCATGATCAGATGTTGATTATCCGCAGTCTGGGTATTAACAAAAATGACATTTCGGTCAGCTGAAATCACCATCGCAACGTGCGGGGCGTACGCCTTGAGCACCGCCACAAGATCCAGCTTATACCCCTGTCCGGGCAAATGTAATGTTATACGTCGGTCCGCCTTGATGCCCGCCTGAGCCATCGCGGCCCAGCCTGCTGCGACGTTGGTATTGGTTAAATCGCTGAACGTGCTAAGCATATCTGAAAGCGTTTTATTGTGAAAAACCACGGGCGACAGCGTGTGTTCCAGCAGCGATGGATCATTGAGCACAAAAATAACCTGCCCGATTTCCGCAGGCCGGAAGTTTCGGTTTTTCGGCAACGCGGCATCGGGCCGCGTCGTCGGATGGGTCGTAGCGGCTTCAGATGCGCTTTTTGATGGCGCCGCATCCGGTGCAGCGCCCAGACGCAGCGCAGGTCCCCCCAATGTGAGGCATAACACCGTTGGAAAAATGGCCCGTGAAATCGTCGCAAAGTTATTCACCAGCAGACCGCCAAAAAAGCACGGAATAAACTATCCGCAGCCCGCACCCCGCTTCAGAACCGTCTTTCTGTCTCCCACAAATCCGCCGACCCTGCCGGCGGTATCGCGTGCGAAAACCGCGCCAAGCGGGAATGTTTTCAGGTACTGATCCTTAGTTGCTGCCACTGATCATCTGCTGAATGTAAACCGGTGCGCTGACCACCAGTTCCCGATTGAAATAGATAATCGTGGCGGGGCCGCCGTTGGAAGTCCAGATATTGGGCTGGACCGTACCTTCAATCAGTGCCACCAGCGCCTGCGCCCGCTGGGTGGTGCTTTGCGTGGGAACATTCATGCCGCCCGCACCGCCGCCGCCGGCTCCACTGAATAAATTAGAACTTCCGGATCCGCCACCGCCCCCACCGCTGGAGCCGCTGCTGACCTGCACACCGCTGTTGCTGCTTTGATTCTGTAAATTAAATGTTGGAGCGGTAAAATTGGGGACAGTCATGACCAGATCGCCCACCGGATAAACCTTGGTCACCAGATGCGTGTTGGCTTCCTGACGCGTGGTGATGGTCAGGACGTTTTGGCTCACATAATCCACCAGTGCGGCATCCGGCGAGGCTTCCTGCAGCATGACAGATAAAATTTTTCGCATGGAGACATTACGCAGATGCAGAGTAATGGGAGTAATGTTGGCAATGCCCGCACCTTCAAGGGCGTTCCAATTAACAAAGAGGTTCGCGCCGGTCATATTGCGCAAATATTGTACCGCATCACGCAGGGGAACCGCGTGCATGACGGTATTGGGTAATACCATATCCATCAAGGTTGCCGTGGATACTCCCTGCCGGGCGGCTAAAGCCTGCGGGGTTGCGGTGCCCCATGTGGTTGCGATCAGCGCGGCAGCGCATGTTGCCACAAGCCATTTGCCGATTTGTCGGCCGCGTGGAAAATGAACCATGATCGGACTCCTTGATAAAGTAGCCTCACGTCTGAAAAACTATTATATCCGGTATGATAATACAAAGTAAATATAATTCCGGGTGCTGCGGGTGCGGGATTCGGCGCGTTTGCCTTGGAGAAATTATGCCCCTTCGCGAATTATCGGCTATCGATAACCATTATATGAGCCTTGCCCTGCGATTAGCGGTGCGGGGGCGCGGATTCGTTGAGCCTAATCCCATGGTCGGGGCTGTGCTGGTGCGGAAGGCAACCATCATTGGCCAAGGCTGGCATCAGATGTTTGGCGGCCCACATGCGGAAATAAACGCACTGGCCCAGGCTACCGCTGCCCCGCGCCATGCCACCCTTTACGTCACTTTGGAACCCTGCTGCCACACGGACAAGACCGGCCCCTGCACACAGGCGATCATTGCTGCGGGAATTAAACGCGTGGTCGTAGCCATACAGGATCCTAACGCCTTAGTGTGCGGCAAAGGAATTGCCGAGTTGCGTGGGGCCGGAATTCTTGTGGACATCGGCACATTAGAGGAACAAGCCCGCGAATTGAATCGGCCTTTTATAAAATGGATCACCACGCGTCAGCCCTATGTCATCGCGAAATGGGCCCAAACCTTGGACGGCTGCATCGCCGATCGCCACGGCCAATCACAATGGATCAGTTCCTCGGAATCACGCGAACTGGTGCATCAACTGCGCGGCCGAGTCGATGGCATTATGGTTGGCATCGGCACGGTTCTAGCCGATGATCCCATGCTTACCGCCCGCCCCGCCAAGCTGTCTGTCTGCCGCACCGCCACGCGCATCATCTTGGACAGCCAATGCTCGCTGCCGTTGAGTTCCCAATTGGTACGCACCGCCGCCACAACCCCCACCTTGGTACTTCACGACAAATTGTTAACGGGGGCGGGCTTGCGCCGGGCACGAAAATTAGCGCAACGCGGCGTGCAGTGTATTGGCATTCGCGCAGATAAAAATGGCACGGTTGACCCGGCAGCAGCGCTGACGGAACTCGGAAAGCACAACTTCACTAATATCCTGGTAGAAGGCGGCCCAAAAGTATTGGGTTCCCTGCTGCAAAAAAACCTGCTGGACGAGGGCCTGGTGTTTATTGCGCCCAAACTTGCCGGCGATCAAAACGCCCGGTACGCCGTGGAAGGCATCGCGTTAAAATCCATCAACCAAGCCGCGAAACTGAAATTCGCCAAACCCCAAAGCGTCGGCCCCGACATCCTTCTTCGCTGGCAAAAAGAAGCGCCGCGGTAAGCAACGATTCCCCCAAAAATCTGGTTACCGCACCCCCACATAGCCGCCAGCGTTGCCGGTGGCGTTGCCGGTGGTTTCGCGCCTGTCACCAACCAACCACCGGGTTATCACCACGGTGCTCTGCAATCAAAAAAAGGTGTCAGGTACCTTTTTTATATAGCAGGTCGTGCCCCCGAGCACCGGATGGCAATCCGGTGGTTGATCCAGTGTCACCAACCAACCACCGGGTTATCACCACGGTGCTCTGACGCGATGCTCCCCGATGAAGAACAAATCATCCCGGCGCGCCGGGATCGCAACCCGGCGATCAAAACCGCAAATTCCGGGGCAGAAAGTCCTGCTTCAAGGCGATCTTGGCCAGGCGCAGTGTCTCTTCCGCAACCGCGTTGGCGCGGGCGGTGCCATCGTGAAGGACGGCTAGAAGTTGTGCCGGATCATTTTCAAAAGTTAGACGCCGCTGGCGCATGGGTTCGATCAGGGCCACCAGCACGTCAACGAGCTTTTTCTTGCATTCCACATCCCCGATTCCCCCGGAACGGTATTTTTCCTCGGTTTCCTTGACCCACGCGGTATCCGGATTAAATGTTTCATGGAATATCCACAGCGGATTATTTTCCACGCTGCCCGGATCGGTAGCTTTTTTCCGGTTGGGATCGGTATACATGGACATGACTTTTTTGCGGATGGTATCCGGGTCGTCACTTAAATAGATGGCGTTGTTCAAAGATTTGCTCATTTTAAGCAGCTGCCCGTGCGGACCGGGGCCACCGATGCCCACCAGGCGGCGCACGCGGCCCAAACGCGGCTCAATGACCGGGAATAATCCACCGCGTTGAACATAATGTTCATCCGGTGTTTGTGGATCAACGCCACAATAGATCTGGTCAAACCGCCGGGCGACTTCGCGCGTCAGTTCCAAATGGGCCAATTGGTCTTCGCCCACCGGTACCAGAGCGGGGCGAAAAGCCAGAATGTCGGCAATTTGCCCAATGGGATACAGCAGGAAGCCGAAACTGTAGCTGTCACCCAGATTTTTATCACGGATTTCATCTTTGATGGTGGGGTTGCGCATCAGGCGGGAAAAAGGAACCAGCATGGCGAAGAAAAAAGTCAGTTCCGCTATCGCCGGAATTTCCGATTGCACAAAGATGGTACTTTTTTTGGGATCAATGCCCGCAGCCAGATAATCGGCGGCAATGTCCAACACGCTCTGCCGGATATCCGTCGGCTGTTCCGCCCGGGTGGTAAACGCGTGGGCGTTGGCAATAATGAAGTAGCAATCGAATTGATCCTGGAGCTGCACCCGGTTTTCCAGGGAGCCGACAAAATGGCCCAGGTGCAGGCGGCCCGTGGGGGTATCACCGGTGAGAATCCGCGGCTTGGCGGTGCTGTCTGTGGCTTTAGATTTTTCCATGAAGGCTCCAATTACTACGCGGAAGCATTATGCCCGACCCCGGATGTTTGTAAACCCCGATCCAAAGCCATCTTCGACGCAGCACCTTCCAGAACATTGCTAAAAGACAATCCTCCCAGCCTCCGGTAGAATCTTGGCTGTGAACACCGGATCAGAAATACACATCAGCATCATTATTCCCACGCACAACCGTGCCGAACTGCTGGGCCAAACGCTGGAGAGTATTTCAAAGTTGGAAATTCCGTCTGGTAAAACGGTGGAATTGCTGATTATCGCCAATGCCTGCACGGATCAAAGCGTAGCGGTTTGCCAAGCCGCCGAAAAAAATATGCCGTTCGACTTGCGCTGCGTGGCAGAACCGCAGGCGGGGGCCAGCCACGCGCGCAACCGTGCCCTGGCTGAAGCCCGGGGGGAAATTCTGGCATTTCTGGATGATGATGTATGGGTAGAACAGCAGTGGCTCATGGGGTTGATGGAAGTTTTTGACACGAAGGCGGCGGATGTTGTGGCGGGCAAAGTGACGCTCTGGTGGCAGGCTGTGGAAAAGCCGCCGTGGCTGACTCATCGCTCCGAACATCTGCTTAGTTCGGTGGATTATGGGCAGGAGGTGCGGGAATTATTCACCGGCGGAGAGGCCATTTCCGCCAACCTGGCCGTCCGCAGATGTGTGTTGCAAGATGTAAGTTCATTCCGCACGGATCTGGATCGGCAGGGCCGCACGGTGTTGGCCGGTGGCGATACTTACTTTATTACGCAGTCGCTGAAAACCGGGCATCGCATGTTTTATGCTCCGCGTGCGGCCATCCGTCATTGGGTAACGCCGGAACGCGTGACATTGCCCTATCTGAGCCGCGCCGCCTACGCCAACGGCTTAGCCCGCATTCAAATGACCGATCACCTGTCCGCCCCCAAGGCTCTTAAATTGATAGTGGAAAATACTCTGAAATTCGGCCTGTACAGCGTGATAGAAATATTCTGCGCCGCCGCGGGAAACCAGCAAGGCCGCATCAACCATCGCATCCGCCGCATGACATCTTTAGGCCTGCTGACCGCTCTATGCAAGGGCCGATGAAATTATGCAGAAGCTTGCCTGCACGCAGTGGCTGGATTACCCAGTGCTCTTTCACAGCAAGAAATTCGGGTACGCAGCGAGGTGGGGTGGCGGGGGGCGGGTTTGGTCCGAGAGGGATCAACCATAAAATCTCTGCACGCAGTATGCAATCCAAAATAGGCTGAAAAAAACCGCGGATTACGCGGATTACGCGGATAAACACCGGGATTTCATCCTTCGAGACCGCCATTCGCATCACTCCCAGCGGTGTTTGGTAAGTAGCCTGATAATCAGAACTGTTTTTCTCCGTCCCCAATGCCGCAACAATCCCGGCCCCATCCGTATCCGCGTTATCCGCGAAATCCGCGGTTCAGTTCCGTTACGTCCCCTAAAAAAGGACGACCGCGGATTACGCTGATCTCGCGGATAAATGTTGAGGTTCCACTCATCTCAAATTGTAAATTTGAAATCTCCCACTTCGCGATATTTAAGGCGTGGGAATAGAAAATAGATAATAGACCGCAGGAGTTTTCCTGTCTCGGCGACCTCCACTCTTTGGTGCCAGCCGAATGTGCTCTACTGTTCTCCTGTTCGACTTTCTCTGCTCTATCAGGCCGCAGCCCGATTTCCGCGTTATCCGCGAAATCCGCAGTTCTCTCCCGGTGATCGTATTGGAAAATAATTGCCTCGTGCTCTGTCACGGCAAGAAAATGGGGTATGCACCGAGGTCGTGTGGCAGGGGGCGGTTTGGTTTGACGGGGTACCCGCCTTAGAATCTTGGTGTGGCAGAGCACTGGAATCATCTTTATGGAGACCCTGTATGGAAATCAAACGCAGCGGCTCGCAACC
>JAKBCC010000028.1 GCA_021808105.1 Planctomycetota bacterium
AGCGATGATTTTCCACTGCCGTTCGGGCCGACAATAGCCCCCCACCCACCCGCGGGAAGTTCCCAGTTTATACCCGCCAGAATCACCCGATCCTCACGCATGAATTCAACGTTGGTAAAGCGAAGGGCGGTAGTACAGTCATTCATAAGGATAAAGGCCCAAATAACCACAGGCGGCGACGGCCGGCCATTGCAAGGTTGATCTTAACGGTGAAACGCCCCTCATGGAAACCATTGAAACGGCAAGGCGTTTCGTCTATTTAGCGGACCAGAACGGCAAGCCCGTGACTGTCGTGCGGACTTCGCCGTGGGGGGTGTAGACGGTTAAAACGCGGCCGGGTTCGGCGTAGAGTTTTTTGACATAGGCCATCGCAATGGCTTGATTCCCCAGCATGGGGGACATGCAGCTGCTGGTAACGGCCCCCACGATTGTTTCCCCATCCCGCAGGGGTTCACCAGCCACCGGCGGAACATCGCCCGGATTTTTTAATCCTACGAGCATCCGGGCGACCGCTTTATGGGCGTGCATCCGAGCCACCACTTCCTGCCCCAGGTAACACCCTTTGGAAATATGCACAGCACGGGTGTACCAGTGTGCGGTTTCCATGGGCAGATTCTGATCCGTCAGATCAATTCCCAATAGCGGCGTACCGGCTTCAATGCGTGCGATATTAAACGCCGACCAGCCAATGGGGCGTAATTTGACCATCCCCGGCTTAAAATCTGTATCCGCGGGTTCACCGTTGGCTGCGTCAAGTAAACCGGTCCAAAGGGCGGGCAGGGCATTGCGCTGAACAATTAATTCAAATTGCGGTTCACCGCATTGATCATTGCGAAACAGGGTGCAAGCATGTGCCAGGATTTCGGTGGGGCAGCTCTGCAGCGGTTCGCTCAAATCCGCAGTATTTTTTTTGCCGGCAAGGGTATCCAGAATATTACTTGCATCCGGCCCAATGATGGTTACGCGGCCAAATGCTTCGGCGCCATTTCGTATTTGCACCTGATCGGAAAATAGATAACTATCAAGCGTGCGGCAAAGCCCATCAGCAAGTCGGGCGTCTACTTCCAGAAGCGTGGAGTCTTCCTGATGCAGCACATTGATATCCAGAACAATGCGCCCCTTAAGATTCAACAGATACGCGTAACACCCGCGACCGGCGGTCAGGGATTTTGTGTCATTGGTCAGCAGATTTTGCAGAAAAGTCAGACGATCTTTACCCGTAAGCTCCACCACAGATCGATGGGGTGAATCCATGATCGCTGCGGCCTTGCGAATGGCGGCATATTCCGCTTCAGGCTCGCCAAAACTTTCAATAATCTGGATTTCCGGGCCATAGGGAAGATAGCCGGCATTGGCCTGTTCATGTAAAGCAAACAGTGGATTTTCGCGCATGGTTCAAGAGGCTCCATTATAAACACCTGCCGATGATTATATCGCCTATCGCCAAACGCTTCCGGAATGAGGAGGCGATCGGCGAGGCAGCGCTTCCGCGTCCGTCGCAAATCCGCTAATGTATTGCGGATGAAAACAGCGGAAGAACACTGGAAACAATGGTTTGAAGGGGTATGGAAACAGCGGGAGGAAACGGTATATCCCGAGTTGTTCGGGCCTTTTGCGGACAACATTGAATCCCTTTCAGCCCGGTGGTTTGAATCCATGGGGTTTAACGACGTTGATCCGCGCTGGCTTACGCATGGCGTATTAACATCGCCTCCCAATGACCGCCGCGACAACTGGGTATATATAACCACCGGCTTATCCAACCCATGGGGATTAGACCCCGCCGATAAGCAGGCGGACCAATACAGCGGCTTGGGCTTTGAATTTTTTATGCAGACCGCGGAACCTGCCCCATGGGCTTTAGACACTCTTGCTTCGCTGATGGCCATGCAGATTCTGGCTGCGCAGGAATTGATCACGGGGGGCCTGCTGGAACCCTTTGACCGCGTACCGCTGGGGCGGGCACTGGATAAATCCGATCATTCGCTGATTCGCAATCTGCTGATTCTTCCGCCTGAACATATTCCAACGCAGGTCCGGCTGGATTCGGGTGTATTTGATTTATTGTTATGCGTAGGTATTACCGATGCTGAGGTACAATTTGCCCGGGCGCAAGATGGTCCGGGATTGCAAAAAGTGCTGCTGCATCACGACTGTATTCCCGTTACCGATCCGCATCGCCGCAGCACGGTATAAGCATGTCCTTTATATGTTCATGGATAACCAGGGATTCTCTGCATGACATTAATCGCCGCCGATAAAAGCCAGGACGCGCTGGGCGTGAAATTAATCGCTCTGCTGTCGCTGGCTCTGGCACTGATTGTGTTTGTCACGGCCGTGCTGTTGATCACAGCCCCGCAGGCCTGGATTGCCCGCATCAGCTTGTATTGGATGGATCAGCTGGGATTTATTCCGCATTCCGGGCCGCACGGGACCGGGCCGCTGCCGGCAACGTGGATCCTTTTTTCAGCGTTGATGCTGTATACGGTGATCTTTGTGCTGGAAGGCGGAGGCATGCTGCTGCATAAAGCCTGGGCGGAGTACCTGGTGCTGGTGGAGCTGGGACTGCTGTTACCCCCGGAAATCCTGGAAAATTTCCGCCAACCGGACTGGTTGCGCATTGCGACGCTGGTCTTTAATATTGTGATATTTATATATTTGGCATTTCGCCGCACCCAGTCGCTTTTGGCGCATTGCAGGCAGACGTCGGCAGGCGGAAATTAATGGCGGTTATGACAAGGGGCAGGGAATTTGGGGGTGTGAACGGGCTGGAGAATTTCTCATCACCGCCGGCGAATGCAATGGAGCGATAGTTCGGAATATTTCACGGGTTGTGCTGCAATCGAAAACGATACCGCCGGTACAGCCGGCGGCTTTGTGAGCGACGGCGAACCCGATTTCATGGGAGGCTATTCCTGCCGCGTTTCCCGGATCGCGTGCTTAAGAGCGCTCGCGTTCACGTGTTGCTGTGCGTTCTTTGGTCGGCGGCGGGGCAATGCCGCTGGCTTCCATCAGGGTTTTCATTTCGCGCTTCTGGGCTTTCCGCAACTGGCGGCGGCGTTTTTCGCTGGGTTTTTCAAAATAGGCGACGCGCTTCATATCTTTAATAAGCCCCTCTTTTTCACAGAGCTTCTTGAAGCGACGAAGCATTTGATCCACTGTTTCATTACCGCGCGACTTTACCTTCAGCATAGCTACTCCGCCGAAATCGGCTATTTTCTGCATCAATCCGCCATCTTTAAGCACTACCAGCCCGGTTCGCCGGACAAGAGAAGATACGCTTGCTGATGGTCCCCGCACTGCTAAGCAAGGGAATTTTCAAGCCACGCAGTATAATACCTGCCGGACTTGCTGGCAAGGCAGAAAAATAGCTCTGAAATGAAAATTAGCAAAAGCAATAGGGGTTACGGGGCGGCGTTGATTATAGTGAGGCTGTTTAAGCGCGCAGTTGCAGCGGATTGGCTTAAACTGACTGTAAAGGATGGGTATGGATGCACAAGCGGTAACCGTTATACTGGCTCAATGTCGGGCCGGTGATAAAAGTGCCTGGGATGCGCTGGTGGATGCCTATTGGCAGCGATTGTATGGCTTTGCATGGCAATCGACAAAAAATCGTGATTTAGCCCATGATTTGGTGCAGGAAACCTTCCTGCGGGTGGTGCAGAAGCTGGAACGCTACGATCATCGCGATAAGTTTGATGCATGGCTTTTTCGCATCCTCGTAAATTTAATCCGAGATCACAGCCGTTCGCGTGTCCGTCGCCCCGTACGATCCACCGTCATAGATGCCAGCACCGGGGCCGAAATGACGGATGATATGGCGGCGCGGACGGGGCACCCATCCGACCCGGTTCATCATCGGGAGGATGTACAAAGGCTCTACGAAGCCTTGGAGCAATTGCCGGAAATGGATCGGCAAGTGTTGCTGCTGCGACACTATGGAGAAATGCCATTCAAAGACATTGCCAAAATGCTGCGTTGCCCCCTGGGAACGGTTCTGGCGAGAGCCCATCGAGCCTTGGGAAAGCTGCGCGTTACCATGGAGGTTGGTCATGAAGTCCAATAAATTTTCACAAGCCTGCCTGCTGGATGTATCCGGAGAACTGGGCGCTGAGGCCCGTGGAATTTTGCGCGATCATGTTGAAACCTATCCGGCCGCCATGCTCGAGTATGATCAGATATTGGGGCGATTTAAGCAACTCAATTCGCTGCCGGCCGTGGAATCACACCTTGATCAAGTTTCCATTGAACGCATGAAGCAGCAGGTGAAACACAGCCTCCATGATGCGGTTCATCAGGAACAGAAAGCCGCGCGCTGGCGCATCATGCGCCGCTGGTTTTATCGCTCCATGTCCGTTGCCTCCGGTGTCGCGGCTGCGGGGGTTGTCATAGCGGGTATTTATATTGTCCGACAGCACATTCAGGCCCATCAGGCACGGGTGATGGATGCTGAGAATACGTTCCAGGAAATGGCGGAAAGTCATTTGCCTTACCGCGCCAATACGCCCATTCGACTGATTCGCACACGCATTGAACATTTCGGAGGCGGCAACTTATTCGATGCGCAAAACGGTGCGGGCAGCGCGGGGATCATGCATCTATTTAACGCTTTGGACAAAATCCCGATTCCCGGCACCGAAGATAGCGTATCGCAGGCGGACAATATTCAGTAAAAACCAGCAAGGATTTTTCGCATGGCAATGCGCTCTACGATTGGCCGGCAAACGGCGGTTCCAGCTTTGGTGGCTCTCTGGGCATTGCTGATCCCCACTGCTGTGCTTTTCAGCGCAACAGCGCCTAAACCACCGGTACCGCCTCCCACCCCCCTAAGCCTGCCCAAAGGGCAAATCACAAAGATTTTGGCCTTCCTAAAAAGTACCGAGCCTGATGTTTTTCATAAAGCAGAAATTCTCCGGCAATCAGACCCCAAGCAATTTGACAAGCTCATCGCTGAAGCGGCTCCTAACTTCGCCCGTTTAGAGCGACTGCGGCAGAGAGATCCTAAACTGCTGCGCCTGACGCTCCTTGACTTGGCGGACACCCATGAATCCTTCAGGCTCGCGGGAGAACTACGCCAGCCGGGCCTGCCCCCATCTGCGGCAGAACTGCTGCGGGCACGCCTGAAACAGGTTGTTACGGCACAGTTTGACCTGCGGCAAAAAATCCGTCTCCACGAACTCAATGAACTGGTCAAGAAAATCAACGAGCTTAAGGCCCAACTTAAGCATCGGGAAACCCAACAACTCCAGATTATCAACCAGCGCGTCGCACAACTTATTGGCAAGCCGCCAAGCGTAAACTGGTAAAAATCATCCTGATAAAAATATATCCCAACCTTGACGCGCTCCAGCCCTACTTGGATAATCCCTGCCTGTGGAAATTCCGTCCGGCTCGTGGCTGCGGGAACTGAATCAGGACACGTTGTTGCGTAACTCCATGGAGAACATTGGGCCATGGCTACCATTACAAAAAAAGAAATTGTCGATCGCATTGCCGATGCCAATAAAGTCAACCGTGCCATGGCTAAACAAATTGTGCAGGCTTTTCTTGATGAGATCAGTGATTCTCTGATTCTGGGCAACCGCCTGGAGTTTCGCGACTTCGGCGTTTTTGAGGTCCGACAACGCGCCGAACATAAAGCCCAAAACCCCAAAACTCTGGAGTCCATCACGGTACCGGGCCGATTGCGGCTTCGCTTCAAAGCCAGCAGCACACTGAAAAAGCGGTTGGAGAATCGTGGCGCTTCCGGGGGGCGCTAAACCATCCGCTGCCGTCCGAACAGCAGCCCGATGCGTCCAACCCTGGGTCGCATCTGACTGTATATTCACGTTGGAAACGCCTGCAAGAGCAAATTTGTTACCGCCGCGGATCGTGCACTTAACCTGACATGCACAACAGATGTTTTAAATCGGATCAGCAGTTCCATGAATCACCAAGCTGCACCAACTACGCCCGCAATCCAACGATGGCTGAACGCACTGGCTAACGATCTCGACGCGCGAAAACGCGATCATCTGTTTCGCGAATTGTCAGAAGTCAGCTCCGCGCAGGGCGCAGAATTAGTCATTGGATCCAAACGGTATCTGCAATTCTGCACCAACAATTACCTGGGCCTGGCAGCTGATCCGGAAGTGCTTGATACCGCGCGGGACGCGATGGATCGATGGGGATTTGGTTCCGGAGCCTCCCGGCTTGTCGCCGGTTCGATGCAGTCACACCATGAACTGGAAGCGGACCTGGCCCAATTCAAACAGGCCCAGGCAGCTTTGGTTTTTTCATCCGGATATGCGGCGAATATGGCGGTATTGACGTGTCTTACCTCTCCGCACGATCGGATTTTCTCGGATAAACTGAATCATGCCAGTCTGCTGGATGCCGCTGATGCGTCCCGCTGCAGGCACCGAACGTATCATCATAAGAATTATGCCCGCCTTGCCGGATTACTCGCACGCCGGTCCCACGCGGAAGGACAAGCGGTACCACACCCGACCGATGCCGCCCCCTCAGCTTCAGAGGCCCCTGCTGATGCAAAGGCAGCCGAGGAAATGCCCCACACATGGATTGTGACCGATACCGTTTTTTCCATGGATGGAGATATCGCAGATTTGCGCCGGCTAGACTGTCTTGCGCAATCGCACGGGGCATTGCTGGTTACCGATGAGGCCCATGCCACGGGGGTTCTGGGGCCGGACGGACGCGGATTGGCGGCCTTGCAAAATGTTGAATCGGCAGTGGCGGTAAGTGTGGGGACACTGTCCAAGGCGTTGGGCTCGGTGGGCGGGTTTGTCACCGGGCCGCGGCAGGTCATTGACACGCTGATCAACCGGTCTCGTCACTTCATATACACTACGGCCCTGCCGGCGGTGTGCACGGCGGCGGCCCGTTGCGCGTTAAACATCAGTCGCCGCGAGCCGCAACGGCGGCAACGTGTGCTTACACTGGCGCAGCATGTGCGAACGGAATTGACTGCCATGGGCTATCAAACCGGTGCCTCAGAGTCCCCGATTATTCCGGTGATGCTGGGTTCCGCTGAGCACGCGCTGGCGGCGGCGGAGGCTTTGCGTGACCAAGGCATTTATATTCCCGCGATCCGTCCGCCGACGGTCGCCCCAAATACCGCCCGCCTTCGCATCAGCCTGATGGCCACGCATTCCGATGCACACATTGAAGTTCTGCTTGGAGCCATGAAGGTGTTACGCGACAGGAACCTGCGTCCGAATTTACAATGATTATTAAACCTTGAACGCTGATTTGTCCGATAAATTCTCTGTGAGGGGTTTGGACAGGACAAAAGCAATTACCATGCGGTTAATACCGGACCAAGTGCGTTCGGCCTTGTGGACGTTGCGCGCACAATGGAGTCATAGCGATGATGATATTACTGTGGATTCTCTCGGCGCAGCCCCTGGTGTTCGCCCTTATTTTCGCCTTTCGCGCCCGGCAGCGCGCCACGCGGGTGGAAGCTCAACGCCGCACGGCCAGAGGCGCATCTCTGTCCGCACGCTACGAGAAAAACATTAGACCCTTGGCGGTGGAATAAATCTCTGCCGTACTTAACGCGGAGCGTGGCAAACGCCACATGAGGGGGACCTGCCATTGAAAGAAGGTCCAAGTTACGGCCCGCGTCTGCTTGTCCAGCGTACCGGTCACGCAAATAGAGATAACATGTCGGCTGGACGACAGTGTGGCTTTTTTCGCCAATAAATTGCTGAAATGGAAGCCCCCGCGCTTGACAGAAAAGGTACATCTGGTACGGTCAAGGGCTGGAAAATCGTGCTGTTGGCCCCGGCCATCCGGGGGTTGTTGTGCGTTGTGATCGTGACGCGCTAGAAATTGGGAAGGAAACCGCATAAACTTGCGTAGTTTTTTGTGGCTGTTTATTAAAGAGATTATAATCCATGGCTGAAGCGGAAACTCCTGAAAATAATATAACAGAAGGTCCGGGCAAGGGGCAGGCTTATTTCACGCGCGCCCATACCGTAGCAGACACGGGAAATTATGATTACGCCATAGACATGTTCATCCAGGGATTGTTGCGCGAACCCGAAAATATGGCGGAGCACGAAGCCTTGCGGGATATTGCCCTGCGGCGAAAAATTAAAGGCGGAAAGGCCGGCGGCGGTCTGGGCGGTCTGTTGGGAAGCAAAGGGTACTTCAAGGGAAAGGCACCGAAGGAATTAATGCTCAATGCCGAATATGCGCTGGCTAAAGATCCGGGCAATATCAGTCAGATGATGATCATGATGCGCCAGGCTGCGGCGGCCGGCTACAAAGAAATGGTGCTCTGGTTTGGGCCGTTTGTCATGCAGGCCAATCGAACGCAGAAAAAGGCGGACCCGAAACTGTATCTTGAACTGGCGGATTTGTATGAAAGCTTTGGCGAATTTGCAAAAGCCGGAGAATCCGTACACGCGGCATTGGAATTATCACCCGCTGATCCGGAACTCACGGCTCGTGTCAAAGAGCTTGGCACGCGGGAAACCTTGAAAAAGGGAAAATACGAATCGGTGCCGGATTTCAAAGAATCTCTGCGCGATCAGGAAATGACCAAAGACCTGTTGCAGAAGGAAAATTTAACCAAAACGGAAGATTATAAACTGAAAGTCATCCGTGAAAGTCAGGATGCGTGGCAGCAGAACCCAACCGACCCGCAACTGCTGAACAAATACATCAAAGCGCTGGTTGACGCCGAATCTGAGGAAAGTGAAAAAACCGCCCTTGAGGTATTGGAAAAAGCTTACGCCCAGACCAAAATTTATCGTTATAAAGTGGTCATGGGGGATGTACGCATCAAACAACTTCGGCGGCAGCACCGGGCCATGGTGGAAAAGGCGCGGGCCAACCCGGACGATCAGGAGCTTGCCCGGGAGTTGGCGGAATTTGAACAGGAGCGCCTGAAATTTGAATTGGGAGAATATGAAGAGCGGATGAAAAATTATCCCTCTGATCTGCAGGTACTCTTTGAATATGGCTATCGTCTCTTCCGCTCGCAACGCTTTGAAGAGGCCATGGGCGTTTTGCAGCAGGCCCAGAACAGTCCGCGATGCCGTACGGATGCACTGCATCTGCTGGGGCGTTCGTTCCTCGAACAGTCCATGAATCAGGAAGCGGTGGAAACCCTGCAACGTTCGGTGGAAAGTTATGAACTCGCTGAGTCGGGGGATACCAAGAGCAAGGAGATCCATTATTGGCTCGCAAGGGCTTTGGAGACCTCCGGGCAGTTCGAGGAGGCGGAAAAGACGTATAGCCGCATCGCGCAGTGGGATATCGCATTCCGTGACGCCCGGCAGCGGCTTGGGGAATTGCGGAAAAAGCGAACCTGATTCCGTCCCTTCAGGATTTCCACGGTCTTGCCCCGCGCTATCAAGCCTGCAAATTAGGATTGACGAAGGCGGCCACGGCTAAGTCTAACATCCATGAGGAGCCGCGGGGCAAACCATGATTCCACTGATCCAGGTACTATTAACCCGCTTTACCTACTTCGCTCTGGCGATGCTGCTGATTACCGCCGGCTGCGGCGTGCCGATTCCGGAAGACATGCCGCTAATTTTTTCCGGGTATCTGTGCAATCCGCGCCAGAGTCCGCTGGCGGATGTCGCAGCGGGCGCACACCACGCCCTGATTGCCACCCCGGGGCGTGTGCCCAACCTTGAAATTATGATCCTGTTCGGAATGGCCGGGTTGCTGGTGGGAGACAGCATTCTTTATTTTGTTGGAAAGCGCGGCATTGATGCCGATAATTTTCTCGCACGGCATGTTCGCAAAGCCATGGGATCCAAACGCCGCGAAGGCGTGGAGAAATATTTCCGTAAGCACGGTAATTTGACGTTGTTTATCGGTAGATTTATTCCCGGCGTGCGGGCCTTGATCTTTGCGCTGTGCGGCATGTCACGCATGCCCTACTGGCGATTTCTGGCAGTGGACGGCATGGCGGGGTGCATCAGCGTGCCGACGCTGATCTATCTGGGATACTGGCAGGCGGCACGCATTAACTGGCTTTTCAGAGAAGTCGCGAAAGTCAAACATTACATCTATCTTGCCGCGGGAATCGTCGTGGTGCTGGCGGTAATTGTTTTTATTATCCACCGCCGGCGGCGGCAAAGCTCCCAAACGATACCGCCCAAATAATTACACGTTCCAAAAGGCCGGGGAATCGCGCTTCGGCTGGTGCGCTGTTCATTGCAATTTGCAGGCTTGACTCAACACTACGGCACAAATAGATCGGTTTGATCGGGGTCTTTGGGCAGCGTTTGATTCATCATATCGCGCGCTTCATTAACCAGTTCTCCCAGGTCCTGGAATTCCCGATAAACCGAGGCGAAACGAACGTAGGCGATCGGATCCGTTTGCCGCAGAAAGTACATGACCTGTTCACCAATATAGGAACTTGGACACTCACGCTGATACTTCTGAACGACGTTCTCTTCCACCGCATCGACAATCCGCGCGATAACTTCAGCGGATATCGGGCGTTTGTAACATGCTTTTTGAATACCGGCATCAATAAGATTGCGGTCAAACGGGACGCGTGAACCATCTTTCTTGACCACCGTTAAACGCACCACTTCCTCGATGCGTTCATACGTTGTAAAGCGACGGTTGCAATGCTCGCACTCACGGCGTCGGCGGATGGACTGCCCCCCCTCAACCGGACGTGAATCCAGAACATGATCCTGATCAACCGTATGACAAAATGGACACCGCACGCAGTACTTCCATGAACAATCCGAGCACGAATAGAGTAGTCGGGCCGCGTTGGAGCGTCAAACGTGTCGGCAGATGGTGTCGGCAGATGGTGTCGGCATAGGGATAATAGCCTAGCGTGCGGAGAACAACCGCTAAATCGTTTGCCATTGGCTGACGATGACGCGCACAACGCTTCTCACGCGCGCCCGCATTTAGACCACATGAACTTCCGCAGCCACCGTGCGAAGGGTTTCGGGGCCTCCCAGTCGCTTATCTTCACAGGCCGCTAACTGCACCTGCCCGACCAGACGAATATCCGCCGATGAACTGCCGATCTCCAGTTGCATTTTTCCCGGTTCAATGACGAACTTTTTCTTATCGGCATCCCAATACCACAGGGCCTGCGTGTTGTAGGGTATAGAAAAACTCACGCGGCGCGCTTGTCCCGCCTGCAATTCCACACGTGCAAAACCGACGAGTTCCCGGATAGGCCGCTTTACATCCGATCTCGGTACCCGCACGTACAACTGCACAACTTCCGCCCCGGACCGCTTGCCCGTGTTGGTGATGGTTGCGGTAACCTTGACTTCGCCGCCGGCCGAAAGTGAAGCGGAACTTAGGGCCAAACCGCTATAGTGAAAACTCGTATAGCTAAGGCCATATCCGAAAGGATACAGCGGCTTACCTTCAAAATACATATACGTCCGCCCTTTGCGGATGTCATAGTCGTGGAAATGCGGCAAGTCATCGACTGTTTTGTACCATGTGCAGCAGGTTTTCCCGCCGGGGTTATAGCGCCCAAACAGGACGTCGCCAATGGCTGTACCTTGTGCCTGTCCCGCAAATAAGGCGCCGACAATAGCCGGCAAATGAGCCTGCTCCCAATTGATCGCGACGGTATTATTGCTGGACACCACCAGAACAGTGCGCGGATTGGCGGCAAAAACTGCTTCAATCAGTTCATGCTGCACGCCGGTGAGTTTGGTGTCTTTGCGGTCGTGGCCCTCGCCATCCACTGACGAATTGACACCACATACCAGAATGACGACATCCGCGCGCCGGGCGGCGGAAATGGCATCATTAAACATTCCGGCGTCTTTAGCTCCGGTTATGGAACAGCCGGGTTTATAAATGATTTCCGGCTTACCGAGGCGACCATGCACCGGCGGTGCCAGGGGCAAAAGATCGAATCCGCCGATATTAATCAGATCGCCGGCTCCACCGCTGATTCTGAAAAACACCTTGTGTTTGCCGACAATATTCGGCAAAGAGGCGGAGAATTTTTTCCAGTTCTGCCAGGAACCGGTATTTGGGATATGCAGGCTGGTTACGGCGGGGCTGGCTAGAGAATCCAGATGTACGGAAATGGCGGCTCCAGGGCCGGCGCTGGCACACTGAATGGAAATCATGGTTTTACCGCTGAATTCTTGTGCTTTGTATTCAATCCAAGCTCCGTTGGTGATGTAGGCGAATGTGGGCAGGCTGCGGGCGGATGTCTGCTCCCGCGTCTGATGATATTGCACCGCTTGATCCGGCCAGACGCCCGCACCGGTCAGCGCCACGCCGAGAACCGCGGCGATCCCCTGCAACGGTGAAGCACTTTCATAGATACCACCGCTGTACTGCCCGAGATGAGCCTGGTCTGCCATCGGACCGATGACGGCCACCGTTCGGAGTGTGGCTTTATCAAGCGGGAGAAAGTCGTTCTCATTTTTCAATAAAATAATCGACTGCCGGGCGGCGTCTAACGCCAAGGCCTGATGCTCCGGGGAATTGACCGAAGCAAAAGGAATTTTGCTGTAGGGAACGGCTGTCGGCGAATCAAACTCCCCCAGCAGAAACCGCGCGGTGAGAATGCGGGTGACCGCTTCGGAAATTTCTGTTTCACTGACAAGTTGCTGTTTAACGGCCTGCGGCAGATATTTTTGCAACGTGCCCCCGCAATTTAACTCACAGCCCGCATGAATCGCATCCGCTGCGGCTTGGGGTAATGTTTTGGCATAATGGTGCGGGTTGAAAATATTATAGATTGCATCGCAATCAGAGGTCACATATCCCCGAAAGCCCCAGCGATTGCGCAGCAGATCGGTCAGCAGAAAATGATCCGCACAACAGGGCGTGCCGTTGATGGCATTGTATGCCCCCATCACGGTAAACACGCCGCCGTCAATCACAGCCGTGCGATAGGCGCGGGTGTAATATTCCCAGAAGCTCCGGGGATCAACAGTCGCTGAAGTACTTTCCCGATCATCGTCGGTGTTGTTGCAGATAAAATGTTTAGCACAGGCTGTGGTCTTGAGAAAATTCGGATCATCCCCCTGCATACCTTTGATCACCTGCACAGCCAGTGTGGCCGCCAGGCATGGGTCTTCACCGGCGGCTTCTTCGCAGCGGCCCCAGCGCGGATCACGATGCAGATTTAATGTTTGCGGGGAATAAAACGTCAGCGAATTTCCGGTTCGGTTATGCCAGGCCCGCGCCTCATCGGATACCGCGGTGTAAACTCGCCGGTTTAATTCCGGGTTCCACGCTCCGGCCAGTGCCAGCGGCTGCGGGAAGCTGGTGCCTTCCGCGTAGCCGAGAGCCAAACCGTGTAACGCCTCGGACCAGTATTGGTAGCGGCTTAAACCCAACCGCTTGATCGCCGGCGCGGTATTGCCCGTCTGACTGATTTTTTCCGCCAGCGTCATGGACGCCACCAAAGTCGCGGCACGAGTTCTGGCCCGCAGAAATGCCGTTTGGGAAACCCCCACCGGCGTGGCGGCAATAACAGGATCACCGGATCCGATCATTGATTTTCCCGGAAGGACAATCATCGCCGCCGCCAACTGTAATATTTCCCGTCGTCGCATCCTTATGCCTCCATCACGTAAAAAACCTTCGCCAGATCATCCGCTTGCCATCCAGCCGATCGCGCCGAAACAACCAGCTCATAACGGCGAAGTATCTTGGCACCCATACCGTTTGTGTAAGTATGATGCCATCGTCTTAAAAAGCAATGGATCGTTATCGATGCCGCGAAAAACAACTCCGGCTCCCTCCGCTGTTCTGCGGAAATGGTGCCTTGGTCTTTCTTCAACCAATCCCTGGGGTATGCTTGACACATGAAGTAGGAATTCATACACTTAACGTATGAAAACAATTGTATCTGAAAAGGGACAAATTACCATTCCACAGTTATTGCGGCGACGTCTGGGACTGCGCAAGGGGCAGGTGCTGGAAGTCCGAGAGGAGGCAGGCCATCTGACGCTTACCAAATCCGGGATGGCCGATCCGGTTGCTGCAGCTTATGGCATTCTTAAGCTCAATAAATCGACGGACCAACTCATCGTCGAACTTCGCGGCAAGGTACCCCGCCGATGATAACTGCCGTGGATACCAGTATTCTGCTTGACATATTTGGCGCTGACAGCACCTTTGGCCGCTCGTCCATGGAGTTACTGCAACGTGCCGCCACGGAGGGCCAGCTTATTGCGTGCGAAGTGATCTGGGCGGAGGTTGGGGCATTCTTCGGATCGACATCAGCGGCGGCCACCGCGATGCAGCAGTTGGGTGTTGAATTCACACCCCTGACGCTTAAGACCGCTCTGGAAGCGTCGCAGACCTGGCGGAATTATCGTCTTGGTGGCGGGCCCCGGAATCGGGTGGCGGCAGATTTTCTGATCGGTGCCCACGCGCTGCACCAGGCGGATCGGCTGCTGACCAGAGATCGCGGCTTTTATCGCGCTTACTTCAGGCCGCTTTCCATATTGGGTCCCGCAGCCCATCGTGAATAACAAGAATCGAGCCTGGACGGTACTCAAGTGCAGCGGCGGCGGGTATTGGGTCGTTATTGACTTTTCCGCCCGCTCGTCGTGAGTAACGGTTGCCTGGCGGTGCCGCCGGATGCAGGCTGGTGGACATTTACGGACATCTGATTATTGAGCCGTCAGATAATTCAGCACATTGATCAGCCAGCGGCGTTGCACAATTTTCTGCATGGCCGGCATCATGTGAAAAACTACTTTGCCTTTTGCCAGTGCGGTCGTAAACGTTGATGCGCCGACGTTGCGATCATGATCCCGGCTGTAGGCGGCGGCAATCTCCACGTTGTCCCCATCAAGCAGTAATCCGTCTGCGTTAAAAAACGGCACCTGGTAATCACCTTTCATGGCACAATTTACGGGCAGCCCGGCATACAAGGGATGACTGCGAACAAAAATCCAATTGCCCATCCAGTTGTCCATGGAGCGCAAAGACCCGACGTGTCCGTGATAATTAAAGGCGCCTAAGCGCATTAGATCGCCCGCCGCGGCGTCTGAGAAAAATCCATTGTCGGTCACCACCAGCAGCGGCGTGCCGTTTCGGATAATCTCGGCGACCTGCGGCGTAATGGGGGCGGAAGTCTGGTATGGTTTCCAAATAAGTTCCGCCGGGCCAAGATGCTGCTTGATCGATTCAGGTCCGAAATAGGCGGTGATGGTACGCCCGCCGCATTGTATTTTAATACCTGAAAATGCAGCATCACCATGTTGAATATCACCGGGTGTTATGACAATCGAGCCATTGCGGGGACGTAAGGTGAAGCGTTTCTCAACTGCTTTGCAGGCCCCTCCGGCTTCCGCCCAGATATCAAAATGTTTTAGCACGGTCTGGCCGTTAATGTTCACATCAAACACGCGCTGGCTGCCCGCCTTGTGCTGAATCTCGGCGAAGTATAACGTTATCTCGGCCGGGGCATCGGGCAGCGCGTTGAAAATAAATCGCATATCTCCACTTTGTCCGGCGCACTGATGCGCAAAAAGCCAGGGGATCGGGGTGCCGGTAATCGTTTGCGTTGCGGATATTATTTTGCCGGCCGGGCCGTTGCCCAGGAGCAGCATGTCATAGTGGTCCGTAGCGACGCATTCACTGCAATGAACGCCCGGCACTTCCGCCAACGCTCCTCCAATCGCCGGCTGCTTTCCAATAATGCCCACACGAATATCACCTTTTTTCGGGCCGGCAAGGTCAACGGCAAGAATCGTCCGTTTATGGCTGATCGGTTGGCCGACAATTCGCGCTGTGATGATATACGTTCCGCCTTGCGCCAGCGGCCCGGTGGATTGGCCGGAGGCCATGGGATAAACAAGTCGTTGCGGGACATGCGTTGGTAATGGCGCGTCAAATAATGTCATTTCACTCTGATCGGGCATCTCCAAGGTGACTCGAAGATTGCCTGATACTGCTTTTCCACTTTCATTGACCCAATACACGTCAAATTCGGCGGCATCCCCGCTTGATACCACCGTCTGTCTGAGTTTGGCCAGGGGGAGCAGAGGTTGCAGAGACTGGGCAATCAGCCTAGGATCGCCTTTATGATTTCTCAGGTTATCAACAATTCCCGAGTGATTCTCAATCGCAGTGGATTCCCATCCGCTGATGGCACACATGTCCACACGTTCAGCAATTCGGAAATTTTCCAGCAAGATCGACCACCACTGATAACATCGGTCTCCCAGTGATTCAAACAACGCCGAGGTTGTGGGAAATGCCGAGCGGAATTTCCAGTGGTCCAGAAATGTGTTATAGGCCGACAGTATCTCTTGGTGATCCAGCAAGTCATAGCTTTTACCGCCAGCCTCTTTAATATGCCGCACCATTAATTCATGATTATCAGCAACCGCCGAGCCGCCAACCTCGCCCCACTCGACAATTTCCCTTCGATTGTCAGATCGATACATAAACTCATCCGGGCCTTGATAATACCGATCCAGCCACGACCCGCCGCCGCCACCGGCGGTATGCTGACACCACCATCCCGAGAAGCCATGCCCGTGATCCCAATGAAGTTTCCACCCGCCGGCGCGATACCAGGCTTCCCCGGCGGGTACGACCCCGTCTTTCAAAGTCACGATGCGGCTGGGGTCTTCCGCGTGCAGGCGTTTTAACATCGCCATAATGCGCGGGTCATGAAGGTCCGGATTCCACTCATTTTGCACACAATAAATCACCAGCGAAGGATGGCTGCGAAACTGCCGGAACATTCGCAACAACTTTTCGGTCATGAACTTCGCGCAGAATCCATCCGCCGGCCCCGCCACAAATTCTTTTCCGCCCCCCACCTCCATATAGCGCAGAAGCCCCAGTTGATCCTGCTGCTGCAACACTTCTTCGCGGCCGATCTGCCGGTGAAAATTCAGACAGTTCATGTTCAAGCTTTTAGCCGCCCGCACTTCTTTCTCCGCCAGTGCCGGAGTCGGCCAAAGACCATTAATTCCCCAAAATCCCCATGAAATGGCGGTGTAAAGCTTGATACGGCTCCCATTAAGTTTCAGCATCGCATCAGCCCCGATGCCCTGCGCTTCAAACCAGCGGAAACCGAATTCGACATCGCGGTGGCTTGCAATACTGCGGTCATCGGAATGAAACTCTACCCGCAGTCGATACAAATTCGGATGGCTCAAATCCCAGAGTTCAGCGGAGCCACAGGCCAGTGGTACGCGAAACATATGCCCGCTTCCCGTGGAAACAACAATTAACTCCTGGTGATGTTTTATGGCTTTTCCATCGGCGTTAAGGACGGAGAAATGCAATTGGCCTTTCACCGCATGGGGTAAATCATTGGTTAATTCCGCATGGGCATCGACCGTTCGAATTTCGGGAGTGTTCAGCGCCCAAACATCGGCAACATATACCGCGTCATGTACCTCGAGCAGCAAACCGCGGTCGAGACCGCCAAAACCATGGCTGCGCTGAAAGCGGCCATTGCTCCAAACCGTGGTACTTCCATCCGGCCAGTCAAAGCGACCGCCGGGATTGGTAATGCGAATCGCCAAGACGTTTTTCCCGCCGGGACGTATAGCGGATGTGGCATCACAGGTGAAAGCGGTTTGATCAATTATATCATAGCCAATGAGGTGAGCGTTAAGGTACACTTCCGCACGCTGCCGCGCACCGCGCACACGCAACAACACTTTTTTCCCCGCGAACGATTCAGGAATATCCAGTTGTGTCCACCACCATGACACGCCGTAATATGCACCACATCGAACTTCGGGGTCATCCCATGCGAAAAAATATTCGTTGTCCTGATAAGGGCGCAGACCTTCTTTTCCCCAGAAATACTGCTCCACGGTGCCCGGCAGGGTCACGGCAATTCCTTGCTCCGCAGTGAGCACTTCCCATCCGCCTGTGGGCGGATTTACCGGGACGGTTTGGAGAACCACTTCATCAGGAAGATATAGCTGATCGTTTTCCCAAGAAGCTTGCGTATCCAGCCACAGCCGCCAACCTGCGTCCGGGATTTCGTACATGGTGGTGCCGGTCCCCCGCTTGGAGGCTGGCTTGCGGGCAGCACCCTTCGCGGAACGCGCCGTTATGGTCGCACCCGCTCCTGTCAGCAACGCAAGTTCCAGGAAGTCCCGGCGTGCCAGGTTTTGCTTACGAGTCATGAAGGCCTCCTATCGTAATTTTTTTTTCGGATCGCCGGGCTGTGGCGATTTCCGCAGCGCATGATGCTAGGATTAAATATTATGCGCTGTAGCTCCGGTGATCAACGGACAATATCACTGGGCAGCGGCCACAGCTACTCCAGCAGTGCTGATACCGGTGATTCGCGCATGGTGTACCATAACAGCAGGACCGCGGGAGGCGATTATGCTGCTGTTTTGAAAACGTATATCGCGTGCATCTGCAATAATCATTCCGGTCTTCGCTTTTATATGAACATTGCGCAGCAGCACGTTGGTTACCGGGGCACCGGGCATTCCGATGATGTGTCCCGCCACCGGCGATTGCACCGAGGTGAGATTGATAATGCGGATATTGCGCCAGATCGGCGTGTAGCGTCCGATGGGTTGTGGCAATTGAAGCCAGGAGCTTTTTGGTGCGTGCGGATAATAACTGGAAATAAAAATCGGCCAGCGGACATCACGCATGGTGATATTTTTATATGTCAAATTTTCCACAATGCCGGCCCGTCCCAGATTGGATTTAAGGCGTATGCCGGCCGTGGTATGATTAAATGTGCAATTTTCCACCAGAAGATTACGAATTCCGCCGCTGGTGAAGCTGCCGATGGACATGCCATGGCCATAACCGAACGCGCAATGAGTAATGACAATATTCCGGCTTTCAAAATAATTCCGGCTGCGATGCCCGCTGCCACCAATGGCGATGCAATCATCGCCATCCGAAATGCGGCAATGCGTGATCACGATATTACTGCCGGAAAGATCAATACCGTCGGTATTTGGAGAATTGTGCGGCGTGTGAATGATGATATGTTCAATCGTGACATCTTTGCAGGCATTTTGGATGGAAATATGGGTATTGGACGGATCCTGCAGCCGCACGCCCTGAATCAGCAGTCGCGTAATATTATTCATGGAAAGCATCTGCGGGCGGTGCGGCAATTTGGGGACTGTACCATTGGGGCGGCGACGATACATGGCCCACCAGACCGCTCCCTGGCCGTTGATGGTTCCGTGGCCCGTAATGGCTATATCATGCAAATTGGAGGCGCGGATAAAATCCGGGTACTTGCCGTGAATAAAGGGGTACTTTCCGTAGGGCAGCATTTTTAATTGTGCCCCTTTGACCAGCCGTAAATCAACATGGTTAGCCAGGCGAATCGGGCCGCAGAGAAATGTACCCCGCGGAATCAGCACCGTACCACCCCCGGCATCGCCGCAGGCGATGATCGCCTTCTGAATTGCTGCCGTAGCGGGTGCAATGCTATCGGCTGTCGCTCCAAATCGCGTGATGTTAAAAACACGGTGGGGAATTGTGGGCAACGCAGGCGGGGCTGCAACGCCAGCCATGGCTGCGGTCATGGGGAGGGCTAAAAGTCCAAGCAAACATAGCGACGCCGATGCCGCCGCGCTGATAGAACGAAGTGCTACCATTGATTCAACTCCTGAAAACATACGTCCGCCAATTCAGACCATGCAGATGCTACGAAGAATTCCCCAACTTGAAAACACTTCACTGTATACTTTCGGTTGAATCTATTGCAGAATCAGCCGCGACGAGGAAAATCAACGTATAGTCGCTTTGATAATTTGATGGAACTGCGGTGGCACTATTGCTATGATTACGGGCCGGCAAAGGAAAATGATACGCCTTTTTCCGTGTGTCCAATTCTGCACAAGTTTCGCGTAATTTTGCACAAGTACAGTGTTGCGAAATTAACAAGGCACGTGTCTAATGGGCGCACCAGAACCGACCGGCAGGCCAACGCGTATACCGTTGAGAACATCCTCGGCGGACAGGACCAATGGGATCCGCACCACCAGCCATAGGGATACTGGGGCAGTGCGCCGAACGTCATCAAGACACGGCCGCACGCACACTATGATTTAAACTTTGGTATGGCCCTCTTCATAAATTCGTCAAAAAGCGGAACGGTGAAGGCCATATCTCCATGTGCGGGGCTGTAGATCATCCCCTTTTTTATCAGGTTGCCGCGCACCGGCCCGCGGCTGGTAACCTTTACATGAAGTTTTTCAGCAATGTCGCTGGTACGCCGAGCGTCCGAATCGAGCTCGGCCATGGCTCGGAGATATGTTTTCTCCGCGGGCGTCAGCCGCTCGTAACGGACGCGGAAGAAATTTTCGTCAAGCCTTGGAATCACAAGGTCGGTAGCGCGCTGCACGACGCGCCTGGTAATGATTTTTGAATCGGCGATATTCCAGGCTTGGTACCCCCATTCCTGCACGAAGTATGGAAATCCTTTCGTCAGATGAAAAATCTCCGTTAAGGCGGCCGGTTCAAAGTCAACTCCGACGGATTTCGCGGGATCGCTAAGGGCCCTTGACGCATCAAGTTCCGACAACGCGCCGATGTCCGGAAAACTCAATAGCCGCTCTGCGTAGGATTTTGAATTCCCGGCCAACCGCGGCAACACGGGGAGCCCCGCCCCTACAAGCACAAGGGGAAGTTGCCGCTGCTGAATCTTGTGCAGAGCCATAATCAGCGAGCCAAGTTCCTTGCCGCTGAAATATTGAACTTCGTCGATAAAAATTGCCAGGGCGCTATGCCGATCCGCAGCCGCTTCTGCCACGGCCACGAATAGTGCGGGCAGGTCAATTTCCAGATCGCCGCTGTCCGCTGTGCCTTTTTCCGGGTCAATATCCCACTCGATTGTCATATTATGGACTGATAGCTTAATTGCGCCGAGAAAGCCGCGTAATACCATGAGAGCGCGTTTCACTTTATCACTGGTTCCCGCTCTCCGATCCAGCTTGTAAAGCATTTCTCGAAGCGGCAAGGCGATGAGAGATGCCAATGGCTTTTCTTCATGGGCTTCCAGGGAAACGGTTTGATAATCCTGCTTCTCCGCCATGTGCTCTATTTCATTGAGCAACACCGTCTTTCCAACCCCGCGCAGTCCAGTCAGCAGCATACTCTTCTCGGAGCGTCGCTGCTTAACGCGCCCAAGCAAAATACGAGCCTGCTCAATAACACCGTCCCGTCCCACTAATTCAGGGGGAGGGGAACCCGCGCCTGGCGAAAATGGATTTTTGATCGGGTCCATAGCCTCATTTATAGCAAGTTATATCCATTTATACAAGAACACCGCTATACATGGTTATAAAACGCTATAAATTGCTATATCCCTATGGGCGGCCCAGCCGCTTGATCCTACACCCTGTCCCCGTAAATAATCCCGCGACCGCTGGTGCCCAGATACACGCGGCCATAAATTCGGGGATCACCCGTGATGGCGTCGATGGTGAAGAATTGATGTTGATAATCATTAATACGTGTCCATGTGGCACCCGTATCATCCGAACGGTAGATGCCATAAACGCCATTCACCGTGCCGGCAATAAATATCGCCGGATAACTTAATCCCGGTGCCGCCCGGCCAAAGCCCACCTGATTCGCGGAGTCGATATTAGAAATTCGTGACACCTCGGAACCTGCAGTTCTGCAATAGTACAGTCCATGTGAGGACGCCAACCATAGATCGCCGGCCTGGCCAGGAGCACTGCGAAGCGCTGCGCCACCGCGCGGCAACTGCCGCTTCATGCGATGAAAGGAATTGCCCGAATCCGAACTTATATAAATATGTCCCTGATGCGGACTGAAGGCGTAAAAGTGTTGCGGATTAACGCGATCAGAAATAACTTGCCATCCTGGCTTTAAACCGCGACATGCTTTCCAGGATTCACCGCGATCATGCGTGACATGCGCCGCCCGACTCGGTCCGCTCCAAGGTCCTGATGCGGCAGTCCAGACAATGGTCTTAGCGTCCGGTGAAACAGCAATTCGTCCGTACATGCCGTGACGTGGCCCCCGCCGGAACGGTGTCCAACTGCTTCCGCCGTCGGTGGAATAGGCCCCATTCACCGGCCGTCCGCCAAACACGCGTACCATAAATGATGGCACATGGGCGGCAAAATCAATGCCGGTGTTGTTGCCGTAATTCGGATTCAACATGCCGCCGGGAGGCGAAATCCGCAAATCGTCATGCTTGAAGCCGTCAATATCCCCCACCGTGCTGATCAGATGCGCACCAGCGGGCGGACTGATTAAATCTGTGACCACCGTTTCCTCAAAGCCGTCGCAATAAAATTTCCAATGGGTTGGCCCGCCGGAATCCGCCGCCATCACATCCATGGTTTCAAATATGCCCCACCCCGTGGTGTAAAGCGCGCGATTGGAATTATGGGGATCCAATTGCAAAGAGCCGATCCAGTTCATGACCATCGGATGCGGCGAATGAAAATTCAGCCAGGGGGCGGATTCTACGGACCAGATGCCGCCATGATTGGGACTTATGGGTGTCCACTGTTTGCCGCCATCGGTGGAACGGAAAATGATATCGCCGCCATTCCAGCGGCAAAACGTCCCGGCCATCACCGTGCCGGGATTGTTGACATCAATGATAACTGTTCCGTAACCAAAACTGCGGCGATCTTTTTTTGGGGATAACGGTGTAATATCTGTCCATGTCCCATCATGAGTGTTAAATTTCCATACGGCGCCATCGGTCATGGAATTCGGGCCGGGTTGTTTACCGTAACTGATGTAAAGTGATCCATCCGCTGCCAGTGCGGCATGATTAGGTCGCAGGCCCAACGGCTGATGAGCGAGTTTATGCCACGTGGCTCCGGCATCGGTACTGCGGTACATTCCGCCGTGCGGAGTGGATGCGCCGGCATAAATGATCGGCGTGGGTTGGCCCCGCTTACCGCTGCGCACGTCATAAACAACAAAAACCGTACCGACCCCGCCGGTATCCTGCGGAAGGGGAAAACTTTTTACCTGATGCCAGGATTCGCCATGGTCCAGACTTTTCCACAGGCCATTGTGCCGGGAACCGAAAAACAGTGTGGCTGGTGCGTTGGGATCCACCGCCAAACGCTCCCCATTAAATCGGCCCGCTTCATTTCCACCGAGTTTGATGGGCAAATTGGTTTTTTGCCACGTTTGTCCCCGATCCGTTGAACGCAAAATGGCACCGGTTTTTGCCCACGGCTGGCTATACATACCCGCGGCGATGTACACGCGCTTTGCATCCGTTGCATCAACGGCAAGGCTTTCGATCCCGGAAAGATACCAATCCGGGCCGCCCACCCAGTCGGTAATGGGCGTCCAGCGATCAGTACCGGGGTCCAGACGATATGCCCCGCCCACATCCGTACGCGCATAAATCAGTCCCTGCACCGTGGGATGGGGAATAATACCTACGACAAAGCCGCCGCCGTGAATAGCCACATTCGTCCAACGATAGGGCGTTGATCGTGGTGTCCCGCCAGCGGACGCTGCCGCTGCGGTCACGGATGCGTTGCTACCCAAGCCCATGGCCTTCCCCGCCGCCAAAACTGTGGCAACCGCCAGCACACGTCGCCGGGAAATGTTATTGTCGGTTCGGATTGCCGATTTATCACGTAACACGGTTCTGGTTTTCGCCATGGTTTTGTCTCCTGAAGGTTGTGAGAATTCCTGTCATGATCAAATCAACGAGGCCGCGACCGCCGCACCAGTCGTCAGGTTTTGCTGCCTTGAGGATTGCCGCCTCGCACCGATTCCAAAGCGCCGCTCGGCTCCCGCCGGCGGCTCGGATGATCCGATGATTGGGAAAATCTGACAATCAGCGGTTGAGCGGTGTTACTCCACTGAATGCCCAGACCTTCCGCAAGTTCCCGCTGTTCCTGACCGTTGATCACGTCCGCTACACTGCGGCAGTGGCGCAAAATAACAGTGATATTTTTGGCGTGACCATCAGAAGTAAACACCACTTCGCCGGCCCGGCGCTGCACTTTAAAAACCGCCGATTTTCCGTCAGATGCCGCCACACGCGCATCCAGCGTCGCCGGGGCATCAACCTCAAATACATCCAGCGTCAACGGCTGATCCACCATCCACTGCGGCCGCTGCGTTTCACCGGACATCGGAATAATGGAGTTGGCCTTCACAAATAGCGGCAGCTCCATAAAGTTCATTTTTTCCCGCCGCCAACCGCCGCCGTCCACCACCCGGTTGGTCAATAAATCCGTCCAGCGACCCGCCGGCAGAAAATATTCAGCCATGCCGTCGTCGCGGAACACCGGTGCCACCAGGATTGATGATCCAAGCATATATTGCCGATCCAAATACCGACATGCCGGATCATCCGGGTATTCCAATACCATCGCACGCAACACCGGCCAGCCATGTTCCGCCGCATCCTGCGCAGCGGAAAAAAGATAGGGAAACAGACGATTCTTCAAAGCTGTAAAATGCCGCATCACGGCGACCGATTCTTCATCAAACAGCCACGGGACCCGATACGATTCTGATCCGTGCAGGCGGCTATGGGTGGACAATAATCCAAATGCAATCCAGCGTTTATACAACCCCGCATCCGCTTTGCCGGTGAATCCCCCGATATCATGGCTCCAGAAGGCCGGCCCGGACATGCAGAAACTTAAGCCCCCGCGAAGATCCTCCGCCATGGATTCAAAAGTGGCTTCGCAATCGCCGCCCCAGGAAACAGGAAATTTTTGAATACCGGTTGTGCCCGATCGGCCGAATACCAGTGCCTGGCCGTTGCCATGATGTTTTTCCAGCAATTCAAATACACACTTGTTATAGAGATAGCTATAATAGTTGTGCATAAGCTCCGGATCAGAGCCGTCAAAATACTGCACGGATTCGGTCGGAATATATTCACCAAAATCAGTTTTGAAGGCGTCCACGCCCATGTCCAGCAGTGCCTGCAGCTTGCCGCAATACCATTGCCGCGCACCGGGATTGGTAAAATCGACCAGCGCCATTCCGGGCTGCCAGGCGTCGCGTTGAAATACCGAGCCGTCCTGCCTGCGGATGAAATAATTGTTTTCCCGCCCCTCTTTAAACAAGGGCGAAAGCTGGGAAATGTAAGGATTAATCCATACACATATTTTTAAGCCTTTGGCTTTCAGTCGCGTGAGCATCCCTTCCGGATCGGGAAATGCCGTGCGATCCCACTGAAAATCGCACCATTGCCGCTCTTTCATCCAGAAACAGTCAAAATGAAATACACTCAATGGAATGCCGCGCTGGGCCATGCCATCGACAAATTCCATCACGGTTTTTTCATCATACCGCGTGGTAAACGAGGTACTAAGCCATAAGCCAAATGACCATGCGGGCGGCACCGCCGGACGTCCGCTTAACAGCGTGTATTTACTTAAAACGGCTTTCAGGTCCGGCCCATGGAACAGATAATAATCCAGGGATTCTCCGGGAACGCTGAATTGCATTTGCGTCACGCGCTCGGTGCCAATTTCAAAATCCACTTTCCCCGGTGAATTTACCAGTACGCCATAGCCCCGGCTCGAGAGATAAAAGGGTATATTTTTATAAGCCAGGTCACTGGCCGTACCGCCGTCCTCATTCCAGATGATCACGTTCTGCCCGTTTTTTACCAGCGGGCCGAAGCGTTCTCCCAAGGCATAAATGCACTCCCCTACCGCCATGCTCAGCCGCTGCATCATAAACGCGCCAGAAGACTGAACCTGCATGTAAGCCAGGCTTTCCGGGCCGGCTTGCGTCACGACATTGCCGTGCGAATCCAGAAAGCTCACGGCCCAGGTATTTTTTTCGATACGAACCGTCAGGTTACCGGTGGTTAAAATAATTGCCGCCGATTGATCCTCCACCGTCCAACTTGAGCTGACGGCCCGATAATCCAGATCAAATCCCGCAGGCTGCACAGCAGAGGGTTTGTGATGATGAATTTGCACGCGTACCACATCGGGCATGGGTGAGGAAAAGCATAATTCCAGAATCGTTCCTTCAAACCGATCGGCCCCTTCCGTCCCGGAATGATCCAAGCTCCAGATACGAACCGCATTTTTTTCAATGCTATGGCGGTAAAGTCGCCTGGCCACCGATGGGCTTACCTCCGGCCGCCATCGCCATGCACCATGTCTGAATTTCATATTACCTGTCCGTTATAATCGTGTTGTGATCCTGAAATCCACAGTCCTGCAATTTCATCGACAGAACCATGCTGATAACCCGAAAATTTCCGCCGCCCAACGGCGGTAATGGCGAGGAGCGCCGGCGTTTTAACAACGTGCAGATCTGCCCGCATTCCGCGAATGTTATCAACTTCTCCTATTGTCCGCCCGCCGCCGGTAATCCAGTAGCGGAATTTTGTATGCCTTGCGAATGAAGCCGGCCGCGTATTACCGCTAAGTCTACAATCCGATGGAGCTTCCGCCACTACGTACAGCGCAAAAGTTTTTACCAGTAGCGCAAAACTAAATCCGAGGTCCGCCCTGCTTACAACAGCATTTTCGCATCCAACCGGGACACCGGGGCCTCATTATACTTTCAGATTTCGCAGGCGCAGTGAGTTGGCAATAACCGATACGCTGCTGAAGCTCATTGCGGCCGCGGCTATCATGGGGCTTAACAGAATGCCAAACCAGGGATATAAAATACCCGCGGCAATTGGTATTCCCAGAATGTTATAACCGAACGCCCATAACAGATTCTGGCGAATATTCCGCATCGTCGCAATGCTGACGTGCCGCGCCTGGAGAATGCCCGCCAAATCTCCATGCAGCAATGTCACCCCCGCACTGGCAATGGCGGAATCCGTTCCCGTGCCCATGGCAATTCCCACATCCGCCTGCGCCAGAGCCGGGGCATCATTAATACCATCGCCCGCCAGAGCGACTTTTCGTCCCTGACTTTGCAGGCGGCGCACCACCTCGGCTTTTTCCTGCGGCAGCGTATTGGCTTCAACGGTGTCAATGCCAAGTCGCCGGGCAACAGCGGTGGCCGAAGCCTGGTTATCGCCGGTAATCATAACCACCGACAATCCCAGAGACTTGATCAGCTTAACCATTTCCGCCGCGCCGGAACGCAGAGGATCTTCTGTACCCAGCAGGCCCATCAATTTTCCGTCTGCCGCCACATACATAATCGTCTGCCCGATGCTGCGCCGAGCTTCGTCGGATTGAGGTACAGAGTCAATGGTAATCTGCAGTTGCCGCATCAGGGCCGAGTTGCCAATGGCCACGCGGCGGCCATTGATTTCCGCGCTCACGCCCTTTCCGCTGATGGACTGGAATTGCTGAACCGGCAGCAACGGAAGGTGATGCTCCCGGGCGGCGGAAATAATCGCGACCGCAAGAGGATGCTCGCTGGCCCGCTCCATCGACGCGGCCCATTGAAGTAAATCATCAGCCGAAACGCCCGGCTGTGGCTGAAGCATTACCACCTTCGGACGCCCCTGCGTAAGCGTGCCGGTTTTATCCAGGGCGATGGTGTCAATTTTTTCCAGGCGTTCGAGAACATCCGCGTTTTTTATCAGCACACCGGCCTGGGCTGCCCGGCCGACACCCACCATGATAGACATGGGCGTGGCCAACCCCAAGGCGCAGGGGCAGGCGATCATCACCACGGCCACAGCATTCACCAGAGCATAGGCCATCGCCGGAGCCGGGCCGAAGACAGACCACAAAATAAACGTCAGAACAGCCGAGGCCACGACCGCCGGCACAAAAATACCGGAAACCTTATCGGCCAGGCTTTGAATAGCCGCGCGGCTGCGCTGCGCCTGCGAAACCAAAGCCACAATTTGCGCCAGCAGCGTATCAGCCCCGACTTTTTGCGCCTCCATTACCAGGCCACCGGTGCCATTGACTGTGCCGCCAACGACTTTATCACCAGCCGTCTTGAGCACGGGAACCGGTTCGCCGGAAATCATGGATTCGTCCACGGTACTGGAACCTTCCAGCACGATCCCATCCACTGGAAGTCTTTCGCCGGGACGCACCTGGAGTTTATCTCCCACGGCAATCTGTTCCACCGGCACGTCCTGTTGATCGCCGTCAGCGGTGATACGACGGGCGTTTTTAGGTGATAAATCCAGCAGTTCGCGGATGGCCGCACCGGTTTTGCTGCGTGCCCGCAGTTCGAGCGTCTGGCCCAGCAGCACCAGCACGACAATCACGGCGGCAGCTTCAAAGTATGTGGCCACGACACCGGGATGATCTTGAAATGCCGGCGGAAATATGTGCGGTACCAGCGTTGCAATAAAGCTGTACACATACGCCACGCCCACGCCTAAACCAATCAGCGTAAACATGTTCAGATGCCACGTTTTGATGGAGGCCCACGCCCTTACAAAAAAAGGCCGGCCGCACCAGAACACCACCGGCGTAGACAATACAAGGTTGGCCCAGTTTATCCACGGTGCCACGCTAAGATGGACAACATTAAAATCCGCCAGCATGGATAAGATAAATACGGGTACCGTCAGGGCCAGGCCTATGCGAAAACGTCGGGACATATCCACCAATTCCGGATTTTCCTGATCGCTGGTCGCTTGAACTTCCATTGGCTCTAGCGCCATTCCGCATATGGGGCACGCACCCGGTTGTTCACGAATAATTTCCGGGTCCATGGGGCAGGTATAACGCATTGCCTTCCCCGCGGGCGACGCCGGCCCATCAGGCTCTAAAGCCATACCGCACTTGGGACACGCTCCCGGTTGATCGCTGGTGACTTCCGGGTGCATGGGGCAGATGTATCGGCGTTTCGTGTTTGCGATCGGCGGTTGCGTCCCATCAGGCAATTTAGCGGCACCAGACGAAGTCATCGCCTGTGCGGAAACACCCAGTTGGACCAAGGCCCCGGTGCCCGGCGTTGCCAGCCGCTTATTAAGATATTTTTCCGGGTCGCTCCGGAATTTTCCCAGACAACTTTTACAGCAGAAATAATAGTTTATGCCGCCATGCTCGTAACGTCCCGCCGCTGTTTCGGGCTTGACCTTCATTCCGCAGACCGGATCAATAATTTCAGCCGCACGCGATGTTGTATCAGGTTTTAGATCCATGGCATTCATATTTTTGTACTCCCAGGGGGGATATGCTTTATCGTAGAGCAGCGGATGACGCGAGGCAAGTTTTCAGCGGTGCCCGGTTGCCCGGGGCGTGGCAATTTTTCCTGGCCGGGTAAAAAAGCCGCCTTTTCACAGGAATGCTGAAGCCCACCGGGATAAACCCGGCGGCTCGCCGGTCGAGTTGATGCGGGGTGCCCGGAAAAATTGCCACACCCGTTGCCGGTCCATCGCTTATTTGACCCCCTGCGATTGATCCTCTATTCTTATAGCCTTGTTGATTTTGTTGTAGTTACATTAGAGTAACAGGGCTTAGTAGTAAAAGGTAAAGCAGATGGCTGGAAACGAAACCACACTGAAGATTTATTACGAGAATGAAGCGCCAATTTCCGGCCTGAATGGAAAAACTGCGGCCGTTCTAGGGTATGGCTCCCAGGGGCATGCCCATGCACAAAACCTGCGCGACAGCGGTGTGAAGGTCATCGTGGCCAATCGGCGCGATTCGGCCAATGGCAAACTGGCTATTGAACACGGCTTTGATCCCATGCCGATTCCCGACGCCGTCAAAGCGGCTGATCTGATTATCGCCACACTTCCTGATGAATTGCAGCCGGATATTTACGTCCGGGATATCGGGCCTCATCTGAAAGCCGGCAAAACATTCGGTGCCACCCACGGCTTCGGAATTCATTTCAAGCAAATCGTTCCTTCCAAAGATATTGACGTTGTTATGATTGCCCCCAAAGGTCCGGGCCATTTGGTGCGCAGCGAATATGTCAAAGGCGGCGGCGTGCCCTGTCTGGTGGCGGTTCATCAGAACCCCAGCGGTCAGGCGATGAAAACCGCTCTGGCTTGGGGCAACGGCGTGGGCGGTGCCCGAGCCGGCATTATTGAAACAAGCTTCAAGAATGAATGCGAAACCGATTTGTTTGGCGAGCAGGCCGTGCTATGTGGCGGACTCTCAGCTTTAATCAAAGCCGGATTTGAAACGCTGGTGAAAAACGGCTATCCCCCCGAAATGGCCTATTTTGAATGCGTGCATGAAGTCAAACTGATTGTTGATCTGATTTATCAGGGCGGCTTGAACTACATGCGTTACAGCATCAGCAACACGGCGGAATATGGCGACCTTACCCGCGGCCCGCGCATTGTTACCGAAGAAACCAAAAAGGAAATGCAGAGAATTCTCGACGAAATTACATCGGGCAAATTCGCTGCGGAATGGATGGCGGAGCACCGGGCCGGCAAGCCGAAATTCAAAGCTCTTTACGAAGCGGATACCAGACATCCGGTTGAAGTCATCGGTCGTAAATTGCGTAAAATGATGCGGTGGATCAATTCCAAAGAAGTTGATTAACCCCGTTTCATCGAACTAGCCGGAAATGACACACGGAGCGCAAGGGTGACAATCAAATTAACCAGTGGCCTGGATCATGTGGCACTTGCTGCCGACAATACCCAGCAGGTGGTGCAATGGTACAGCCGAATGCTTGGCATGGTGATTATCGCCCAAACCGAACCGATGGAAAGCTCCGGCCAGCGCACGTATCTGATCGGTCCGCCGACGTGTAACAACGCCTTTGGCGGCATGATGCTGGAAGTCATGCCCCGTAATGAACATGTGCGCCGCCCGCGTGAAAGTCACGATCCCGGCATCAGCCATATCGCGTGGATGGTGGAAGATTTTGATGAAGCCTACGCCCATTTGGCCGGGCAGGGTGTGGGATTTGTCGGCTCGGTGGTAGGCGCTGTAGGCGGCGGGCGACTGATTTCATTTGTTGACTGTGAAGGCAACCTCACGCAAATTGTGGAGCGCAAAAAGCCCTGACTTCCACTGCCAATCTGCACCCGATACTCTTACCAGGACATTTTATTTATGCTGAAAACCTATAACATTTCAGGTTCGGCGGAGCATTGGACTTCTTTTTTCGGGCGTTGCTTTTTGACGGGCAGTGTATGTCTCGTGCTTCTGGCGCTTGCCGGATGCAGCAACCGCACAATCCAGATCAGTTTAGTGCCAACCCATGGCGGCATCCATCCGCACATCGTAAAAGCCAGCGCGCACTGGTTGGTCAACAACCGGATTGCCATAGTTAATATCAGCGGCATGCTCATGGACGGCACGGCCGGCGGACTATTAGGCGGCGGACATAATCCGGTCAGTGATCTGAAAGAAACGCTGGCAAATATTCAAAGCGATCCACGCGTGAAAGCTGTGGTGCTTCGCATGAACACACCGGGCGGAACCGTGACTTCCAGTGCCATGATGTACCATGAAATACTGGCTTTTAAGCGAAAAACACACCTGCCCGTGATTGCTTCCATGATGGATGTGTGCGCCAGCGGCGGATATTACGTGTCCTGCGCTGCGGATTATCAGATGGCCTATCCGACCACCATCACCGGCTCTATCGGCGTTATCGTACAGTTGTTTAACTTCCACCGCACCTTACGTTATCTGGGTGTGCAGGCTCCGGTGTTTGTCAGCGGCCCCAATAAAGACACCGCATCGCCGTTTCATGCCATGACGCCCGAAAACAAGAAAATTATCCAGGGCTTTGTCACGCAGTTCTACGCACGGTTCCGCAACATTGTGAAAACATCCCATCCCCAGGTGAATCCCAAGAATTGGCCCAAGCTCACCGACGGCCGGCCTGTTACCGGTGAAGACGCGTTTCATGATCATCTGATCAATGGCCTGGGCGGTCTGGAATCCGCAATCAAGCTGGCCAAAAAGATGGCGCATATCCACCACGCCAACGTCGTGCTTTACCGGCGCTACAGCCAATCCAGCGGCTCCATTTACGCCCGCAGCAACATGCCGGCACCGCAGAGCCGCCAGGTTAACTTAATGAATCTTAACCTGGGCGGGGCGGATGTCAGCGCCCTGTTGCATCCGAATTTCTTTTATATGTGGCAATAATTTCGCCGCGCCCGCCCGCAGGGAGATTGATCGCTATTCTCCCGTATCGCCGCCGTCCGGGCTGTCGAGATTCAATAGAGTGCCAGCTTCCTGCGCGGGCAATTCCTCCACACTGCGAAGTTTGGCGCTAATGGTGCGGGACTTTCGCGCGGTGTCATCAAGGGTGTTGGAGGCCTGCTCCAGCTTCTTTTTAACGCCGTCCAGCAGATCGCCGAATTTCCCGAATTCCGTTTTTACCGCCCCCAGCACTTTCCAGACTTCGCTGGAACGCTGTTGAATAGCCAGCGTGCGAAATCCCATTTGCAGGCTGTTAAGCAGAGCCGCCAGAGTGGTCGGCCCGGCAATAACGACGCGGTAATCACGCTGAATCTGTTCCACGAGTGCCAAGCGGCTGATGACCTGAGCATACAACCCTTCACTGGGCAAAAACATAATCCCGAAATCCGTGGTACGGGGCGGATTTAGATATTTGGTCGATATATCCTGCGCAAAAAGTTTAATGCGTGCCTCCAGGGACCGCCCCGCCGCTTCCATCGCCGCCGTATCCGCCCGGTCCTGGGCTGCGCCTATGGCTTCATAATCTTCCTTTGGAAACTTTGAATCAATCGGCAGCCAGACTGATTCCTGCCCATCTTCCGCGCGGCCGGGCAATTTAATGGCAAATTCCACAACTTCCCCGCTGGATTCTCTGGGCTTAAAGTTCTTTTCAAACTGACCGGGGCTTAAAATCTGGGATAACAGATTTTCAACCAGAACTTCGCCCCAGGTTCCACGCGTTTTGACATTGGTCATCACGCGTTTGAGATCGCCGACGTTCACTGCCAGATTCTGCATTTCTCCCAAACCCTTGTGTACCTGCTCCAAGCGGTCGGAAACCTGCTTGAACGATTCGCCCAGTCGCTTTTCCAGGGTGCTTTGCAGCTTTTCATCCACGGTGGCCCGCATCTGCTCAAGCTTCAGTGTATTATCGGTTTGCATCGCGGTTAAGCGCTGCTCCACAGCCTGGCGCACGGCATCCAGGCGTTGTTCCGTGGAAAGCGTCATACCCGCAATTTGCTTGTTTAAACTGTCTCCCACGCTCTTCAGGCTCGCCGCCAATTCTTCCCGGGCCTGCTGGGCCGCACTGGTATTTTCCTCGCGATTGCGGGCCAGATCATCCCGAATGGACCGTTCCATTTTTTCCTGAGACTTTTCGAGATTTTCCACGTGAGCTTTAAGAGCCACTCCGCTTTGCCGCATCAGCAACATGGCTTGCATAGCGGCTACTGCCAGCAGCACGACGAGAATTAAAACCGAGAGTATCAGCATGACATCTCCAAGGATTCGAGGTTTGCCCAGGGGCCGTGACGGGCACTTCGCACGGCCACATGTCTGCACCGGCGAATGGTCCAGCGTTTATAGTCCGATTCGCGTAAGCCGGTTCGCCAGCACCCACGCGATCGCAATGGCATCGGCCGTATCCGCGGGCGTCGGCGGTTTGGGCAAATGACATAACATCATGACGGATTTCTGAATTTGCGCCTTACCCGCATGACCATTGCCGGTAATCAGCTTTTTTACCAGCGTACTGGGTAAATGCGTAATGGGCACTTGAGCCTGCGCGGCGGCCAGTAAAATCACACCACGGGCGTGCCCCATGAGAATCGCCGTGCGCGGGTGCTTATAGTGGGCGTAAAGCTGCTCAACGCCCATTTGGTCAATCGCAAATTCCTTCAACAGTTCCGCCACCTGCTGATGCAATTCCACCAATCGCTTGGACGCATCCATCCGCGGATTTAACCGAATCACCCCCGCTTCGGTAAGTGTGGGTTTAAATCGTTGAGCTTCCACCACGGCATAGCCGGTGAGATGCAACCCCGGATCAATACCCAATATTCGCATGAATACTCCAGTGCGCCGCACGGCTTGCCGCAACTGCAAAATCTAAACCTGGGCCGGTCGTTTCAGCAGCGCTACACAGTGGCACGCAATCGCTTCTTCCCGCCCCACCGCATCCACTGATTCGTTGGTCTTCCCCTTGATATTGATCAGTTCCCGCGGAATCTGCAGCAATTCAGCCAACCGCTGCTGCATGGCCAGCTTGTGCGGAGAAATTTTGGGGCTTTGGGCAATGATCACAACATCTACATTATTGATAACCCAAGCCGTTTTCCGGAGTTCCACCATCGTATGTTCCAACAGGCGAGCGGAATCAATGCCCTGGTATTGTGGATCAGAATTCGGAAATAACTGCCCCACATCCGGCATACCCGCCGCCCCGGTAATTGCGTCGATTAACGCATGAATGACCACATCCGCATCCGAATGCCCCAGCAACCCGAACGCGTGGGGAATGGCAATATTTCCCAGAACCAGCGGCCTGCCCGCTTGTGTCCGATGCAGGTCATAGCCGATTCCAATTCGATATTCCATCATTGTTCATCCATTCATCTTCCGGGAGATAAAAAAACTCGCACCACCCGCGCAACCCTACAGCACGACCTCAAAATAGTAACCGAAGCGGCCAAACGCTGGCAAATTCCTGACTGGGCGGCCGGATCCGCCCGACCCGCAGCCGTTTTACATAGGAAGAGATGTATACACCAGTGAATGAAAAGGGAGCATTTGCCAACTCCCGAAGAAAGGGTGGGAATTTACAATTGGCAATCAGGCCGCTTTCGTTGCTCGGAGCGGGAAGAAAGTGTGGCTTATTCTCGAGTCTTTTTCGGCCAAATTTTAACTCCCGGACCGCCCAGTTAGGTCTAAATGGGGAGCGGGAACGCTGGCTAATTTGTCCGCAGCAGCGAACTTCTCCCCGCCACCGCGAGAAATTAGTGCGTCGGCGTTGCCGCAGACGGCGTCGGCGCGGTAGGGTGCGTGATATCCACGGTGGCGGATACGGTTGACGGAGCTGTCCCGTTACCGGAAGCCGCAGAGCCGCCACCACCTCCGCCGCTCGACGGCGTCCGGCCTGTGGATGCCGGGACAACCGTGATTGTTATGGTTTGCACGCCTGCGCCACCCGTAGGCACATTGTTCTCCGCCTGAATGACCACGGGCGTGCGCGCATCCAGATTGGTCAGCGCGATGTGGTAGTCGCCCGGCGGGATTTGCCACCAACCCACTCCTGCATCACCGGGTGTTAGCTGAACCACATCGCCCATTTGGTTACTCGCGCTGCTAATATCCCCGCCTGATAGATCAATTTGTGCGCACGCACCAATAGCCAACTCGATGGTTCCGCCCCCTTGCGGACTTACCAAACAGATCTGCGTCGGCACCGAAATCAGGTTAGTGGTTGGCATTACAGCGGCCTTCTTGGTCACAACATATACGCAGTTGGAGGAAACATAATCACGGATGGGCGTCCAGCCAGTGTCGCATTTTGGCGTAAACTCGAGATGTAATTTAATTTCTGGGCGAATGGCATCTGAACAGGCCGCTTTCGTTGTGCCTGGGCCCGTAGTTGGGTGCGTCTCCGCTTCCAAAATTGTGTCTGCTTTTAGGGATGGAAATAATAAGTGGAACTGCCCCCGCAATCCTACCCAATGGGCCAGCGCTGGGATATTGCGGCAAGGAGTCGCCCCCTTCTTGGTGGCCACGCTTAACCATGCACGAAGGTAGCCATCCCAAAAACTTTCCGCGTTTCGCACGGCCACTAGGACGTCGGTTCGATCTTTCCCATTATCCTCTAAAATCGGATTCTGATGCGGCAACACCTCCGGCGAGCGAAGCCTTCCAAGTGTGAAACGCGTCGTGTCGTACGGGCTGTGCGACAGTATATCCGTGAGATCTGTCCATAAAAATGGATAAACCACGGGCGGAATGACCTTAATTTTCCCCATTGTGCAGCGGAATTCCTTATAGTCGTTGTTCATTAGTTCTTCGAGCACGGACGGTGCGTAAGCCATGTAATTCAATGCGCCGGCGCGGCGAAAAAAAAGCGGCACCACGCGGGAAACGGCGACCCTCGTCGCACGCGTTAGGCTGCCTTCGCATAGATTTGTCTCCGCGCCAAAATCCCGATAGTCCACAATTACTTGACTAATTTTATCCATCATTTGGTCCTGGGTTTCGCGGTAACTTGTTCCCGTCGCCGGATCGACGTAGGTGGTCAAAGAACACGCCGAAATTCTTGCTTGATGGCAGATCAGTTCCCGGCGCGGTACGAGCAGAAGTACTGTCACGTCATGCGTCTGCGGGAGCAGCTTGTACCCGTCCCCACTTGGCACGGAACCGAAACGCACCTTAAGCGTATTTTCCGAAGCTTGGGCAACTGTGTAGGCGCTATTAAAGTCGTTGTCAAGAATCGCGTGGAGTTTTTGGTTCAGGCCGCTGATATCTCCGCTTGCCCCAATGCCCTTGAAAGCTAACGCTATCTCAAGTTGAAGGGCACGAAGCTGTTGCGCAGAATTGATCTCGCTTGCCGCAGTGATCTCGTCCGTCACGAGCAGGGGAATTATTTTTAAATCGGATGAGCCACATTTTGGATGACGCAGGAAAAACGATATAAGGGTATCCGCGTCAAGGTCGGTGTCTCGTCGGCCGGGCATGACGGTAACTTGGAGCCGGACCACGTACGGCTCATAGCTGCCCCCGATAGCGGCATCACGCACGTAGAGATCGATCAGCCTCACCTCCTGGTATAGGGCGGTAGCGGCTTTGTATTGCAGAAAGGGGCTAACCTGCACGGGCACCGTAGGCAGTGACAGCGCGGCTACAGTCGGCGGTACGCTGGGTTGCGTGGCAGCGGACGAAGACTGCGGCGGTTGGGTCGAAGCGGGGCTGGAACCGTAGCCAATCGTCGAGGATACGCCGAGGGAATCAACGAGTGAATTGCTTACATCGGCCGTATTCGCAATTGCTGCCGCGCGGGCGTCTTCGGCACTCAATATGAATCTTGGCTGGAGAGCGTATGCGTAATCGGCCCACCGGCCAATTGAGAGCACCGAAATGTGCGTCGCGAGCGCCTGATCCGAATCTGGGAGCGACTGGTAATCGTCGGTGCAGCCGGTGATGAACACGACGCAACAAAGAATTAATGCGAGCAGCAGGAACGAGACCGTGCGGGTACCTGCTTTTAGCGGTGATTCCATCGGCTTACTCCTTTTCCTTATGGCTATTTCACACTTTCAGAAAATCCTTGTAATTTCTAGTGGCCGCGGAGGACAATATCAGGTGGTGATAGCAGCATCTTCAGAACCCGCCCTCATATTGGTCAAATCCCAGACCAGTTTTATCGCGGTGAAAAAAATGTTCGATTGCAACCGGAAATTCCTCGACGCCGTTTTCCCAAACATTGGTGATGCCATTCTATGGTATCATTATGATACCGAAAATTAAGCCGTCAATATTTAACATATGGCAATAGTTAACATAGTAATAATGGAGGTCACGGGGATTTCCAGTGGCTATGAATGTGGTGCGTACCCTAAGAAATAAGTCAGTAGCCGGATGAGGCTACAGCACGAACTAAAAATGGTAACCGAGGGGGCCAAACGGTGGCAAATTCGTAACTGTTTACCGCTCCGCCGTTGAAGCGGGCGGGTTCAGGATGAATCCAGCGGGACATCGGTAAGCAGGCCGGGATTCTTTCCGGCCCAGGCGTTCATGAGAAGTGTCTTGATGGTTTCAAACA
>JAKBCC010000152.1 GCA_021808105.1 Planctomycetota bacterium
CCCGTATTAGTAGCATTAAAGCCTGCTATCGTATTTGTATTATCAAGAATCGTCCCCGTTGCTGAATTTGTCGTTAACAAGGAGCCGCTAATAACACCTGCTCCTGATTCTAAAATCGATTCTGCTCGTGAGCGCCCTGGCATTTTCGCCGATGGCTGCCCCATCGGGCAGTACTTCATTTATGACCTCCGGTGCGAAGTTCTCCGCATCTTGCCCAAGGGCATTCCATAACCGGCCAATATTTGTTTACCTGATTTAATGGACATAACCGCACACACATCATATTATATGTATGCTGTTTCGTCCGCATACGGGTGCCCATTGAGGAAGCAACAACATGAATACACCTACGCGTAAGGCGTATAAGGTCTTTCGAGCCCACGGGGGCACCCTGCGTACCGGCGAGGCGTTGGCAGCGGGCATCCATCGCCGCACGCTTTATACCATGCGCGATCTGGGGGAGCTGGATCAACTGACGCGCGGTGTTTATCGCCTGACCAGCCTGCCGCCCCTGGGCAATCCAGACCTGATCACAATAGCCAAACGCATTCCCGGCGGGGTTGTGTGCCTGATTTCGGCCCTGTCTTTTCATGACCTGACCACGCAGATACCCCACGAAGTAGACTTGGCGCTGCCGCGAACATCGCGTCACCCTAAACTGGCATATCCACCGCTGCATATTTACCGCTTCTCAAATAACGCTTTTAAGGCGGGCATTCAGGAGCAACAGATAGAGGGAGTTACCGTTCGCGTCTACAGTCCCGAAAAGACTCTGGCTGATTGTTTCAAATATCGCAACAAAATCGGCTTGGACGTTGCGCTGGAAGCCCTGCGAATCTATCGCGGCCGGCGCGGCGTGCGGTTTAATTCCGTCCTGGAATATGCGCGAATATGCCGGATTGAAAAAGTGATTCGTCCATATCTCGAGGCCGGTGTATGAGCAAAGGTCCGATTAAAAATACAGCCGCATCCATTCATCAGCGGCTGCTGAATGTATCGAGAATCACCGGGCGATCTTTTAATGATCTGGTCCTGTACTATGCCATGGAACGATTCCTCCAACGGCTTTCAAAGTCAAAATACCAAGACCGTTTTATTCTCAAGGGCGCTCTGATGCTTTTTGTCTGGAATGCGCCCATTACACGCGTGACGCGGGATATTGATATGCTGGGGCGCATCAGCAACGACATGGAGGTTATTCGCGCCGCCATGGCCGAGATATGCTCTATAAAAGTTGCCGACGACGGACTGATCTTCGATCCATCACATGTTGCAACCGAGCCTATCGCCGAAGATGCCGATTATCCAGGTGTACGCGCCAGATTCCAAGGCCACCTTGGCAACATGAAAATTCCAATGCAGATTGATGTCGGTTTCAGCGACATCATAACGCCGGATGCCATGGCGATCACTTACCCAGCCATTTTTGAACATTCCGGACCTGGACTCCAAGGTTATAATCGGGAAACGGTCATCGCTGAAAAATTTGAGACGATGGTAAAACTGGGTGAAATCAATACACGGATGAAAGACTTCTTTGATGTCTGGTTGCTTTCCGATAATTTTGCGTTTGACGGTCGGCTTCTGGCGCGGGCGATCAGCGCGACGTTTAATCGCCGTCAGATAGGAGTTGAACATAATCCCCCTTGTTTTTCGGCAAGCTTTGAAAATGATCCCGGCAGGGCAAGTCAATGGAATGCGTTTATACGCCGTAGCCGCCTTCCGAAAGAACCGGAAATATTTCCCGTGATTATGGATTCCATACGCGACTTTTTGGCACCAGTCGCACACGCGATTGTCAGCGGCCAGGATTTTCACCGGCATTGGATGCCGGCAGAGCACACGTGGACTTCCCAAATGTTGTGACATTCACGTATGCACTTCTGGGGTCGCCATCGGCGGGGGTGATCGGATTGTCATGTGCGGCCAGGCGGATGGGGCATTTCAGGGCTACCCTGCCCTCCCCCACAGCGCCTTGGTATGGTAAAATCGGGTTATGTTGATTGATACACATTGCCATCTTACCTACGAGGGTCTGGAAGAGCGGCAGGCGGAGGTGGTGCGGCGCGCGACTTTGGCGGGCGTGCTTCGGATGATCTGCATCGGGACACATCCGGCGGATCATCCACGGGTGCTGGAAACACTTGCCGCGCATGGACAAGTGTTTGGCGCGCTGGGAATTCACCCGCATTATGCCGGCGAGGCGGCGGAAAATTTTGTCGATGAATTGCAAGTCGCGATTGGCAGTTCTGCCAAGGTATTGGCGGTGGGTGAATGCGGACTTGATTATCATGGCAACTCTGCGTTGCCGCAGGCGCAGAAAATCGTTTTCCAGCGGCAGATTGACCTCGCTGAACAATTACGTATGCCGATGATTCTACACGTGCGCGACGCCCATGCGGATGCTTTAGAAATCATGCAAAAGCACACCACGGTGCGTTTTGTAGTGCATTGTTTTACCGGCACGCCGGAGGAATGTACGCGGTGGCTGGAACTGGGAGCGTATATAGGCTTGACCGGAATTATTACGTACAAAAATGCTCCGGATGTACGGGCCGCGTGCAAGCTGGTTCCGGAAGACCGTTTATTGATTGAAACCGATGCGCCTTATTTAACTCCGCAGGCGGTGCGAAAAATAAAAACTAATGAGCCGGCATTTACCGCGTATGTGGCCGAACGTGTCGCCGCCGAACGCGGGTGGACGCTCGAACAAACCGGTGAAATAACGTCCGCCAACGCGGTACGACTTTTTGGCCGGGCGTTGGTGGAATAATTAAAATCGCTTCAGGATGGTGGCCGAAATAAATTCCCGGTTTGGCGTGCACTCTCACGCGGCACCACCGGCAAAGCCGGCGGCTACGTGGGGGATGGTAAACCGGATGGTGAGGAAATTATTGGGGATCTGTTCTTATGCGGCCGGCTTTTCCAGCAGGGCAAGGATCTTTTCCAGAGAGGCCGCGATGCCATCCATACGCGGATTGATTTCCAGAGTCTTGTAATAATAGCGCCGCGCATCGGAAAAATGTCCCAGGTGAGCGTGGCAATGGCCCATTCCGGCCATGGCTCCGAAATGCTGCGGAATAATGGCCAGGGTTCGGCGGCAATCCTCAATGGAATCGGCATATCGTTCCGCCAGATAACCCGCAATGGCGCGCTGATTATACGCCTCGGCAAAACCCGGATCGGCCTGAACGGCGAGGTTAAATTTTTCCGTTGCCGTGTCAAGATTTCCATGCTTGAGATGGTGTGCACCGCACTTGAGATGACAACATGCCTGGGCATTGCCGGCACGAAACCAGATCGTCCAGAGCGCATCCTGGGCCAATTCATAAACCCGCAAATCCGTATCATGAAGGGCTGCGACCAGGGGGCCGATGGCTTGAATATTTCCAACCAGAGTTAACCCCATGACCGCGGCGCGGCGAACTTCAGGCTCGCCATGCGTTAGAAAAGTGCACAGTTTCCCCCCGCACCAGGACTGTTTGATACATTCCGCTGCCCGGTTTAAATCACCAGCCTCCATCAGGGGTTCAAGAATATCCAGATATTCCTGCCCTTCATCAGGGTTGCGTTGTTGTTCACTTGCGATATTCGTCATACTTCGTCCTGAATCGGCAGCAGTACAAAACTTTTCCGATAATTCGCCGGGTTGCGACGGACATTAGTCGGACAGGCTCCCGCACTATCTTATGCGGCAAGGTAGCCTTAAGACAAATTGGCTGGATTTGTTGCCAGGTTCCGGCCTGAAATATCAGAACCCGTTCTGACCGCCTATGGGCATCGCTCCGCCGCCGGTGCCGGAGTCGGAATGAGATTCTTCAATCGGATGCGGATCGGGAAAATACTGTGATTTCCCCTGAATATCCTGGTCACGTCCGGTAAAAAGCTCCTCCTGGCAGCCACCCAGTAAGGGCATTGTAGCAATCACCACCAACGCTAAAACGCAGCGAAGGTTCATTTTACAGGAAGTATTGTCGCGCCGATTCATTGTTATGAATCTCCTGATTCATTTTTGCCATCGCTATTGTATAGATTCAAGTTGTTTCAAGCTAACGGGTGATTCCAGCCGCACGGTCCAGACAGCCAGCAGCACGGCTATAGCCAGTAGCACAGCCCCTGTGGTCTGATGGGCGGTTGTGACCACGGCCTGGGCCATATCCGGATGCTCCAGCGGGCCGCCGCCGCCCAAGGCGATCACAGCGCAAACACCCAGAAGTACCTGCATTGCTACCACGCAGAGCAGCGCCAGGCCGGTGCGTTTTAGAATTGGCTGATCCGGATTTAACCCCCAGGCGCGAGCACCGGAAAATAACGCCAAAAGCAGAACAATAACTGCAACGCTGATATGTAATAGCAGCACGCCTCCCACATGTCGCAGAATGGTTCCCAGCGTCAACTGCACCAGAAGTACACCCACCAGCGTCCATGCGATGCCCCGGCCAATTCGTGCACTTAACCGCGGCTTAGGCTGTATGTTGCTGGTCCAACTGGGTGAGCACACCGCCGCCAGAACCACCAGGACCGCAAAAAACACTTGTCCGAAGGCTCCGTGAATAATGGCCAGCGGGGTGCTGGGGTCCATGCCCAGCCGGGATTTGGCCAGCGTAAAATGCCCCGTGACCCGCAGGCCGCCCATCAGGCCTTGAATAATGACCATGATCAGAGCCGTAAAAGAGGTCCACTTGACCCAGCGCCGATTCTCATGACGGAACAGGTAGATGGTCTGAATGAATGTGGCCAGCCCGACCAGTGTGCCGAACAGGCGATGCGTATGTTCAAAAAACACGCCGCCGGTCATGTGGGACAACGGGAAAAAGAACATGCCGAAGCGGAATGAATCCGGCCAATCCGGTACGGAAAGCCCGGCGTTAAGACCCGTTACCATGCCGCCGGCCATGATCAAAACCAGGGTGGCAATAACGGTGGAAAGTGTGAAGGAGCCTTCCGGATGCAGATATTGCCGCCGTTGCGGATTCAACCGGGCACCAAAAACACCCCCAATCCATGCCAACAGCCCGGCGGAAATTACGCTCACGGGTGCCCAGAGAAATTCATAGGCAATAATGCGCTGGTCGGTAGTAAGGTCTCTGCCCAGGGAACCCAGCACCAGAAGATTCAGCGCTCCGCTGATTAGCCCGACCCACAATCCCCCAACTGGCCCGCGCCGTGTGCGCCAGGCACCCATAAAGCCGCCGCCCATGAGTATGATCACCAACGCCAGAAGTATCAGCGGTGCCGGCACACGGTCCGCGGGCATGCGGAAAATGTATCCGACCGACCACATCAACACGGTGGTGGCCAGGCCCACAGCCAATACGTCGCCGGCATCTTTTCGGCGGTAGGGGCGGGGGTCAAGTACCGGAGGGGCTGTATGAGAAGTTTCCTGCAAGATAGAATCCAAAGGCATTATCTAATCCAAACAACATCACCATGGCGCATCGCATGATGCTAGTGGCAAAGGCAGGGCGGTTTCAAGTGACCAAGGGGCGGATTTTTAGTTTATTGCTGAAATTCGGGCAATTTCGCGGCACGGCTATGAAATTTTCGGATTTTTCTACCGGAAAAACCTTGCATTGTACGCTTGGCAATCGTATTCTCATCGCCCTGTTTGTTCCCTGCGCGGGAATACTGGATACTTTACGAAAGCCCCCACGCTTGAGGGACCAGGCCGGGGGCCGGTTATTTTGCAGCCGCGCGGATAGAGTTGACACATAAATTTCAAAGGGAGTTTCCCGTGGACGTGGCCATGGATAAAACAATTCTTGATAAAGCCGGCTCACTTATTGAGGCGTTGGGATATATTCAGCGTTTCAACGAGAAAATTGTGGTCGTTAAACTCGGTGGTTCATTTATGGATTCCCGGGAAGAATTCCGCAAGGTCCTTACCGACATTGTATTTATGCATGCTGTGGGCATGAGGCCGGTGGTGGTGCATGGCGGGGGCAAAGCCATCACGCAGGCGATGAATGAAGCGGGCATCGAAGCGCAGTTTGTTCTGGGTCGCCGCTATACTGATGACCGCACACTGGCGATTGCCGAACATGTGCTGGTCAACGACATCAACACGTTTATTGTTCAGACCATTGGTGAACTTGGCGGCAAGGCCATGCAGTTAAATTCGCTGGGTAGCGCCGTGTTGTTTGCTGAAAAACTTTATTTATCCGATCCATCCAATCCACGCATTGATATTGGCCGCGTGGGGCAGATTACGCGGGTGAACTCGGAATTGCTTCAGGCCCTGGCGGCGGCGGATTATATTCCGGTCATCGCCCCGATTGCCCTGGATAACGCCGGCGGAAAGCTCAATGTCAATGCCGATACCGCCGCCGGATTTGTCGCCGCCGCCTGCCGGGCGGAGAAAATGGTGCTGGTCTCGGATACCCACGGCATACGCCGGCGCAAGGATGACCCCGCCTCCCTTTTACGCAGTGTTTCACGCGAGGAAATTGAAAAGCTTGTGGCCGCGGGAAATATTGGCGAAGGAATGCTTCCCAAAGTGGAGGCGTGCTTTATTGCCCTGGACGGCGGCGTACAGAAAACCCATATTATTGACGGCCGATTCCCCCATTCCCTGCTGCTGGAAATTTATTCCGATCAGGGTGTGGGAACGGAAATTATCCGATCTTAATTGCATGAGTATTTATATGAACATCAGTGAATATAAAATCTGAACCGAGGCATCCTCATGAACCAGACTGGCACGCCCCCGGGCGGTAAATGTGATTTCGTTGATATTCTCGGTATGCCACGCGCCAAGCTGGAGCATCTGCTGGCCGTGGCCCAGCGGCTTAAGGCGCAATACCGCTCCACGGGCCGCAACGATCCTGTGGCCGCAGGCAAAACCCTGGCGATGATTTTTGAAAAGCCTTCCTTGCGCACGCGCGTGAGTTTTGAAGTGGCCATGACCCATCTGGGCGGAGCCGCTATTTACATTACGCCCGGTGAGATTGGCTTAGGCACGCGCGAAAGCGTCCCCGATGCCGCACGGGTGCTTTCGGGATTCTGTGACGCCATTATGGCCCGTACCTTTTCCCATGACACCATTGTGCAACTGGCCCGGTTCAGCAATCGGCCGGTCACCAACGGTTTAAGTGACCGCAGCCACCCCTGTCAGGTCATGGCCGATCTGCTGACCATTCGCGAACACTTCGGAACTCTATCCGGCTTGACGCTGGCGTATGTGGGTGATGGCAACAATGTCGCCCGATCATTAATGGAAGCCTGCGCAGTGTTTGGCTTGAAATTCCGCATCGCCGCGCCGGTGGGTTATGAACTGCAACCCTCGGATGTGCAAACCGCAGCCGGCATCCCCGGATTTGATTTTCAGGCCGGCGCCGACCCCACCGCAGCGGTTCGGACTGCGGATATTATTTATACCGACACCTGGGTCAGCATGGGACAGGAAAGTGAAAAAGCCCAGCGGATGAACATTTTCAAGCCCTACCAGATCAACGCCCAACTCATTTCCGCCGCCCCGGCCCATGCGGTCGTCATGCACTGCCTGCCGGCGTACCGCGGCGTGGAAATAACCGATGAAGCCATGGATTTTGATCGCAGCATCGTATTTCAACAAGCCGAAAACCGCCTGCATTTCCAAAAAGGCCTGCTGGCCGTGCAAATCAGCTCTTAGAATGGTATCCGTTTGGGGTGCAGATGGGTTATCATAACAGCAAAAATGGGGATGCTTCCGGCGGCATTAGCGCCGGCGAAAAGAAAGGCGTGTCGGATATGACGCATGTGATCCCAGTTGAGCAAGCGGCGGCCAAGCTGTCAGAGTTGATTCACGGGCTTAGCTCTGACGAGGAAATTGTCTTAACGGAGAATAATTCGCCTGTGGCCAGTCTCCGGGCCCACACGGGTAATCGGAAGCGTCATGCCGGAAGTTGCAAAGGGTTGCTGACGGTTGTGCGGGACGATGACGAACACCTGTGCGACTTCGGAGAATATATCGCATGAAGATGCTGTTGGATACACACGCGCTTCTTTGGTATGTCCTTGATGACGTGCGTCTGAGTGCACCTGCTCGGCAAGTTATCGATGAGTTGGAATCGCGGGTGCTGGTCAGCCCGGCCAGCTATTGGGAAATCGCAATCAAAATAAGCTTGAAGAAATACGTTCTGGCGGCACCGTACGTGGTGTTCTGGAAATGCGCCATTGAGGACAACAGTTTTGAGATTTTAGCAATTGACGTACGCCATACAGAGGTGCTAATTGGGATGCCTTACCGCGACCACCGGGATCCATTTGATCGCTTGATGGCGGCTCAGGCCTTGGCAGAACAAATTGCCATTGTCAGTGCGGACCCTCGGTTTGAACAGTATGGGGTGCAACGCATCTGGTAAGGAACACGAAGGACACGAAACGGCGACATCCCTCGATTCGCCGGGCCGTTGCGGAAATGACGGGCGGTGAGTAAACACACGGGCTCCATTTGGCGTCAATGGCCTTGGCACACGGCGATGATTCAAGCGCCAAAAGAACGTTGGTCTTTTCCCGGGCAGATTATGGCCGCACTGAACGAACAATTTCACCACCACGGAACAAAGGCACCACGGCGGAGGTTACTGGTTGCGGGGGACAGGTTACAGCGGGCCGGGGAATCCGCACAATTCGGGAAATCTGTGGATCGTTTTTTCGCCGCCGGGGACGGGCGTTGCATGTGCAGTCGATGCAGCATATTGATTATGCCGCATTCAAAGGTGGCCGG
>JAKBCC010000153.1 GCA_021808105.1 Planctomycetota bacterium
GAAGAAAATCGATTCGGCCGTATTTCCCGGATTGCAGGGTGGTCCCCTGATGCATATTATCGCGGCCAAAGCGGTGGCGTTTGGTGAAGCGCTTCGGCCGGAGTTCAAAGTCTATTGCCAGCAGATTATTAAAAATGCCCAGGTCCTGGCGGAAGAATTAACGCGCCGCGGTTATCGTCTGGTTTCCGGCGGTACGGATAATCACCTGATGCTTATTGATCTGCGAGCCAAAGATGCCAATCTTACCGGAGCCGCGGTTGAGCAATGGTTGCAATCGGCGGGGATAATCGTCAATAAGAATATGGTTCCATTTGATACCCGCAAAGCGATGGAAACATCCGGTATTCGCGTCGGCACGCCCGCATTAACCACCCGGGGCCTGAAAGAGCCGCAGATGAAACAAGTGGCGGAGTGGTTTGATCGTGCGGCTTCCAGCGGTGGCGACGAAAAGACCTTGGGACGCATTCGTGGTGAAATTTCGGAATTCACCCGGCAGTACCCGCTGCCGCACCTCGACTGCAATGTGTCCTCTGTGCAGCACACGCAGGAACCTGCGGTGGCTGCGGCACGATAAGAGCTTCAGAGGCGGTCGTGAACGGCGAAATACTGATTCTTCAACATGCGGCGTGTGAACATCCGGGAAATATCGCTGCGGCATTGAAGCGGGCGAATCGCAGCAGCGTCACGATTGAATTATTTGCCGGTCAAAGCGCACCCGACGATATGGACCCCTATTCGGGCCTCATTATCATGGGTGGGCCGATGAGCGTGTATGAGCACGCGGCATATCCGTTTATCCATGATGAACTGCGATTGATTCGGCAGGCGCTGGAACGCGGCAGGCCGATCCTGGGAGTTTGCCTTGGCAGCCAACTGCTGGCCGCAGCTCTTGGGGCCAAGGTCTTTCCAGGGCCACGGAAAGAAATTGGATGGTATAGTGTTTCCAAGTTGCCCGGCGGCGGGGACGATGCGCTTTTTGATGCGATGCCGGATTCATTTATGGCCATGCACTGGCACGGCGATATTTTCGACCTTCCCGACGGAGCGGTACCATTGCTGAGATCAGATCTCACAGCTCTGCAGGCCTTTCGTTATGGCAAAAATGCGTACGGTCTGCTTTGCCATCTGGAATTGACTTACCCGCAGATTGATCGCATGGTTCACGAATTTCGCACTGAATTAGATCAGTCGCGTGTATCGGGCGAGGATATTTTAAAACAGTGGCCTGTGTATGGGGCAGAGCTGGAACGCATCGGCGGTGAGGTGTTTTCCCGCTGGATGGCGTTGCTGAAGTAACTGCATCCGCAGTATGGACGTTTTCGTTACAGGAGTTGGCACGTGAGTAGTCATGCAAGCATTGAAATCGCGTGGTTGGAGCATGGCCGCGGATTGGATACGCCAAGTTATCAAACCCTGCACAGCGCCGGCATGGACCTGCAGGCGGCGGTGGTTGAACCGGTGGCCATTGCGCCGCTGGAACGGGTATTGATTCCGTGCGGTTTTGTCATGGCAATTCCCGACGGCCATGAGGTACAGATCCGCCCGCGGTCAGGATTGGCGCTGAAAAATGGAATTACGCTTCCGAATGCACCCGGCACCATTGATGCGGATTACCGGGGTGAATTAAAAATCATCATGATCAACCTCGGTTCCGAGCCATTTACAATCACGCGCGGCATGCGCATCGCCCAGATGGTTGTCGCGCCGGTTACGCGCGCCACCTGGAAGCAGGTGGATTCCCCGGATCACCTCTCATCAACCACCCGCGGTACCGGCGGCTTCGGCAGCACCGGGCATTGAAGCCGGCCAGCGGAACCATAAGGGGCCTGTGACGGATTCTGGAAGGTCTTCACGTTCCTGATCCGTGGCTTTCTAACCCAGAGTTTAGCCGTTAAAAACAAATAAAACCCTTGCATAGCAAGGGTTTTATTCAGTTTGTCACTTCCCGCTACTGTGAACACCCCAGTAGGTCAAAGGCCCGACTCTGCAAGGCGGTTGGCAACGCCAGTACCGTCGCCGTCGGGCCGTCATCGCCGTCGCCTGCCAATCGGCAGACATTGCGGCTCTGCGTGGCGAGTTCCGCCAGCAAATCCCGGAAGCTCTGCACCGGGAACCCCTGGACAGTCTTATGCGTTTGCTTCTTCTCCTTGGCCGATGCCGAAGCCTGGGCCGGCAGCACCGGGTCACGCGTCTGGCGCCTGGCCTGAATTTCTTCATCCACATACAGCAGTTGCGAGAGTTTCTGCCGCATGTGCCATTCCACGTAATACGCCAGTACACACAGGAAGATGTGGGCCCGGACATGATCCGGCTTACGCAGAAATATAGGCCGCGCCTTCAGGTCCACCTGCTTGAGACAACGGAATGCTTTTTCCACATTGCCAAGATCCTTGTAGCCACGCACCACCTCCGGTGTCGGCCAGGCTTCCTGTCCCTCGCTGGTGCGTACGCAATACAACCCATCAAGTTGCTGCTCGGACGCAATGGACACGGCATTGCGAACATACGAGAAGCCTCCCTCTTGGGCCGTGATGATCACGTGCTTGGCCATCTTGTACTTGTTGAGCACTTTACCAACCCGCAGGCCAACCTCGCTGTCCTTCCAGGGTCGGCCTTTGTCTCTGGCACGCTTGGCCTGCTGCTGCAATGCCATCAAAAGCTTTTCTGTAGCCAGCAGCAGCGATTCACGGGTGGCAGCGCGTTTTTCCTCCAAAAATGGATTCCAGCAGGCAATCAGCCGCTCGCCGGGATAATCCGCAGACTTTATCTCCGCCAGATTCTGCTGATCAAAGAGAGAGCGATTCAGGAGGCCCTGTTGGACCAGCTTGCCAATGCTTTCTCCCCGCAAGGCTCCAATCCATCCCACCCCCGGATATGCCTTGATCTGTTCGATGTTCGTGCTGGTCAGGCTGCCGCGATCTCCCACCATCACCACCCGCTGCAAGCCAAAGCGTTCACGCACCTTGGCCACCTGAGCCATCATCGTCTTCGGGTCTGCGGTATTACCCGCATAAACCTCACACGCCACTGGGCAGCCTTCCCGGTTGGCCAGTAAGCCATAGACGATGATCGGCCATCCTTTTTTACCATCCCGGCTATGGCCAAACTTCGCCAACGCGCAGTGCTCGCCATAGTAATAGCTGCTGGAAAGATCGTAGAGCACACTACCACCCTCCACCAGATGCCGGGCCGCCAATTGGTCTTCAATGCGGCTCTGACGCTTTAACAGCCAATCCAGGGAGGCGTAGAGTTCATCATGCGATACATCCAGCACATCGAGTTCCGAACCCAGCGTGCAACTCTGCCAGCGACGTGTGCTCTGGAGCTTGCTGGAAGGAAACAATATCCGCGCCACAATCAAAGCCAGAATAATATCCCGCTGCCGACATCGCTTGCTGGAAAGCATCCGATCCAATCCCAATTGCCGCAATGTACCCAGCACCGCCGCCACATGGCCGTGTGGCAGGCTGGATGCGATAACAAGGCATTCTGGTGACCCCACGAATCCCACGGGTTCATCCCGCAAAAGCCGGCGCATGGCCTGGATTTTGGCCTCCGGCCAGTGTGAAATATTCGCCAGCGTATGCAGACGCACCTTGCCGCCTTCGCGGCGCCCACACCGCAGGAGTGTGGCGGGCCGCGACTTCCGATTTGGAACTCTGTCGATGTACATGAGAAAATTATAACTACAAAATCAATATTGTCAAGTACAAAACAATAATTTACATGAGAACACATTGCCGTAGAAAAACCACCCCAAAAAGCAGGAAAATGCAGTGCTATCAAGGGTTTTCTCTACCAAAAATCACTTTTTCGGGGCTAAACTCTGGTTTTATTGATGGTAATAAGTGGCCCCAATGCGATTTTCTGTCGGAAAGATATGTCGCCAATTGTGCCGGTGGTTCCTGCAGTACGGATGGGGCCGCAACGCATGGCGCAAAGCTTGATGCATCATTGCTGTATTCACGCCTGAATTTCCAGGAGTTTTTGTCTGTCGCGGCAGGCGTTCTTGAGATTATCCAGTGCCAGGACAACGGGCCGCAGGGATTCCGGCTTTTTTAATTCTGCCAAGACGATCTTTTCAACGGAAGATTCAATATCCGCTGAAAGTTGGAGCATCCGCAGATCGGCCCCAAGCAACTGCTCCATGAGCGTTCGCTCATCACGGAATCGCCGCCAGATTCGATCCTCCGCCGGCGCAGGCAAACCCTGTATATAAGCGGCCGCCGCGGAAATTCCTGACCGCAGGGCATTGAGTTCACGCAGTATCCCGGTTAATTCCGCCGGCGGGTATGGTTGCTCCCGTGTTGGTGCTGGCATCCAGTGGGTTTGAAATTCCATCGCCAAAGTCCCCAATTTTTCCACTCCGTGGCCCAAAGGGACGCAGATCTTCTGCCGCACCAGCAGGTCATCCGCCCGCAGACGATTCTCCGCGCGATAAAAATTAAATCCCCAGCCCAACATCAGCAGTTCAAGTTTCTGTATGACGGGATTGGTTATCTCGGGCATAAGCATTCTCCAGCACGCGGCCTGATTGTCTGAACTGCCGACAGGCGAGCGGCTATGTCAACTTGGATGCATTCGAACCGCCGTCGGCGACATTTTCGAGCATGGAACCAACCGCCACATTTGGCAGGGCACCGCCAATATTAAATGGCAACCCCACCGCCATATTCGGAGCACTGACCACACCCTTCTCGGCCATGAGCATGGCGGTGTAATATTGCACCGCCTCACGTTCTGTCAGGCCGAACGCCTTCAGCGCAATGAGCGCTTTCATTCGCGGATCGGCGGGATGCACCAGAACTTTGACGGTGTTGAGAAGAATTCCGTAAACTTTCAGAAATTCCTGCAAATGACCAAACACCAGTTGCGTAAGATCAGCAATTTTTTCATTGACCGATTCAAGCGGCGTTAATTGAATCATCTGGTTAATCGCCTGTTCCACCACCGGCCCGGCATAGGCATTAAGATCTTTAGTGGTAAGTGTGTGGCCGCGATAGGGCATGTGCTGCACCAGGGCGATGGCATCTTCCTTCGTATCAACGTGGATATAGTAATCAACGTTGTAGGTCATTTCGGCCATTTCCCGCGACAACGCCAAGCCCTGGGTTTGAACCACCAGCTTGGCTTTATTGATATACAGAGCCTCATATTGCCAGGGGCTTTGGCCGCCGTAAAAAGCCTGCTGAATGGAACCGATCAATGGCCGTTGAGGTGTTTCAATTGGAAACTGGCCCGTTTCATAGACATTTAATATCGCACCGCGCGATTTGAGCACGCAAAAATGGTTGCTTTCCACGGTCAGCAACGAACCATTCATGATGTCATTGTTGGGGTAATGCCAGAGAATGACTTCCGGCCCCATCATTTCCTCGCCATTGGCGGCAAGTGTGGAGATCACACTGCGAATTCCGGCCATACAGCACTCCTTTGATCTAACATGCCCCAAAATATAATCAGGCCCGAGAACACTGTCGTTCGGGCCTGATTAAAAATGTTAAAGCCATCGAATCATGGCGTCAATTTGTAAAAGTCATTCGCAGTTTGTTCCCTTAGTCGGTCAGGCAAGGCGCTTTTTACGCAGCAAGGCAAGACCACCAAGGCTGACAAGGCCCATGGCCAGCATGGCGCTGGTGCCTGGCAGTGGCAATGCCACGGGGGCGGGGGGATCCGTCTGGAAACTCAGCGTGGCCATATCGCCGGGATTAAGTCCCAGGGTGATCGTGGAGCCTAACGAGTAGGGATTGGTAACCGCAAAATCAACCGGGCCTACCGCGACATTTACTGTCGTTACGGGTCCAGTGGCCAAGGAATTCAATGTTACCATGCCGGAAGTCACGGAGGTATTATTGGCGGAACTGGTGTATTGCATATAGTCGGACTGCTGGCTGTCGGATGGTCGTGCGAAAAAGGTAACCGATGCCGCGCCGGTCAATACCGCCAGAGAACTTGACGGGGATGGCAAAAAGTTATTATCCAGAAGATTAATAGTCAATGTCTGAAAACTGTTGCTGGAATTGGCCGCCACAAAAGCTGCTGCGGCCTTCTCCAGAGGTACTTGTCCATCGGCTGGGGCCGAGGGGCTGTTGGATGAGGCGGTAAAGCCATAGATCGTGAATTTTCCAATGCCGGAAATCTGGCTTGCATTGATCTGATAATTATGGCCGCTGGAGTCCAATGTGCCATTGACACTCACCGTGTTCGAGCCGGAACTGAATGTTGCGACCAGAGCTGCATTAGCTGCGGACGCAAAAATACCTGACAGCAATAATCCGCAAACCCCTGCGTACATCTTGTTTGGCTTCATCTCGGTTCCTCCTTTAGAGGTAAAACGCTCTCAAAAAAGATTCTAACATCCTCAACATTTCTGGTCAAAACCCGGGCGATATTTTTTGCGTCCCAGCAGGCCCAATCCCAGCAAGCCCGCCGCAAACATGGGCAGCACGGATGGTTCCGGTGTGCTGGAGAGCGAAACATTTGTCGCCGAAATGAAGCTCTGGCCGTTATTGGTTAAGCTTAGTGACTGATCTGGTGCCAGCGTAACCCGCAGCACTGATGTTAATGAATACGGTGAGCCGGAAGTTACCAGATTTCCCGCGGACGCTGCGGATAAACTGTAATTGGTTATTGTGGGCGAAGTCGAACTCCACGCTCCGGTGCTGATGGTGGTCCCCGCGGTTGATGCGCCAACTGCGGGTGCAGTCGTAAAAAGGGTGTTTGCGGAATCGGCAAATGTCTGAAACGACATGCTGAAACTGCCTCCTTCAAACGTTCCGCCGTCACTGTGATTAAACTGTACCGCGTTATAGGCACCGGAACCGGACTGGCTGAATCCGGTGGCACTTAAAATCAATTCCAGTGTGTCTGTCGTGTTGCCGGTATTGGAGATCGTCGAGGCGGTATAAGACAGCACCGCCGTTGGCAGTGACTGCGCCGTGGCACCCAGATTCGCCATATCCGAAATATTGTACTGAAAATTACCCAAGCTTTGCGTGCCGTTTGAGCTTGCCAGCACATATCCTGATGCGGCAGAGCTTGAATACGTCATCGGCGCAACCGTTGAGCCTGTATCAATGACGGTCAACGCCACTGTATCGGCATGTACCGTGGCCGCAACGGTTGAAATGGTGGCTGCAGCCGCAAAAGCAATCAAGCTTTTGTTGAACATCTTTCTATCCCCTTAAGCAACACAAACAGGTAACTTCGTCAACGCGCGGACCTGCAACCCCGCAGCGTGCAATGCGTAAGTTGAAAAGCTCCACAACCGGGACTTGAGTTTTCTCATCTCTCCCGATGCATGAAACTTCTGATAAGCCAACTATAAAATAACCGCATCAAGAGTCAAAGAAAAAATTAGATTTTTCAGCGAATTTATGGTTATCACACGTAACGGCGCGCTGCCATGGTCTCATAACCGCGTGCCGAGAGTAGAAAACGTTCCGATAATATAAGTCCACATAACCTTGGATGCCGTCGGGTTTTCCGTTACCATTTAATGGGTCGCTTTGCCACCTGACTGGCGGAACGTAAACTTGGTGGTCTCAATGGTGGCCATTACTTCAACTGTGGAGGATTCAACCATGGCAGAATTGACAGCAACACGACGGCAGGCCCTGCTTTCAGCGGCGGTCGGGGGAATGGCTCTGGCGGTTACCACGGTAACGCGGGCCAGTGTGCCCCAGGAAAACCAATCCGGTTTTATCGATTCCGGAAGCGTGCCCATGAAGGCGTACAGTTTTGATCTCTCGGATGTTCAGATTTTGGATGGACCGTTTCATGACAACATGACCCGCGATCTGAATTATCTGCTGGCTTATGACTGCGATCGGTTGCTGGCCTCGTTCCAGAAAGTATCACGCCTGCCGACCAAGGCTCCAACATTGGGCGGGTGGGACGCCGGAGGACAGGGCGGCACCATCTGCGGGCACTATCTGTCTGCTTGCTCCATGATGTACGCCCATACCCGCGATCATCGCCTGCTGGAAAAAATCGATTATCTGCTGCCGCATCTGGCAAAATGCCAGAAGGCCAATGGCAAAATCGATCCGCGCTTCGCCGGTTATCTTGCCGGCCTGCCCGGCAGTATTAAGGCGTTTGGTGATGCACTGGATGGCAAAATTAATGTCGGCAATCCCCATGCGCTGTTTACCTTCTCACTTAACGGCATGTGGTCGCCCTGGTATTCCATTCATAAAATTCTCGCCGGGCTGCGTGATACCTGGCTGCATACCGCAAGGCCGCAGGCAAAAGAGATTCTGATCGGCCTGGCAGACTGGTCGTTGCAATATCCGGCCCGGCTTTCAGTTGCGCAGATGCAGACCATGCTGATCAGCGAGCAAGGCGGCATGAATGAAGTGCTCGCGGATGTTTACTGCATCACCGGCGACCGGAAATATCTCCGTGGTGCCGAAGCATTTAATGAACACTCCCAGCTTGATCCGCTGATGCACCGAAAGGACATTCTTACCGGCACGCATTCCAATCAGTACATTCCGCGGGTTATCGGCATTGCCCGTGAATATGAACTCACCGGAAACGGCAAATACCGCGCCGGTGCCGAGTTTTTCTGGGAAAATGTTGCCCGGCATCGCACATACGTCTTTGGCGGCAACTCCAATCGTGAATACTTTTTCCCGCTGGGAGATGCTTTCCAGCAGCTTTCCGT
>JAKBCC010000029.1 GCA_021808105.1 Planctomycetota bacterium
CATCATGGGTGAGTCGCGCAAGGGATGGGTTAGCGCCAAGCCCACCAATACGGCTGGTAGAACAATAATGCCGGCCCAGGCGGCATTGCACAGCGTTGCCAATACCGCCGGCATTTGCGATCCGGAAATTGCCGACATCACCAGCAAGGTGGTTATAAAGATGACCGGCAGTAACATCCAGCGCCGCAGATGATCGCCGCCAGTGGACGCGGATGGGTGCGTTCGGCGGTAAGCAATACGTGGCTTCATGACGCGACCCAACAGTCAGGGGGCATAGTGTCAATTCATCACCGGGCAACCGAACGGCCGACAAGGCGATGGTACATCCCTAAGCCGCCGCCGGCTGTTGGCTGCAACAGCTTTTGCATTTGGTAGCGGCTGCCGGGATGGTATCCAGGCAGAACGCGCATGATTTTGTGGGTGGCGGTGGCGGAGCCGGTGGCGGCGGTGGCGGGGCCTTTACCAACATCTTAATGACGATGAAGCAGACCAGGCCGGTGATGACTAACGTCAGAAACGTGTTGGCCAGATCGCCGATGAGCAATTTCACCGGCTCCATGATGGCCATATGCGTTTTAGGGTCAAGAATCGGTTTGAACGTCGTGGGATTGAGTTTTGGAACATGACCAATGGTAATACCCGCAGTGCGCCAGGAGCCGTTGGGCAGGAACAAATTGATAATCGGCATGATTAGGTCAGCATTAACTTTGCCCACAAACCCGCCAAAGGCACCGCCAATGATGACACCGATAGCCAGCGAGAGCGCATTGCCCTGAAACAGGAATTTTTTGAATTCATGGTGGAATCCCAGGGTCTTTTCCTTCAGCGCCTTGTGATCCAGCAACTTTTTGGCGTCAAAATCCATAACGTGCAACTCCGGCAACCCATCATCTAAACCGATGGGCGGTATTAGAAGGGATAGTTAACCGGGAATCAAGTATCGATGAGTTTTGTTTTGGTTCGAAGTAAGGCGATAAACTGTTCCACCGGCTTGCTCCAATGGCGACTTTTGACCCATAAAATGTGCAAGGATCTTTCAATGCGCCCGTCGGCAAGGTTTAAGGAAACAATACCGTTGGCGTTGGCTGCGGCACCAGAATCACCGGCGGCCAACGCGGAAATGACGGCCACGCCGGCTCCTGCGGCCACCAGAGCCTTAATGGCCTCGGTACTGGCGAGTTCTAAAATCGGCTTGAGCGTTACCCCGCGTTTGGCGGCAGCGAGTTCCAGCACCGTGCGGGTGCCGGAACCGGGTTCCCGGATGATTAACGGTTCTCTGGCCAGCATTTCCAAGGTGATGCGCTTGCGTGTGGTCAAGGGATGATTCGTGGGAACAATGGGAACCAACTGATCTTTCCAGAAGACCCGGCTGGCCAATTCAGGATGGTCCACCGAGCCTTCGGTAAATCCAAGGTGCAGCGTGCCATCCAGCAAGGCTTGCTGAACTTCTGCAGTATTGGCAATACGCACGGAAAGTTGCACGCCGGGATGCGCCTGCCGATACGCCGCCAGCAGCGGAGGCAGGAGATACGCACCGATGGTCGTGCTGGAACCAATGGCCAGGCGGCCTTGTTTAAGATCCCGTATGTCGGCCAGGGCATGTTCGGTTTCTGAAAAGAGATCAGCAAGACGGCGCGCATACGGCACGAGGGTGACGCCCGCGTCCGTTAAAGCGATGCCGCGGGGTCGGCGATCCATAAGCCTTACCCCCAGCGACTTTTCCAATTGCGCCATCTGCATCGAAACCGCAGGCTGGCTGATGCCTTGAAGTTTAGCACCCGCGCTGAACCCGCCCGAATCAGCCACGGCCAGAAATGTCATTAATTGCTCATACGTCATGGCATAACAATAACTGATGATTGATATTATAGCAATTTATTCGACTGATATACTGGCAAGGTCTATGATGGCACCGACTTGGAGGGATGTGCTTAGCCCTTGCACGATGATGGTTTCAGGAGTTTGATGATGCCCCCGCTGGATGAAGAAGAACAGGCCATTGCGTTAGATTTACAGACTTCGGCCGTCAGGCCCATGGATGCACTTCTGCGTTTGTTTGACGCGATTAATCGACCGGTATTTGTACTGGCCATCGTGTTTTGCCTGTCACCCTGGGCCTCAGCACCCATAGCCCTGGCGTTGGGCATGGCTCTGGCGTTGACCATCGGTACGCCGTGGCGCACCACGGCCCACAAGACCGCAAAACTCATGCTGCAGTTTTGTGTGGTGCTGCTGGGATTTACCATGAATCTCCATACCGTTCTGGCGGCCGGGGCGGCAGGGGCCTTGATGGCGGCAGCGAGTATCAGTGTGACCTTTCTGGCCGGATGGCTGCTGGGACGCTGGCTTAAAATTGATCCGCAGACATCATGGCTGATCAGTTCCGGCACAGCCATCTGCGGCGGATCAGCCATCGCCGCCGTGGCTACGGTGCTGGACGCCGGTGAAAGTCAGATGACGGTTTCAATGGGCACGGTATTTCTGCTCAATGCTGTCGCGTTATATTTATTTGTGCCCATCGGCCATGCGCTACATCTCACGCAGTATCAGTTTGGCGTGTGGGCAGGCATATCCATACATGATATTTCATCGGTCGTGGCGGCCTCATCACGTTACGGCCCCTCAGCTCTGACGACGGCAACAGCTGTGAAACTTTCGCGGGCATTATGGATTGTTCCGGTGTCCATGGTTTTTGGGTGGTATGCCGGACGCATTGCCCGCAGCGAGCCGGCGGCCTTGAAAAGCGAATCGATCGGCAATAAACCATCGGATGCGCCGGCTCGCAAGGCCAAAGTGCATGTGCCCTGGTTTATCGGGTTATTTCTGGCGGCGTCACTATCACGGAGTTTCATCCCGGCAATTGATCACGCGGCACCGGATATCAGCCATCTAAGTGAAATCGGTTTAACGGTCACACTGTTTCTCATTGGCGCGGGGCTTTCGCGCGCTACGCTGAAAAAAGTCGGCATTCGGCCGATGGTTCAGGGCGTGCTGCTGTGGCTGCTGATGGGCGGCGGCACGCTAATGCTGATTTTGCTGCACTAAGGCCCACCGGTGGATAAATCCACCGGCTAACATACACGCATACCGCACCGTGTCGGTGTTCTTAATTTATTTTGGCGTATGTTAGCCGGCACATTGAATTTGCCGGGGGCGGCGGGCGTCGCAATTCCCGCGCCCGGGCGACGATGCGGCCCCATTTTCGGGGGCGATGGCGGGCACAGCGAACAACAAACCACGATCGCAGCGCCGGCGGGGTCCGGGAAAATGGGACGCCGTTACCGTCGCCGCGCCCCGCCGTTCGGCTGCCGAAGGCGCGTTGTCCCCAAAGACTTATAATGCGATATAATAGATCCATGGGTACTTTTATGGAGTAAATATTGTTAGACCCCCTTATTGGACAAATTCTTGACGTACTGGCCGCCGCTGATGGCGGGCCGGTTTCGCTGCGCGATATGATGACGCGCCTGGACCTGGCCCCAAAACAACAGGAGCAACTTCATCATGCGTTAGATACGCTGATTACCGCGGATTGCGTGGTGCCAAAAGAGGATGGCCGGGCGATGGCGCTACCGGACATGAAGCAGCAGGCTGCGGGCGTTTTTCACGGGACCGGACGCGGATTCGGATTTGTTACGCCGCTGCGGCCCGACAAGCTTGGGGATTTATTTATCCCCCCTTCCGATACGCTGGACGCCATCAGCGGCGATCTGGTGATTATCCGCATTGTTGCGATAGACAAGCAGGATTCTCGCGGGCGCAGCCGCACCGGGCGCGTGATCCGTATTTTACGGCGCGGCACCAACCGCTGTGTGGGCACGTTGGCCCGGCAACTCAATGCGTGGGTGGTGATTCCGGATGGCTCGATTCTCAAGCAGCCGGTTTCCATACAGGACGCCTCCGCCAAATCTGCTTCAGAGGGTGACAAAGTAGTCGTGGAATTGCTGGAATTCCCGCGCGCGGGCAAACCTGCCGAAGGGGTCATAACCGAAGTAATTGGCCCGCACGGCGAGCCGGAAGTGGAACTGGCTTCCGTGATGAAGCAGTTCGATTTACCGATGGAATTTCCGCCGGAAGTACTGGAGCAGGCCGGAAAAGCCGCCCGCGATTTTGATACCGCATCACTGGAGGACAGAGAAGATATTAGCGATCTGGTAACGGTGACCATTGACCCCGACGATGCGCGCGATTTTGATGACGCCATCACCCTGCAACTGCTGGATCATAGTGAAGAAAAGCCGGTGGAGGATCTACTGGGTCCAGCCAAGCGCGATCAGCCCGGCACTGCGGTGTGGGAACTGGGTGTGCATATTGCCGATGTTTCACATTTTGTCGCCGTGGAAAGCCCGCTGGATTTAGAGGCCCGGAGACGCGGCAACAGTATTTATTTCCCGCGGCACGTTATACCCATGCTGCCGGAGGTGCTGTCCAACGGCGTCTGTTCTTTGCAGGAAAATAAACCGCGCTTAACCAAGAGCGCTTTTATCCGCTACGACCGGCATGGACATGTTGTTTCCACACGCTGCGCGAATACCATTATTCGGTCGCGCCGGCGCTTTACCTATACGCAGGCGCAGGCGATTATTGATGACGCCAGGGGACAGGGGCGGCCCTACGCCAAGGGCCTGTTGGAATCGCCACCGGATCCGAATGTGCCGCAGGTTGCCGCACCGATACGCGACTTACTGGTGAACATGGATCGTCTGGCGCGGGCCATTGAACAGCGGCGGCTGGATCAGGGAATGATCGTGCTGGATTTGCCGGAAGTGGAACTGGTGATGGACGGCACCGGTCGGGTTATTGACGCCCATCCCGGCGACGATGCCTACACCCATAAAATTATCGAAATGTTCATGGTGGAAGCCAATGAGGCCGTGGCGACATTTCTTACCAGCCGGAAGCTTAGCGTCCTAAGGCGGATTCACCCCGACCCCGACATGGACGCCAGTGAGAACGTGCGGCAATTTGTGCTTTCCACGGGACACAAGCTGCCGAAAAAACTGGATCGCAATGTAATTCGCGAACTATTGGATTCCGTGCGCGGCACACCCCTGGCTTATGCGATCCATTTAAGCGTGCTTAAGACTTTCAGCACCGCAGAATATTCGCCTCTGGAACAGGGCCATTATGCGTTAGCCAGTGCGAATTATGCCCACTTTACCTCCCCGATTCGGCGCTATGCCGATCTGGTCATTCATCGTCTGCTGGATAGCGTCCTGACCGGCACGCGAAAAAAGACCGCGCGCGGCAAAAAATACCCCGTTAAGCCTGCGGCGACCGTTAGCACGGAAATTAACGCCCTGATGCCCATAACACTGGGCAATGTGCCGGACTACAACGCCCTGGTGCGCCTGGCGCGGCATTTGTCCTTTACCGAACGCCGGGCACAGGATGCCGAGCGCGAATTGCGGGCGGTGAAAGTTCTGGATTTGCTTTCCCAGCATATCGGGGATGTCATTGACGGCGTGGTGACGGGCGTAAACAATTCCGGCGTATTTGTGCAATCCACCCGATTCCTGGTGGAGGGGCAGATACGCATGAATGATCTGCCCCCGGATTACTGGATTTACGACCAGCGCACGGCGTGCCTGCGCGGCCAGCGTTCCGGGCGGCGAATCACGTTGGGTGATCTGGCCCGGGTACAAATTGTGGCGGTGAATATTTCCTCACGCCGCATGGAAGTGCGGCTGATTGAACACGGCTCAACGATTCACGGTGAAAAGCACCTGCGGAAAGTTGAACCCGCGCGTGCTCCCAAACCAGGAAAAATTCAGGAACCCGGCGACCGCACGCCTGAGCGACGTAAGCATAAACACGGCAAAGAACCATCCAAGGATGGGAAACGCTCCAAACGCTTCGGCCGGCGAAGACGCGGACGGTAAATAACAGTACCAAGACATTTCCCGATTTGTGCCGCAGTCTCACCGGACGACCCGGCAAGTCGGGTTTTGGGGAAGCTATTCGGGACGCGTTCCTCTGCGGCCCGCGCGGCAATAAGGTATTACCGCAGCTTTCCCAAATAGGTTGCATTTTGCACATGGGATTCTGATCATGAAATCCGCATCGCGCAGGACATTATTAAACATTCTTTATCGAAGCTGCTGCCGAAATAATCAATCGGCAACAGGTGCACCGCTGGAAGCGACGCGCGTGGTCGTGATCCGGTTTGATGAAATCGGAGATCTGATTCTTACGCTGCCGTTTCTGCGGGAATTGAGACGGTCCCTGCCCAAGGCTCGCATTGCGCTGGTAATCCGCCCGGCTCTGGTGAATCTGGTGGAATTATGCCCCTATGTTGATAGCGTCGTTGCCTTTGCCCCCAAATTTGGCTTTCGGCCCGGACGATTAAAAGCTCTTTTTGACCTGCGGCGGCAGGTGACAACTGCGCTTGGCGCACCGCCGCAGCTTGGAATTCTGCCGCGGTTTGATGCCGACTTCAGCCGCGGCTTAATAGCTTTGCTGGCCACCGGCGCACAGCAGCGGACCGGCTTTTCCGAATCAGCGACGCCGGAAAAAGCACACGCCGATGCCGGCACGGACCGATTCCTGACGCATCCGGTTCAGCCCGAGGGTGCAGACATGCACGAAGTAAAACGCAATTTGTCCTTGCTTACGGCGCTTGGTGCTGCGGTTGGCAGCGACCAGCTGCAGCTATTTCTATCTCCGGAAGATAAAAGAAAAGCGGATGCGTTATTAGCGAGCGGCACCGCCGGCACGGTGTGGATCGGACTGTGCGCCGGTGCCAGCACCGAGCGAAAAAGGTGGCCAATAGATCGCTACCTGGCCGTGGCGAAGTTTATTGCAGACGATTATCCCAATGCTGCAATGGTGGTGGTCGGCGGCCCGGGAGATCGGGAAGTTGGGGAGCAAATGGTGCAACACCTTCGCGGGCGCGGCTTAAATGTTGCGGGGGCCTTAACCCTGCGGGAAACGGCGGCAGTTCTGGCGAAATGCGCACTTTACGTAGGAAATGATACGGGACCCATGCATATCGCGGCTGCCGTCGGGGTTCCTGTCGTCGCCGTTTATGCCGATCCAGCACCGCCATCACCTCCAAAACTTGCAGGTAACACCGAGAAAACTCCGGCACGTTTTGATCCATGGGGCGTCCCTTCCCGGACCGTTACACCGGGCGGCGGCGCGGCAGCGGTTGCTGCCGCCCATGCTTCGACCGCAAGTGCAATTACTGCTGTGACGGTTGAACAGGTGATACAAGCCGTTAAGGAATTATTGCCGCGTATACCGTCCTAGGCGATACGCAAGGCAACAGCGACTATATCGGTACGCCCATCGCCATGATAATAAGACAGAATCATCGGATCGGCCGGGCGGCAATATTCAGCGGCGAAATATCCGCTGGCGGCGGAAAGGTGGTTTGATCGCCGGCATCTTTATATGCCGTGAAGTCGTAGCGACATAACGAATTGAGATAATTCGTCAGCGATTCCAGGGAGTCACCAGCCGAGGCTACACACGCGCGATTCCACTCGAAAAACAAATAGGGCTTGAAGCGCCGGATGAATTCCGCGGCTCCGGTGAACACGGATTTTTCATGGCCTTCCACATCGACCTTCAGCACAATTCGGTCGGCGCCGGATATAGCGGGCATATCTGATAATGCATCATCGAGCTTAAAGCATGGCACATTCAGCGTCTTTATTTTTGATTTGTCGCTTCCGAATTCCTTCGCCAGATGATCCGAAAGTACGGACGATGAACCGGACTGTTCCGGCACGATATTAAGTTGAATGGTGCCGGCAGTGTCGCTGACGGCGGCGGAAAATATCCGCACATTGTCCAGATTATTAAGTGCGGCGGTCGCCGCCGCGAGTTGGGCCAACTGCGGGTTGGCTTCAAATCCGACCACTTGTCCTTTTCCGGAGATAAATTTTGCAATATTCGCCGCATACATACCTCCATTAGCACCGACATCAATGTAACAGGGGCGCGACGAGCCGTGAAACAACTGCCGCAGCAGCAGCAAATTGGCACCTTGCACATCCGGCCATAGGGATAACGACAGACTGGTATGATCAAACGCATTGCCTACATAGCGGGTGTCACCCCATGTGCGTCCCCGGAAATAGGGTTTATTTCTACTGAGAAACTTAAAGAGCTTGGTACTATTGGTACGGATGCCCTTTCGGCTTAACAGGGGCAAAAGAAATTGGCCGAGGGTGAATTTTAATTCCAATGCGGAAAGCTGCTCTTGATTATCCAGCAGGGCTTCCTGCAATTTCTGTAAGGGCATGAAACATCTGCTCCGATTAACAGCATTTTCCGGACTTTTATAACAGCGCATGGTAGTTGGCGCTCTTGCAACGGTCAAATCCCGCGTATGCCCCCGGGCACCCTATGACGGCCCTGACCATCATCGGTTCTTGGTCTGATTTTCAAATCGGCAATCGCATCTTAAATCATCCCGGTCATCCGCCAGCAAGCGAGCCGGCCCGAATCCGCCTGTTAGCAGCACCGACGCCGAGATATAATAACTCCACCCACGAATAGGAAGGTAAATGAGAACCGAAAACCAGCCTCTAAATCACCGCCAGGACAGGAATTGTAAAAGGCATGTAAATGCGCAATCACGGCTCACACGCCTGTTGACGCGCTGGCCTTTCTGGATATGTGCGGTTATTGCCGCTGGAATCGCCTGGAGAGTTCTGGATTATTACCTGCGCTATCCGGTGTGGACGGATGAAGCATCGCTAGGCTTGAATATCATCCATCGCTCGTACGCCGGACTCTTGCGACCATTAAATTTCGCTCAGGTAGCCCCCCTGTTTTTTCTCTGGACCCAAAAATTTATTATTGATCACTTAGGAACTTCGGCATTGAGCATCCGATTCCTGCCTTTTGCGGCCGGCGTGGCGTGCCTCCCGCTGGCGTGGATGGCATTTCGCCCGGCATTCGGACCGCGCGCCGCTCTGGTGGCAACGGCATTGATCGTCTGCTCCCTGGCACCGGTACGCCTGACCTGCGACGCCAAGCCCTATTCAATTGATTTGCTGTTCAGCCTGATCTTCGTTGGTGCGATGGCACGTTATCTCATGGCCCCGGGACGCCGGCGCTGGCTGATTTTTCTTTGCGTGCTGACGCCGGTGGCAGTGGGATTTTCATTTCCCTGCCTCTTCGTGCTGGGTGCCTCAAGTCTTGCGGCAGGCTGGCAAGTGTGGCGCAGAGGAAAGTTTCGCGTATTGCCGGTGTGGATTGTGCTTAATATCCTGGCGGCACTGGCCTTTGCAATAAATTATCATTGGATCATCCATCCGCAAAGTCTGAAAACTCAGTCCTATATGGACAGCTTCTGGAAGCATCAGTTCCCACCCCATAACTTAGGAATATTCTGGTGGCTGATTAAAGCCAGCGTGTCCGAAATGATGTCCTATCCCTTCGGCAGAAATTATGGATTCGGATTGATTCTGGCTCCCCTATGTCTGATCGGAGCTTTGCGGCTTGTTCGTTCCCGAGGTGCCGCGTGGGGTATTTTGTTGGCCGGACCATTCGCGTTGACGTTTCTGGCATCGATTTTCCGACATTATCCCTTCGGAGGAGCCATCCGCCTGCAACAACAATTGCTGCCTTCCATCGCGATACTCTCCGCGTGGGGGCTGCGAACCGTCCTGACATTGGTTTTTCATAACCACGTGGATCGAAAAGTCGCGCGTGCGGTGGTGATAGGCACCGCGGTTGCGCTGGTGGGCTATACGTTCGTACAAATGCCCATGGATATTCATTCACCCTATGGGCACGGCTTTCGCAGTATGATGACGTTGCGGAGGATCGTCCACCGCGCTTTTAATCATGCCGTAAATCATACGGAAATCATGGTGACTGGGCCGGCATGGCACACGGCGCGGGAAATGGAACCGGAGATTTATTGGTATTTCACGACACAAACGATTTCATGTAATACATCGGGCCGGATTTGGAAGTCTCCTTTGGAGAACAAACAGGCCAACTTATGGGTGATGAACTTGTGGCTTCCAAAAGATGCGCTCTCAGGTCGGACCGCCAACCAACACATGGAAAATCAGATCGCCAAATCGGGGCTTCATCTTCACTTGAAGCAAAATAAGGTTTACTATCTGGGTGAGCTGGGATTTAATTACCATGCGGTGTATTGCCAAGTTCAATGTTACACGCCATGAGCATTCGCCGCCGCTTATCGAATAAGCGGCCTGATTTTACTTAGCAACGATAAATCTTCAGTCAACAAATGAAAATATGAAAAAACATTCAGGCGCGTTCGTATCAGCTCCTTCTGGGCGAGAACCGCACGCAGCCGCTTTTGGTATTCTGCCTGCCAATTTTTCCAGTCGATTTTTTCCACATCCGAAGTCAGGATGTACGATTCCCGATAGGCATAGAGATCAATATTGGGGGCACCATCATAAAGCGGCACAGCATTACATAAGATGGCGTCCGTGAATTTTTCCGTGATATAATCATCCGCAACCGCCCGTTCCAGCGATAGATAAAAGCAATGATTTTCAATACCCAGATATTTATCGTTGCCGAGGTGACTGTCGCTGCTGCGGTGATAGCCGCCCAGCGCCCGCCCCGAAAGCCTGCCGTAAATATCCACATCACCGATGTTTCGCCCCAGATCCCGAATCATGGCAACCCGCCACGCATATTGCCCGTTATCCACCACAGAACATCGGCGGGTTTTCATGGTGTCACGCGGCGGCACCCAGCAGCAGAAAGTCGGCGCGTAACGGACATAGGCCGCATCATCCTCCCGCAGCGGGTTCTGAACAAAACTGTGACAATCCGGTATTTTGGGATGCCGTGTTTCTTTCTCCACCGACAGCAGAAATTTTTGTCCCGGAAGATCAACAAAACTCCCGGTGATGGTCGCATCATTAAGATATACACCGATGACGAAATCCGCAGAACCCTCGCCGCTGATCATGTTGGATCCCGGCATGACCCAGGGCAAAATTGCCTGCGACATAAATCGCGTGACCGCCACGGAGGGAAATATCCAGCGAATTGTTTTACTGCCAAAGCGGACCATCACGCTGTTTTGCATCAGTCTGGTGCGCGATAATACCGGGGGCTCCGGGCGTTTGCCGGCACCGATGGCATAGCGAATTTCACGCACCAGTGTATTGAGCGACCCAAAGGCGGTTCTCCACTCCGGGGACAGCCGCGCAGTGTGGGCCGGCGAAGTGGTCAAATCACTTCCGATGAAATGTTTGCCCTTCGCAGCAGTCAGTTCAACCGTCCGCCGACCATCGCGATGGCGTAAGACCAATTTGCCGTCCTCAATGGCCCAGCTATGTTCATGAATTGAAGGGGCCCCCTCCAGCCGATGATCCGCCCGTAACGTTAATCGCATGGAACGCCGACCTGCCGCACGGTAAACATACCGCTTTCCGGCAATATCGATTTCCTTTATCGCAATCCCTGCGTGTTCCGGCCGTGCCACTTGAAAAATCCTTTCATGAACACTGTTCCGGGCAACTAAGTCGCCCGCGAGTTCAGATATTCCACCACATCCCGCGCAACCCAGCTCATCGCGTCCATGGCCCCTTGCGTCCGGGCGGCCAGATGCGGCGCAAAAATCAGATTGGGTGCCCCCCATAACGGATAATCATCCCCCGGCGGTTCGGGTTCATGAACGTCCAAAGCCGCGCCGAAAATTTTGCCTGTTTTCAGAGCTTCAGCCAGAGCGTGCGCATCGATCACCTCGCCCCGCGCGGTATTGACCACAATGGCACGGTTCGGCATGAGGAAAAATACCTCACGGTTCATCATTTGTGCATTGCCCGGACGGTGGCTGACATGAATAGTCAGTATATCAGAGCGGCGATATAACTCCGACTTTTCCACACTCTGCGCGGGAAAATCCACCCGTGAGGCCACATCCAGAACATCGTTATAGATAACCTTCATCCCAAACGCATGCGCCACGCGCCCCACCGCTGTACCGATGCGCCCCATGCCTAGAATGCCGAATGTCTTTCCATGTAATTCCAGACCGCGGCTGGTTTTCCGAAAGCGATGGAATTCTTCGGCAGAAACCGGCGCTTTCAAATTCACCACCGGCCTGGCGAGTGTAAATATCAGATTAAACACATACTCCACTACCGCATGCGTATTAGCCTGCGGCGTGGAAATAACTTTAATATCGTGCCGGGCACACGCATCCTGATCAATATTTTCCAGGCCAACACCAGCCCGTCCCACCACCTGAAGTTTCGGTGCCAGAGCCAGTAAATCGGCGTTCACCTGCGTATACGTGCGGACAATCAGCCCGGCAGCATCAGCTAACGCGGCAGCAAGTGCGGGGCGGTCTTTATAGGTGATTTCATGCACCGCAGCGTTCTGTTTCAGCCACGCTAACGGGGTTGCTTCAAGTCCTTCGGTGAGAATAATGGTATGTTTCATAGTCCGTTTTTTCCTGCCCCGGAGTCCGTCGAGGTAATAGCGTTGAGTATAGTTTGATTTCCAGAGCATTGCCACCACCCGACGGGCGCGCGACGTTGATCCGTCGTGATAGATGATCCGGCCGCTTAATTGCTTTTGCCTGGAGTTCTACGGGATTTGTTGACTATCCCCAAGTCAATCACGGCACCATCAGGAAAATCGGCAGTCGTATCAAATGTATGGCGACTGATGGATGTGAAGATGACCACCACGCAGCGCGTGGTGCGGACATACCGCAAATCACCGGGCGCTGGGCCGGTGTAACGCCGGTTATCGGATTTTTGAAAATGGAAAACAAATTGAGCCAGGCCCGTAGGCGTGGTTAAAAGAAGGCCGGGACCGGTGACATATACGCCCTCATTAATTTGTTTGAAGGACGCATAAAGCTTCAGGCGTAAGGTGGGCGTCTGGCCGCTGGAGCGGGGACGGCGATGTTTCGAGAATTGAATTAAGCCCCCTTCTTCAGATTTTTTATTACCACGCGATTGATGCCCCAGTTGTGTGACCTCCACCCGGAAATACCGTTGGCCCAATGCCGCATAAAGGGTCTGCAGCACCAGCAAATCGCAGTAGGATAATCTCCCGTAATTAGCGGCAAGGGATGGATCGGGATTATCCGGTGATCCCGGATACGGTCCGGGCCGACGGATGTGTCGATAGGCTGCGTAAAAGCGCTGAATTTTTTCCCGCAGTATTTCCGGCGGCGCATAAGCGTGCGGAGCAGTCAGGGTGGCAAGAAGGCCGATCAGTCGCGGTGGAATTCCCTGTGGCATACAGGTGTTTGGAAGATAGCTCATTGGCAAGATATCTTTCGACGGCAAAATAGTGCCCTGCGCGGTGACGGACAAGGCATTGTGGTCATACGATGCGGGCATGGGTTTGCGTGCCGGGTTCATTGGCAGCAGTCGAAGATCATGTTCCGCAGTACCTGCCAGAATGGAAAATGGCCCCTTATAAAATTCCTGAACCCACACCACTTGGTCCGGGCTGCGGGGAATGTAATCAAATTTCCGCACGTACCAGCACAGTGCGGCCGGCATGGGATCATGATGATGTCTGTGGGTCAGGAGCAATGTGGAAAATTCACCTCGGGTAAGAAGGCGATGCAGCCTATACAACGCCGCCAAGCGAACCACCAGGATTTGTGAATGCAAAAGCTTCTCCGCGAGGCAATGTCGCAAGCTGCTGTGAGCCAGGGCACGGATCGCATCGGCTTCCGGTCGCTGCACCAGCGGAAAACGGCGTGCGGGGCGATCCAGCGAAAGTATCAGCGGATCAAGCAACTCAGTATCATCTGCGGCCCGAGCCAGGGCGCAGGCGTGAATCAACACACGCCAATGGTGGAAACGGGGAATCTGCCGCGCCAGGACGCCAACCGCCAGGGGTTGATCCGCAGCCATCAGTTGGTTCATGGCATATATCTTCATTTTCGGCGACTGGCCATAGCCCGCAACCACCCGCATCAGCACGGCCAGACGTGCAGGATTGGTCGGCGGGATATAGCGCAATAAATGCCGATCGGCTTTTTTCCGCGCGCGGGTGGCATCGGAAATATTGGCTACCGTGTGCAGCAACCGCGCTAAGCGCCCGGCGTTCGGGCTTGTCGTAACGCGTGCTGTACTGCAGCCGAATTGGCCGACCAGCATCCAGATTCCAATACCCGCCAAGCACGCACGCATGGCCACGCGTCCCGGCCGAAAATGCAACATCATGATTGTTTACCCAAGTTCAATCACACCGCCGGTTTACAACCCGCTGGCGCATTCTACAGGCGACATGTTGCAAAATGGTTAACGCGGTTTCGAATGCTCCCTGTATGACATTGCAATGCCGCCATGCGCAGCAGGAAATCCATGAATAGAATTGAATCCACAGTGCGTATTGATTACAATTGCTCATAGGACATCAGGGCCGGTTTTAATCCCCGCGCGGCTGAATAGCTGACGCGTAAGGGGCACGGAAACTGCCTGATGGACAGGCCCGTTGCATGGCGACAGCTTGACTGGCCGTGAGGTTTGGCACCGGTCCTTAGGGGTATTAGCGGGTGGTTGATGCTGCATGACACGCGCAACAGAGACATCGGATACTTGCGATTATCCGTCACAGCGGCCTGTCAGCTTCGCTGTATTTATTGCCGCCCCGCATTTCACCGCAATCATACGCCCGGCATGTTGACGCCGCAAGAATTCGGGCATATCGCCGACCATCTCATTGACCTTCACGGCGTAAAGAAAGTGCGCATCACCGGTGGAGATCCCACCGCGCGCAGTGACTTGCCCGAAATTATCCAACGCATTGCGCAATGTCATCCGGATATAGATCTGGCCATGAGCACCAACGGTTTGGCAATGGATCGCCTGGCCGGAGTCTGCAAGTCCGCCGGACTGAAACGCGTGAATATCAGCCTTGATACGCTTGATGAAGCAACCTTTGAACAACTAAGTTCAAAGCGCGGGATAGAGCACGTCATTGCCGGCATTGACGCCTCGCTTGCGGCCGGCCTGGCACCGGTAAAGTTGAATATGGTCGTCATGCGGGGAATTAACGACGGACAAATCCCGGAAATGGTTGCATTCGCAGCCGCCCGAAAGGTCCAACTGCGTTTCATTGAACTCATGCCCATGGGACCCCTGGCGGGTAACTGGCAGCAATACTATCTATCCGCGGACCATATTCGCCGACGTATTGAACCCATAACTCTTTCCTGGCGGCCGTTGCAGCAAGGTGCGGCCAGCAGCCGCAATTTCCACGTTATTTTGCGCGACGGTCAAACCGTGACACTCGGGTTTATTACACCCATGAGCTGCAATTTCTGCGGCAGCTGCAATCGGCTGCGAATTTCCTGCACCGGAGAAATTTTTCCGTGCCTGATGGATCAGCCGCGCGGGTCACTTCTGTCGGCACTTCGCCCCAAGTATGATCCTGTGAAGTTTGATGCATTGCTCGCCGCAGCGCTTCAGGAAAAAGCGGCGGAGCATCCGCACGACGGCTTTGTGACCATGACCAGTATTGGAGGATAAAGAATTATGACACAACCCACGGATAATGTGCCGACAACATTCAAGGACTTTATCAAACGCTTCCCCGCGCTGGGCGAGGCCCATGAAAATGTGGCCAGGGCGGTGGATATGGCGGGACCGATTGAGCCCAAAACCCGCGAGTTTATTAAGATGGGAATTTGTATGGGAGCGGGGCTTGAATCCGCCTTCCGCAGCCACGTGCGACGTGCCCTGCAGCATGATGCAAGCGTGGAAGAAATTGAACAGGTTGTGCTGATGGCCATGAACACGTGTGGTTTTCCAAAAACTGTCGCGGCGTGGCAATGGGCGCATCAGCAGATTCAACGTGATCAGCAACGGAGCCAGCCGTGACAATCACCATGAAATTGTTCGGCCCCGCGGCGCAGCGCATAGGTCGCTCCGAAATAATAATTCACATTTCTGCGAAGACTGTTAATTGTCGGACACTACGATTGGCCATGGGACAGCAGTATCCGCAACTCGCAGAACTGATGCCATCGGGGCGGCTGGCGGTGAATTGCGCGTATGGTGCCGATGATCTGCCGATCTCGGAACATGATGAGGTAGCGTGGATTCAGGCAGTGAGCGGCGGATGAGCGTTTCAGTTCATATTCATGACGGGCCGATTGTTCCGCCGAATGAACCGCGGTGCCAGTGTGCTGGGGCAGTAGTCGTGTTTGAAGGGATTGTCCGGGAAATGGAATCAGGCCGGCGGATTTCCGGCCTGCACTACCAGACGTATGATCCGATGGCCCACCGCGAATTGCAGCGCTTGGCGCAGGAGATCATGAAGCAATTTGAACTATTGGATGTAACTGTTGCGCATAGCCGCGGCTTTGTTGCTGTGGGCCGCTGTTCCCTGCGCGTGGCAATCGCGGCGATGCATCGTAAACCGGCGTTGGCGGCAATGGATGGGTTCATCGATGCGCTCAAACGTGATGTACCGATCTGGAAAAATCCGGTTTGGATTGCCGATCCAGCTTCCGCACCCGGAGTACAATCCTGATGTCGCATCATCCTGAAAATGCTTTTCTGGAACTGGCCGCGCGTATGGCCGCGCCTGATACACAAAGCGTGCCACTTGCAAAGGCGGCCGGTCGTATTTTAGCCAAACCACTTCTTGCTGATCGTGACAGTCCGCCCTTCGATTGCAGCGCAATGGATGGCTTTGCGGTGCGTGCCGCTGATCTGACGCCCGCCGGTCTGCCGGTTTGCGGCGAATCACGCATGGGCCACGCCCCCGAGGCGCTGTTGGCCGGCGCGGCGATGCGCATTTCGACGGGCGCGGCAATTCCCCCCGGAGCTGACGCGGTAATTCCCGTTGAACACGTAAACGAACAATCCGGAATGATCACGCCGACAATGGACACGTTACCGCAAAGCGGCCGGCATATTCGGCGCCGGGGCGAAAACGCGGTTGCAGGTACGGTCATTCTCAATGCCGGCACGCTTCTGGGAGCCGCCCAAATCGCGGCAATGGCGGCTTTCGGTGAAACAACGCCGCTGCTGTTCTCCGCCTTGCGTGTAGCGGTCATTGCCACCGGCGATGAATTAATTTCTCCGGACCAGCCGCTTTCTCCGTGGTGTATCCGGGATAGTAACTTGCCGGGACTGTCCGCCTCGGTAGCGATGGTTCCCTGGCTGGAGCTAGTATGGACGACGCGCGTTCCCGATCACGCCACGGCCATGATGGAGGCGCTTTATCAGGCTTTAACCCTGGCGGATATCGTGCTGACCACAGGTGCCGTATCGAAGGGACATCGTGATTATATGCCGCAGTCGATTCGTTCCGTTGGCGGCGAAGTTGCCTTTCATGGCTTGCCGGTGCGCCCCGGCGGCCCGGTACTGGGAGCCGTGGCGGGAGGAAAAGTAATTTTTGCATTACCGGGAAATCCAGTATCAACGCTGGTGCTGTGGCGACGCTTTGTGCTGCCGGCGCTGTCGGCACGATTGATGCGCGGGACATTTGGCCGATCCGGTTTTCCGATTCGCCTGATGGACCCGATCGATCGGCCGCATCCCAAATGGAATTACCATCCTGTGCAGCGGGTGGAATCCGCCGCGGCTAAACTTTTGCGTTATGCCGGCTCTGGCGATATGACTGCGGCAGCGGCGGCTGAAGGCTTTATAGAAGTTCCGCCCAATACCGTCGGACACGGGCCGTTTTCTTTTTTTTCCTGGGGTTTCGCATGAACAAATCGGTACGCAAAATCAGCCAGCTCACGCATGTCAATCCGGCCGGGTTGCCGACAATGGTAAGCGTTGCCGACAAACCCATTACGCGGCGTACCGCTGTGGCCACGGCGACCGTGCATCTGAATCGCGATCTAGCGGCGGCTATAAAAAAGAACAGCATCCGGAAAGGACGCGTGCTGGAAGTAGCGCGGCTGGCCGGCATACAAGCCGCGAAGAAAACAGCCGAGCTAATCCCATTATGCCACCCGATTCCTCTGGAAAGCGTGGAGGTTGATGTGCACTTGCGGGGTCGGCAGGTCAGAATCAGAGCCGCCGTTTCCGCCACATGGAAAACCGGCGTTGAAATGGAAGCCCTCACCGCGGCAACGGTAGCGGCGCTGACCGTTTATGACATGGGCAAAGCGATCGATCGAACGATTCGAATTGATGCTGTGGAATTAGTGGAAAAAACCGGCGGCGCACGGGGCGACTATTTTCTACGCAGGAGAAAAACACCATGACTTGGCGCGTGGCAATTTTAACCTGTTCAGACCGATGCAGCCGCGGACAAGCCCAGGATAAATCTTCCCCGGCACTTATCGCCGCTCTGGGCAGACATTTTGACACGGACATCATCCATACTGCCTGCGTACCGGACGATGTGTCCGCAATCCAGGTATACCTGCGTGCGTGGTCTTCCGGAGCTGACGCCGCGCATCTGATTTTAACCACCGGGGGCACGGGGCTTTCGCCGCGTGATAACACACCGGAAGCGACGCTTCCCCTGTTGCACAAACCCATTCCAGGCCTTTTGGACCTGGCACGGACCCGCTGTCTGGCGGCAAACCCCAAGGCCTATTTGAGCCGCGGAGTTGCCGGCCTAATTGATCGCACGCTGGTGCTGAATCTGCCCGGATCGCCCGGTGGAGCAGTCGATGTTTTCGAGGCGCTGGCGGATGTGCTTCCCCATGCCCTGGCGGTGGCCTGCGGCAAAGTAAACGACCACGGCACCCGTGGAGGATAAGCGCCAATCATGGAAAATACACACGCATTAACGGGTTATATTCTCGCGGGCGGAAAAAGCTCGCGCTTCGGCTCCGATAAGGCCCGCACATTTATTGAGGGACGGCCTGTAATAAGTCGTATCGCGGATGTCATGCGACGATTTTGTGAGAATGTTGTTGTTGTCGCCGATTGGCCGGGAAAATATGCGGATTTGAATTTGCCGACGGTCGTTGATGAGCATCCGGGATGCGGACCGATCGGCGGCCTGGAAACGGCACTGCAAGCAGCGGGCGAGGATCGCTGGATTTTCCTGATATCGTGTGATTGGGCGATTTTACCGATGGATTTTCTACGGCCGCTGCTGACCGCACCACGGAACCGGTGCCAGGCGATTGCGTATTATGATGACGTCTGGCAGCCCATGCCGGCGCTGTATCACACGTCCTTGTTTCCAATGGTTCAGGGCAACATACAAACCGCTGACCTGAGCCTGTGGAAGGTGCTGGAATCAGCAACCAACAGGCGCTTGGATATGCCTCCCATTCATTGCCGCGGATTGCAATTTAACACATGGCAGGAACTCAAGGGGCTTCAGGATTGAAACATCAGGGCGATGACGTGAGAATTTCGCCACGGTTTATCGTCAGACGGTGATCGGCTCCACCGGCGATGTCGCGATCATGGGTTGCCAGAAGAATGCGTACAATTCCCGCAGCGGCGATGTCACGCAAAAGACGCATCAGCATATCCGCACTTTGGCCATCGAGAGCCGCAGTGGGTTCATCCAGCAGCAGAAGATCCGGTTTACGCACGATCGCTCGGGCCACCGACACCAATTGGGCCTGCCCGGCGGAAAGCGTAGACGGCATGTTATCAGCCAGATGTTCCAGATTAACCAGCCGTAGCGTGTTCAGGGCCTGATTTCGCACATCGGGAGAATGGATTCCAAAGGCGACATTCTTCCACACGCTTAAATGCTTAAAAAGCACCGGCTCCTGTGGGGCGTACCCGATCGTGCCGCACCGCATAAAATTATGCATTTCATTTCCCGCCCGGCTGGGTATCAGACCTGCCACAGCACGCAGCAATGTGGATTTGCCCGAACCGGTCGGCCCCGTCAGCGCCGTAATGCCCCGCAGCTCAAACGTCGCTTTAAGTGTGACGGGATGATCAATGTACAATTCTATATTTACACATTTGTTTCTACTGCGGCGCGGTCCATCCCTGCCGGCGCGCGTCGCAACCGCTTGCGCTGCGGCCGGCCCTTCACGCCCGCCCTCTATCTGCACCGGGTCCACCGGTATTGTCCGGCGGCGTTCTTTGCGCCATACGTACCGCAGATTAGCCAGAAGCGGTACCGGGACGACTCCCAGCAGTAAAATCCACAGCAGAGGGTATACCGCGCGGGGGCCGGTATCCTGCAGATTCACCCACATCTGAATGGGAATGCCGTGGGGAAAATAGGCGATAATGATGGCCACGCCGAATTCACCCAGCGCCCGCAGCCAGGCGATGCCAATTGCCCAGAATAATCCGCCCATCGCAAGCGGCAGTGTAATACGCAGCCAGACGGATAAGCGCGAATGTTCCAGCAGCCGGGCAATCTGTTCATACGCCGGATCCACTGATGCGAAGGCCAATCTGGCCGCAACCACATAAACCGGAGCTGCGGCATAAAAGCCGGCAATGATCAGCGCGGGAATACTGTTGGTCAACGAAATATCAAGTTGCGCCGCCAGTTGTCCCACGGCGCTTTCCGGCCCCAGAACATTGGCCAGCAGCATGCCCATGGCCAATGGCGGCGTTAAAAGCGGAATTAAGACCACCAGCTCCAGCAGCATTTTCCCCGGGAAGTTTTTTCGCGCCAGTATCCAGGCCACAGGCGTAGCAAAGGCAATCATCAGCAGCACATCCGCCGCAGCGCAGAGAAACGATACCCATACCGCGCCCCAGTCCGCCCGCGTCATTATTGTATGGGGCAACTGCGGCCAGCCGGCTCCAAAGATAAAAGGCCACGCCAGCATGGCACACAATATCGCCGCCGGCGCGCCGATCAGGGTCCCCGCCAGCGTCAGACGTGTGCGGCGAACCGGAAAATTGGGCATCGCCGGGGCGGAACTTTGTTTGTGGTGTCCATCGCCTGGCCTGGGCGCACCTGCATCGCCTGACGTCATGAATGCCTCCGGGATCAGCGGACTGTCATCATGACGGGAGTATAACCGCAAGCCCGCATCCAGGGCCTGACGGTCGGGCTGTGAAGATACCGCATAAAGGCGGCCGACAGGCGGGGATGATGGGAATTTTTTAACGTCACACAATAGAAAATCAGCGGATGGCCGCGGAAACGCAGCCGCTTTCCCCGGCCGGATCGGACCACCAGTCGCGCGGCGGCATACTGACTTTGAAACTGCGGATCGCCTAAATTAATCTCCGGCGGCAAAACGACATACGGAACATGCGCGGCTCGGGCCGCGGACTGGTAAGTCAGGCACGCATCAATTTGGCCCGCGCGAAGTCGAAACATCAGCGAAGCTTCCGTAAAAATTTGTGCCGGATTTTCAACGGGACCGGTTATTCGTGTTGCCAGCGGCGGCTGATGATAATATTTTGCCGCCAACTGCAAACACAGCAGGGAGGCCCGGCCCTGCGGGTCGGTCAGCGGGTCGGTCCGGCCAAAACGGATCCCCGGAGATTCAAGCACCTTGTACCAGGGAGCATGGTCGGCTTTGCTGACGGCAAACTGTTTCGTCCGTGAACTGCGGCGACTCCAAGCCATGACCATTTGTGTTGCGGCGAATGCCTGAGCTTGTTGCACCAGTTTGGCGCGTTGCAGGATGCGAACCGGGCCGCGCGTAATGGCCAAAAATACATCCGCGTGAAGCTGACCGGATTTCAGCATTCGGGCCAGCCCGAATGCCCCGCGCCCAATTCCCTGATACTGCTCGTGATTCGCCGCCGCAAACCGTGGGCCGATGTAATGATCCATCAGGCGGCCCATCGATCCGGCATACGCGACAACCAGTGTCGCCGCATTGGCAGTTGTGCTCCCCATCGCAAGTCCGGCGGCCAGCACGCATGGGATTAAGCGGTCCGTTACAGACAACTTGGACGCTGAATACTTGGATGGGTTGTCCATAAATGCCGTTCCATGACAGCTCGTAATTATTACTTAAGCCGAAGCGTTCGCCAAGTCTTTGGTTACCGTCACAACAGTCATTTCGCTGCTCCGCCGGCGCAATAACGCGGCGAAGCATAAGCCGAGCAGCGCCAGGACCGTAAAGACAAACATCCCATGTGGATAGCCCGCTTTTCCCGAGATGCCCACAATTTGTCCCCACAGAGGCGGCAACAGAAAGCCGCCCACTGCTCCAATTCCTCCCACCAGTCCTGCGGCACTGCCGATGGCCTCAGGCACAGCCAGCGGCACCAGCTTGAAAACCGCAGCGTTATTCATCCCCATACCGGTGGCAATAAGCATGATGCCGACGACGCTAACGGCAAACCCCGCAGCCAGGGCGGCCACTATGCTGCCTGCGGCCAGTATCACCAGCGCGATGTAGCTCACCGTCTTGCCGCCGATCTTATCAGCCAATACGCCGGCACCAACCCGCACAATACACGCGAGGATTGACGCCAGGCCGCCGATTTGCGCCGCTTCAGGAATGGGCTTGCCATAATAGGCATGAAAGAAATTCGGCAACCAGACCGTGATGGCCAGAAATCCGCCGAAGGTGGTAAAATATAGAAATACCAACCCCCATGTCTGCCAGCGGCTGGCGGCCAACGCCAGAGAACGCCGGGCATTTCCCAAAGGAAATAATTCCTGTCCGTTTTCAGCCGCCAGGCGATGAGCTGATTGGCCATCTGCGCCGCCGGCAAGCAACTGAAAGTACCAGGCATTTTTCGCCAGCAGCGCATAAAGAATCGTCCCCGTAACCAGCAGCGCCAGCCAGATTTCATAAGTTCCGGTTAAGCCCAGATGGGATAACGCCAATGGCATCAGCAGTACAAATATTCCCGGAGCAAGATTGCCCAATCCACCGAAGATTCCCAACGCCAATCCCTGCCGGGCCTTTGGGAACCAAAAGGCAGTCTGACTTATCCCGGGGGAAAATGTCGCAATTCCGCAACCGCTTAAAAGCCCGAGAAACAGCAGCCACGGATACATCGCAGGCGTGACATGGCCGGGAAAATACAGCGCACTGGTAATAAACACACACAGCAGCCCCAAAATAGCCAGCGCCAGTAAAATCAAATTGGATTTTCGTCCGCCGTTCTTATCGACCCAGGCGGAAAACGGAATCCGCAAAAGCGATCCGGACAATAGCGGCATGGACACCAGAAGTCCGAAGGATTCCGGATTCAAGTGCATGGGGACTTTAAACTTGATGGCCGTTACATTAAAAAGGCTTACGGCCGCAAAGCCGACAAAAAAGCCGATGGTTGTACCGGCAAGGGTTTTCACCGACGTGCCCTTAAGCTTTATATTTTGTACAGTCATAATACAGGTCCTTAAAAAACAGCAGGAAAGTCGATGCAAATTCAATGCCATAGCGGTATGGTCAGAATTTCAACTGAAACTGAATTTCTCCATAAATATCCTGGGTATTGACCACCGAACCAACATTGTTGGTCAATCCAGCCTCATTGGGGATAAAGGTGACGGCGGTTTGAATTTTGGCATTTTCACCGCACAGGTAATAATTCAGGCCCAGCGCGTATTCTTCCATGACATTCGGAAGGCCGTCGGTGATAAGTTGATCAAATCGCCCGGCGATTTCCCATTTGTGCGGCACGAGAAAATATCCACTTTGGATGTAGTAGCCATATTGCGCTACACTGCTTTTGGGGAATCCCGGAATGACCGTGCCGGTGCCGTTGATCTGCTGATAAAACACCGCCGGAAAAAAAGACCAGCCGCGGTATTTGGATCGCCAGTCCAGCGTGACGCGGTAAAGATCGCCGTTTAGTGTATAGGGCGCGGCCAAGAAGCCCGGCGATGGCGCGGTGGATAATCCAGTAATTTTCGTGGAACTTTGTGCTCCGGGAAACGCATTTGCGGAACTATTTTGCGATTCATATCCCAAGCCCACCCCGACCGTCCACACCAGGTGTTTATGCCATTGCAAATCCGGCTCGTCGAGGAAGTCAATCGGTTTTCCCGCCCCGAAAAATTGCTCGCGTGTATACAGTCCCAGACGGTTATCACGCCCCGTGCCGCTCACCGGCGACGCCGAATCCACCAGATTCTGTGAATTGCTGCCGTCATTAAGCATGACGCTGTAGGTCAATTTTCCCGGCCCGACCACACCGTAAATATCCGCTCCTAAACCGTATCCCGGCAGAAAAGGCAGCGAACTGGTTGCAAAATCCGGAAATTCCGATCCGCCGTTGTTAGCCATGGTTTTAATCGGCGCAAAGGGAATAATCATCGATCCGGCCCGCACATTCAGCCACGGAGCAAAGCTGTAACCGCCCCACGCGTCGACCAGTTGAAATGTGCCGGCCGTCGGACTGGTGAAGGAACTGGTGCTGCCGAAGTTTCCGGCAAATTTAAATAAGATATGTTGAAAAAGTGTTCCCCCGGCAGTCAGCAGAGCATTGGGCATGCCAAAGCCCTGCATATCACCGGCTTCATTGCCGCCCAGGGCGGAACCGGGATCACCAATGATATTTTCCACATGCGAATACGTGTACCGTGCCTGAAGCAGGCCGTTAAAAGTCAGGCAGAATGTCTTACCACTGCGTACATAAAAGCCGTTGTCATAGCCGGCGGTCAGACCGGAATTCGCTGCAGCCTGCGTTGCCGACGCTTTGAGCGTCTCTTCCACAATCTGCCGCACGGCGGAATTCTCTTGCGCTTTAAGCGCCGCGACTTTTGAATTCAATGCGTGAATCTGCCCTTGCAGAGCAGCAACCTGGCCCGCAATAGAATTTGGATCGCCGGACGCCCGGGCACCGGATGCGGCCAATCCAAGCGCCGCTCCATAAACCACCGCCGCCTGAATCCCCCGGCTTTTTCTGTTGGTCATACGCTTACAATTCATGGACTACTCCTTGCAACCTGCCGGTATTGAAATACCGGAAAACGCCCTCGCTTCTGATGCGAACGCTCTACAATCGTCCGTCACCACAACCCGCTCTTCGTTAACTGTCCTGTCCGCCGAGAGCTATTATGCAGCCCGCTTATACATGAAGCAAAGTGATAATAAAGATATTACTCATTAGTTTAGCACATGATTTCTGCGATATTCAAGAGCACTTTTCCCCACATTAAACGCGATTGCTTATTTACTAAGCGTCCAAGATTTCAACCAGTACCGCCCCTCGAAAAAGGTGTCAGGTACCTTTATTTATGATTTGGCGGGAGTTATTTTCAATCCATCGCGGGCGGTGGAAAAAGCCTCGCCAGTTGCCGCGGATTGGGGAATATCGGGTTTTTTGTTCGTATTACGGATTCAATCCGGCGAGAATTCGTCTTATTTCAGGACGACAACTGCCGCAAGAAGTACCCGCTTTGGTGCTTTTGGCTATCGCCGCAGGATCCGCGTTGATTTTTCCGGCGTCTTTGATCGTTTGCTCATCGACTTGATTGCAACTGCAGATTATGCGCCCGGAGAGTTGTTTTCCCGCTGTCGCCCCGGGACGCAGCAGGGTATCCCGCAGATGCTCTAACTCCGTGCCGCGCTGGATAAGATTGTGATACTCGGCAAAGCGCGAGGAATCGCCTACGGTAATAACCCCTACCAGGCGGTCCTGATAAATCAGACATTTTTGATAAAGCCGCCGGCGGGGGTCATCAAATGTAATGACATCCGTTTCCGCGGAAGCCGGCATCACTTCGCCGGCGGCGGCGAGTTGGAAGCCGGGAATTTTAACCACTGCCGCGGGAACCGGTATGCGGCAGGGAGCATAGGAATTCCCCCGCAGGTATTCCGCCAATGCCTGGGCATGGGCCTGCGCTCCATCGGTGGTGCCCACCATCGCATTTTGATATTCGGCGCACTCGCCGATGGCATAGATGTCCGGGATATTGGTCCGCATGAATTCATCGACTTTGATTCCCACCTCACAGTGCAGGCCCGAATGGCGGGCCAGCTCAATGCGCGGATGAATGCCTGTGGCGAAGACCACCATGCCAACATCAATGTGTTCTCCCGTGCTTAGGCGGATTCGCTGCGGCCTTTCCAGGCCCTGTATACCCGCCAGATGCGCATTAAGTTTCACGACGATTCCGCGCGATTCCAATTCGCAACGCAGGTAAACAGCGGCTTGGTCATCTAATTGTCGCGTCAGAAGCCGGGCCGATCGGTGGACCAGCGTTACCGCCAGTCCTTTATCGCAAAGGGCCGCCGCCAGTTCGACGCCCAGAATGCCGCCCCCGATAATGGCCACCGCACCACCCCCCGCAGCTTCCCGTAAAATGGCATCCGCGTTCGACCGTGAGCGCAGTGTATGGACCCCATTGGCGGGAAGCGGGCCGGTCCATGTAATCGTAGGCTCTGATCCCGTGGCAAGCACCAGAGCATCATAGGGTATGGATTCACCGTTTCGAGTTTTGACACGGCGTTGTTGAGGCTCCAGAGTCTGAGCTTCCATGCCCGGCAGCAATCGCACCGCCAACGCGTTAAGCTCATTGGCACCGGCCACGAGCAAATCCGACCAGCCGTAAACTCCCATGATGTACATGGGAAGCAGGACGCGGTTGTAGACCAGTTCAGGTTCGCGGCTAAGCATGGTTATTTCATCAGTCTGATTAAATTTCCGATGCGCGCGGGCAAAGGCAATCGCGGCAGCCCCCGCTCCGATGATGACGATGCGCCGGCGCGGATGACGCAGGGGTGCCACGGAAGCGGCACTGTGTTTGAGTTCCGGCTGCTTGGATCGTGAATCAACCGTGTCATGGGTCGCATTATTGACGCGTGCGTCGGCTACCGAGCCGCGCTTTCCCCAGTGCATGGGTGCAAATATCACGCCCTGCCGAATGTCCGAAGTCAGCGTCGCGGGAACCTGAATTTCTCCCCGCCGCGTCTTAACCGTTACCATATCCTGATCCCGGATGCCGCGCGCGGCGGCGTCATCAGGATGAATTTCACAAAATGGACTGTCGATGTGCTCACGCAGCCGCGCCACTTGCCCGGTTTTAGTCATCGTATGCCACTGATCACGGATGCGCCCGGTGGTCAGCACCAGCGGGAACGTAGAATCCGGCACTTCGGCAGGCGCGTGATAATCAACCGCATGAAGAACGGCTTTGCCGTCAGCGGTGGCAAAGCGATGATCCGTGTACAACCGGCGGTCGCGGAATTGCGAATCCTGGGCGGTGGAACCGGCGGGAAACGGCCACTGCACCGGCCCGATGCGTGAGAGAAGATAATGTGACAAGCCGGTGATATCAATATCCGTTCCCGCCGTCAGCCGGGCATGTTCAGCGAAAATATCGGATGGAGAATCGTACGCGAACTGTTCCTGCCAACCCATGGCTCGGGCGAAACGCAATAAGATCTCCACGTCCGGCAGCGCTTCACCGGGGGCGTCAACAGCTTTTTCAAGTAACGATACGCGGCGATCGGCGTTGGTCATCGTACCGGTTTTTTCCAACCAGGTGGCCGCCGGAAGCAGCACGTCGGCAAACACGGCGGTTTCCGTGGCATGGATATCCTGCACGACCACATATTCCGCCTTCCGCAGGGATTCTTCCACTTTCCAAGCATCGGGCATGGAGCAAATCGGATTGGTGGCGATAATCCAGATGGCCTTCATCCGCCCGTCACGCAGCGCGGAAAACATTTCCGTGGCGGTGAGCCCGGGCTTGTCCGGAACGGACTTTACACCCCAAAACTTCGCCACCTGCTGACGATGTTCGGGATTCGCCAGATCCCGGTGGGCGGACAGAAGATTGGCCATTCCCCCCACTTCCCGCCCGCCCATGGCATTGGGTTGCCCCGTCAAACTGAACGGCCCGCATCCCGGTACGCCGATTTTTCCAGTGATAAGTGATAATGCGATCAAGGACAGATTTTTATCCGTTCCGTGCGAAGACTGGTTCAGCCCCATCGTCCATAAACTTAAAAATCGGCGATTTCCTCCCAGCCATTGCGCGGCGGTATGAATATGCTCTTCCGGAATTCCGCAGATTTCAGCGGTAATCTGCGGCGTAAATGGCGTAATAGCGCGGCTGTACGTATCCCAGCCGCGGCAGTGGGTTTCGAGGAACGTGGTGTCGATGTCCCCGTTTTTTAAGAGCAGATATGCGATGCCGTGAAATAATGCCACATCGGTTCCCGGAAGTATCTGCACATGCAGATCCGCCGATGCACAGGTGGCCGTGCGCCGCGGGTCAACGACAATTATTTTTGCCTCGGGATGAGCTTCTTTTCTCTGTTCAATCCGCCGCATTATGATTGGATGGCACCAGGCGGGATTGGCACCGGCGATAAAAAATGTGTCGCAATGATCAATATCCCCAATTGTTGTCGGAGGCCCGTCGGCACCGAGGGATAATTTATATCCCGTAACCGCTGAAGACATGCAGAGCCGGGAATTGGTGTCAAAATTATTGGTGCCAAGAAAGCCCTTGGCAATTTTGTTGATCAGATAATACTCTTCCGTCAGACATTGACCCGATCCGTAAAATCCAACCGCATCAGGCCCGTGCGTGTGAATGATGTGCTGAAATTTTTCCGCGACATGCGCAATTGACTCGTTCCATGATGCCCGACAGCGCGGCGCATCACGGCTGGTCCGTAACTGAGGATACTTAAGCCTCTGACGCGTGGAATTAACCACATGCAGGAGCGTGCGGCCTTTGGTGCACAACATGCCGCGGCTGACCGGGTGATCCGTATCGCCCCGCAGGGACAGAGTTCCATATTTATCTTTTCGGATTTCAATGCCGCATCCGGTGCCGCAATAGCAGCACGTGCTGCGGAGACTTGGCGCATGTTGCGGCGACGATCCTGCGGCAGGCGGAGAAATCACACATCTACTCCACAGGCAATTCGACGATTACCGACTGATCTTCCAGGCGGCACGGATACACCACCACCGAACATTGGCCCGCCTGATCGCAGCTGCCGTCCGTGAGATCAAAATGAAAGCTATGCAGCGGACACACGACCGTGCCTCCGGTGATCATACCTTCACTAAGCGGGCCCCCTTTATGCGGGCAGCGGTTGTCCGCAGCGTAAAGTTCTCCCTTGCGGGTGCGAAACAAGGCAATGACCCGATTGTGAATCTGGAAAGCCCGCCCCAGGCCCACCGGCAGTTCATCCCACAGGCACACCGCTACTTCCATCGTTTTAATTTCTTCAAGCATCTTGTGCATAACTGATTCCTTCATTGCCGTTATGGCGGCGGTTTGTTCCAGCGGATTAATTCCTATGGGTTCATCACCGGCAGCGCAACGCTGCGTACAGGTGCGAATTGCCCGGCGTACTTAGGATCGCGGCTATCGTCTTCCCAAGGGTCAATCGCCGCTGCCAGGGACGCCTCCACCCGTTCGTCCAGACCGGCACAAATTCCGTCCACATCATCCATTAACAGAGCACGCAGGCGGAGAATGCCGATGCGGGGAACAAAGTCATACGTTCGCTCGAGATAGCGCGCCTGCTCCTGGTAGTACTGCATAAACCGGGAGATGATTTGGATGGCTTGTTCCTGCGATTGCACGCGCCCCAGCACGTCGCCTTTGCGTACGGAAATTCCGGCGGCCCCGCCAAGGAATATTTCCCATTCTCCCCCTTCCGTGGCGATAACGCCGACATCTTTCACCGTGGCTTCGGCACAATTGCGAGGACATCCGGAGATACCCATTTTGACTTTGGCGGGAGTTTCCAGGCCCTGAAATTTCTTTTCAATGGCGATGCCCAGAGCCGTTGAATCGTTGGTCCCGAAACGGCACCAGTCCGATCCGACGCAGGTTTTACAGGTTCGAAATGCCTTGGTATACGCGTAGCCGGAAATCATCCCCAGATCACGCCAAATATCCGGCAGAGCTTCCTTCGGAATACCCAGCAGGTCGATACGTTGGCCGCCGGTGAGCTTGACGGTAGGGACGTTGTATTTTTTAGCTACCAAGCCGATTTTGACCAATTCGTCCGCGGTTGTCACGCCCCCGTATATTCGTGGAATCACAGAAAAGGTGCCGTCCTTCTGAATGTTTCCGTGCAGACGGTCATTGACAAACCGACAATCCCGCTGATCAATATATTCCCGGTTCCAGATTGATCTAAGCAATATCGCCAGGCCCATTCGCGATTTCTCATCATCTTTCTCAGCCAGGGAATCCATCACCGATGAAACGCTTTTAAGCCCGCGTTTGATGATTTCCGAACGTAGCGATGGTTTATCCAACGGTATGGCCGGCACATACCATGTTTCACTCGGGTCGGCTTTGACCTGACCGGCAATTTCTTCAATCAGGCCGTGAATCATTTTGCGGCAACTTCCGCATCCCGTCCCGGCTCTCGTCGCCTTGCCTACCGTCTGCACGGTGGTTTTACCAGAGCGAATACACGCGGCAATCTGTCCTTTGGAAATTCCGTTGCAATCGCAAATCTGCTTGTTGTCCGGCATGTCAGCAAGGCTGAATTCCGGTGCCGACCCCACCGCGGCCGGCGGGAACAGCAGATCGGCTCTGCGGCCAGGAAGGTCTTCGCCGGTCTGCATTTTGCTCTGTAAATCTGAAAAACTTTCCGTATCGCCCAGCAGGATCGCGCCCACCAGTTTGCCGCCGCGAATGATGAGTTTCTTGTAAATTCCGCCACTGGGTTCTTTATATACCACGACTTCATCTGACGGCAGGCCATCGCGCTGGCCCATGGACGCCACCTGCACATCCATGACTTTAAGTTTGGTGCCTACCGTCGAGCCGGTATAACCGACGGCTTGGCTGCCGGTAAGATGATCCGCCAGCACGGTGCATTGTTCCCAAATCGGTGCTACCAATCCGTAGACTTTCTCCCGATGTTCACAACACTCCCCAACGGCATAAATATTCGGATCGCTGGTCTGCATCTGATCATTAACGACAATGCCCCGATTCACAGTGAGGCCCGCTTCCTGTGCGATTTCCTTGTTGGGGCGGATACCGGCGGACACGACAACCATATCACAATCCAGCGTCGCACCAGTCTTAAATCGAACCGCACCGGCAGCGCGATGTTCATTGGCCACAATCTCCGTTAATACCTCGCCACAATGTACCTGAACCCCAAGTCCGGCGATGGTGCGGCCCAGAATCTCCCCCGCCGCCGGATCAAGCTGCACCGACATTAAATAGGGGCTGATATCAACAACATGGACTTCCGGGCCGTGCGTCATCAGGCCTCGCGCGGCCTCCAATCCCAGCAGGCCCCCACCGATGACCACGGCCCGCCTGGATTGCCGCGCCCATTTCGTGATGCCGCGGCAGTCATCCAAGGTGCGGAATACAAATACCCCGTGCAGATCAATTCCCGGTACCGGCGGCACAAACGGACGGCTGCCCGTTGCAATAATTAACTTGTCATAGTCAATCAAAGAACCGTTGACCAATCCGACGCGTTGTTTGACAGGATCAATTTTTATCACCGCCTGACCGGTGATAAGCCGAATGTTATTTTCCGCGTACCACGGCACGGTGTTGAGCATGATCTGCTCGCCCGACTGCGTTCCATTAAGCACATTGGACAGCAGAATGCGATTGTAATTCCCGTAGGGTTCCACACCGATAATGGTGATATTATAATCGGATCGTGAACGATTTAATATTTCCTCGGCGGTACGGGCACCGGCCATTCCGTTACCGATGATGACGACATTTTCTTTATTTTCTCGAATCATTTTGCATCCTCAAATTCCGGCCATGCCATTTCATTAATTTGGGAACATCCTTGCCCGACTGCCGCCCGGCCGCGGATGACACACTGCCGCCGACGCTTCGAGCCGGAGCGTCTCCCGGTGCCAATATGCCGCGTCGCAACGGCATGACCGGAAAATCCTGATCAGTAAACTCCAGGTTCAGAGACGCCGCGGCCCGGGCGAATAAATCCCGACGAACGCAGCGCAGGGCAATCGCTTTAATATCCGTCTGCTCATCGGCGTGTTGCCAGCGCTGCATCTGCTTGAGGTACCACAGCACATGCGTGGCGGACGGTGCGGAATAACGGATATCCCAATCGCGAAACGTCCAGTCAGGGGGGCGACTTGTAAGTGTCGGCCCGCAGCCCACGTCGCCGCAACCGATTCGCAGGCTGGAAAGAATGAACTCCGGCGGCATATCAAGATATGCTTCGCGTGCCAATATCCCAGCCAACTCTTCATGGTTTGCCGGATCATTGCAGTAACGGCATGACAGCAGAAGAGCGACGATGGCTTTGACGACATCATCGCTTCGACTTTGTACAAAGCCTTCAGTAACCGCCAGAACTTTTTCCGGATGGCGCGGCAGAATATCCGTCGTGGCGCAAATCACGCGCCCCCATCCCTGCTTCTGCGCCAGCAAGCCCCAAGGCTCACCCACGCAGAAGATATCTACATACCGATTGGCCATGTGCTCGGCTACCTGCATGGGAGTAAGCTGCGTTAATTGCACATCCCGATCAGGATTTATTCCCCCGTCGGAGAGCCATTCCCGCAGCAAATAATGATGCATGGAAAAGTTGGACACGTGCGCACAGACCAGTTTTCGCTGGTATAACCCGGAATGAATCAGCCGACTTAGCGCGGCGGCGGAATCGATACCAATTTGCATGAGTTTTTCGGAAATCACAATGGTATTGCCGCCGGAGCCTAGCGCCATGACCGATACCATGGATCGCGCGAAATCCGGCCAGCCCAGTTGGCTTGCGATGGGCATTCCCAAAAGAGAGTGGCACGCATCTAATGATCCGTAACCGAGCTTATCCCGGACGTTCATCCAACCAATTTGCCGTTCTAATGTCGCGTCCAGACCTTGGGCTTTAAAAAACCCTTTGGCCTCCGCGACAATCAGCGGTGCGGCGTCAATTAATCGGATAAAACCAAATCGCACAGCGGAATTCCTTTCGCGGCCTATAACTGCCCTCGCGCAGCTGTTTCAGCGCGTCTACCACTTCACGCAGGCAAATGCCGTGCCGCTGTCTCCGCCGTACAGCCCGGCTGCTTCCGGTTGCGTCTATGTTGCATTATCGTAGGTGCTGATGTATAAATCAAAATCATAAAAGAAATGGCAATCATTACTTTTAAGCATGGTGAATGCATGGATGATGTGCATCAGTTGAAGATTTTTCAGGCCGTTGCCCAACAATTAAGCTTTACCAAGGCCGCACAGGTGCTGCATCTAACGCAATCCGCGGTAAGCCACCAGATTGCCGCTTTGGAGCAGGAGCTGGGCGGAGCACTTTTTCAGCGGCAGGGCCGCACGATTGCCTTGACCCCCGCCGGTGAGGCGCTGCTGCAACAAACGCGGCGCATTTTATCTGTCATACAAGAAGCCAAGTCTGTGGTGCATGAAGCCTTTCGCCCGGGGGCCGGTAGTATCCGTATCGGTGCTCCGGCCACGGCGTGTCAGTTTATCTTTCCCGCCGCAGTGCGGGAATTCCGCGCCAGTTATCCCGATTTTCAACTTTCCATCACGCCGGCGGATTCACCACAAGCCACGCAATTGCTGACCGATGGCGTTATTGACATCGGCATTGTTCTGTGCGGGCCGAAATCGCGGCAACTGGCCTACGAGCCGCTGCTGGTTGATGCCCTGGGCTTTCTGGTAAGTCCACTGCATCCGTGGGCCAAACGGGGTGCAGTGGATCGTTCGCAACTGGTCGCGCAACACTATGTTCTTTATTCCCGTCAAAGCACGACATTTCATATTGTGGAGGCCTATCTTTCCAAAGCCGGCGCACCACTTAGAAACTGGACGGAATTAGGCTCCATTGAGGCGATCAAGGAACTGGTCAAACTGGGGCTGGGAGTTACCGTCAGTGCTCGCTGGAGTGCCCGCCGGGAAATACAGGCAGGCCAACTGGTCTGGCTTAAGCCGCCCGGGGGAAAAATTACCTGTACCTGGTGCGCCGCCTGGAGGGCCAATCGAACCCGCCGGGCCGCGGAACATACTTTCTGCAGCTTGTGCCGGTCGTCAGCCCAGGAAATTCTGGGACAGGCCGCTGCCTCTGAAATCTGATCCGCAACGCCAACAAGCATGCCCGCGCGCAGGTGGGCGTGGCAATAAATCCGGGCGGGCCACCGGGGTGCGGGTTTCCAAGACGAACCATTCTCTTAGCGCCGGCATTTATGCCGTCGATTTTGCCGCTTGCCCGAAAATATTGCCACGCCCGCGCAGGCCAAGGCGCGAGATTGGCCTTGCAATTCAAGGCTCCTGCCCACAAGATTAGCACCACGGTCACGTGCGACCGTGCCGGGATGAATGATGGCTGGTTTTTTATTACGTAATTTGGATGTCCTGCTGCCTATGCTGGCGCTGTTGACCGTGGCGGCTGTTTTTGCGGCGGTGGAAACGACGTTCTTTTCCCTGACGCGCCATGAACTCTATGAATTCAAAACCAGCGGCAAACGCGGGCAGGTGCTGGCGGCGGCGTTACGCGAGCGCAGCCGCCCGCTGCTGGTGCTGATTCTTCTGATCAATATGGCCTGCACCATTCTTTTTTTTGTGCTTAGCACCATTGTGCTCCAACGCCTGAACCGCCATTACGGGGGCTTTGTGGCTATCGCATTGAGCCTGGTGCCGGTGGTGATCGTGGCGTATTTCGGGGAACTGGTGCCGAAAATTTTCGCCCGGAGATTCAACCGCCGCCTTGCGGCGGTGGCGGCGGGTCCTATGACGGTGCTGATGCGCGCTGCGACACCCGTGCTGGGAGTCATTGAACGGTTATTAATCAATCCATCGCACCGGCTTCTGGGGCGCAAGGCCGGCCCACATTTGTCGCTTACTGAGTTGCGCGAATTGCTGCGGATGAGCCGCGATCAGGGGGTCATTGATACCGCGGAAAATCAGGTGATTCAACAAGTGCTGTGGCTGCGGGAAATCCGGGTGCGGCATGTGATGGTGCCGCGGGTGGATATGGTGGCTTTTAATATTCAGCGTCCGATTTCCGAACTTTCAGACCTGCTGCAGCGCAGCAGACTTTCCAAGATTCCGGTTTATGATCGGGACATTGATAACATTCTGGGGGTTTTGTATGCCAAGTCGTTTCTGCTGGATACGCCCGCGAGTTCCGCAGCTTTGGCACCCCTGCTTAGGCCCGCGCATTTTGTGCCTGAACTTCAGACGCTGGACCAACTGCTGGCGGGATTTCGCACCCGACACCTGCAGATGGCGATGGCGGTGGATGAATATGGCGGCATCGCGGGCATGATTGCGCTGGAGGATGTCGTCGAGCAGCTTATCGGGGAAATTTATGCGCCGGATGAGCCGATCAAAATACCGGTGCGGGAAATCGCGCCGGATGAATTTCTGGTATCCGGTGATTTATCGCTTCTTGAATGCGGTGAACTTTTTGGCGATCCGGTCAAAGCGCCGCATATTTCCACCATTGGCGGACTGATTTATGCCCAGCTCAATCGCGTGCCCCGCGCCGGTGACACCGTCGTGTTGGATCGCCTGCAATTAACGGTGCAATCCATGCGCGGCCGCCGGGTGGATCAGGTGAAGATTGTTTTACTGGATGATGCCCGGCATCCGCAGCCGGAGGACCGGCCATGACACCGATCACACCGTTTATGTATAGTGCCGGGACGGCAACGCTGCATTTCCCGTGGTATGCGGTGACCGGGCCATGGCTGATTCTGGCGATTCTGGGACTTTTAGGGTCGATGATTTTCAGCGGGCTGGAAACGGGCCTGTACACCGTTTCGCGGTTGCGGTTGCAGTTGCGCTCCTGGCGGAAGGAGCCGGCGGCGCTGCAGATTGAACGCTGGCTGCGGGAACCGGCGGCGGTTCTGGCGGGTTTGCTGATCTGGCAGAATTTATGCAATTTTGCCGTATCCGCCGGGGCAACGGTGCTGCTGCGGCAGGCGCGAATTCCTGATCAGATTCAAGCTCTCCTGACGGCCTTTCTGCTTACGCCCCTGATGCTGTTATTTGCGGAAATTATTCCCAAAGACATGTTTATGGTTCATGCCGATAAATGGACGTATCGCCTGGTAGGATTTTTAAAATCGGCGCTGCGGATCATTACCGTTATTCCATTGCTGCCGCTGCTGTTGCTGTTGAATATCCTGGCCCTGCGGCTGTTTCGCGGCGGCGACACCAAATCCGGTGCCGCCCGCGCGGTTTTAAGTTTTGCCGAGGAATCTTCGGCCACCGGGCTGATCAGCGATACGCAGCATGATCTGATTCGCCGGGCGCTGCGGATGGCGCACGTGGTGGTGGGCGATGTGATGGTGCCGTGGAACCGGGTCATTGGAATTCCGCAAACCATCAGCCGCACAGGCTTTTGCGCTCTGGTGCGGCGGTACAATGTTTCCCGCCTGCCCGTTCTGGGCCGCAACACAGAGGATATTCTGGGCGTGCTTTACGTGGTGGATGTACTGGGGCAGAAGCAAGACTTTAATATCCGTGCCAATCTTAAACAACCCATTACGCTTTTTCCCGAACAATCAGTGCGCTCGGCGATAACGCTGATGCAGGCGGCACGGCAAACGCTTGCGATTGTGGTCAATCGGCACGGTCGGCCCATGGGTCTGGTCACCATGAAGGATCTGGTGGAGGAACTTATTGGGGAACTGCAAAGCTGGTGAGGTTCAGGCACCGACGGCCTTGAGGGCGGCGAGTTCTCTTTCAGCCATTTCCCGTTGCGTACCATCATGCAGTTTAGGCAGGGCCTTTTGAAATAGGTCAATCGCCCGTTTACGGTTGATAAAATAACGCGTGTAAATTAACGCCAGAACCAGTTGCACCTGATCACAGTTGGTGCCGGTGCCATAATATTTCAGATAATCTTCATACGCGATAGCGGCCTGCGGATACTGCCCCGCTGCCATGAGTTGATTGGCAATGTCCAATTGGCTTTGTGCCGGCAGCACGTTTCCGGGATCCAATTGCTTTAATTCCAGATACGCATCGGCGGCCTGTGGCAGCAGGTGGTCGCGTCGCAACTCGGCTATGCGTTCGCGTAAGTCCTGGCAGTGCAGATAATCAGGCGATCCCGGTTGCAGGGGCAGAGGGCCGTCGGGTTTGACCACGTTAATGCCTTGCGGCCCGGTGGTGAAGGGGTTGTAGCCAGTGGCCACCATGGAACGATAAAGGTATTTGCGGCGCCAGCGAGTTAAAAGAGCGGGCAGATCCGCTGGATCCCGCGGCACAAATCGCAGCACCAGAAGAATAATTCCTACGGAAAATCCGGTGGTGTAACCCGTGAGATGGGCAAAATGCGCGACATCGTCACCGCGACCGGGGAATATTGCCCCGGCGAGATCAAAGGTGACAATTTCAAAAAGAATAAAGAGGAGGCTGGGAACCTTGAAAATAAAAAAGAAAAACCAGACGCGAATATTGGTCAGGGGTGCCAGCACCAGAAACATTCCCGCCACCGCGGCAATGGCCCCCGATGCACCGAGTGTAGGTGCGCCGGAAGTTAACACCTGTCCCACGCCGGCAAATATTCCGCCCGCCAGAAAGAACAGCAGATAAGGAACGT
>JAKBCC010000154.1 GCA_021808105.1 Planctomycetota bacterium
CCGATTTGTGATGATAACGGTATATGCCCCCATGCGACTGAATGTAACCAAAGTATGAAACATCCGCACCCGAGAGAAAATTATTTCTCGCGGGTGCTGCGTGCAACAGGCTCGGCAGGGTTCCTATGATCAAAATAAGCAGAAACCAATGGAGCCTTTTTATCCGGTCCCCAAATATGAAGTCGATACGATCCCGCGTGATAGCGTCTATCATATTTTATCTTCCTTAAATATTAACTTTCATTATCCGGCTTTTCGGCGGCGAGCACAATCAGGAGCCTGTCCGAGCAGTGACCGGGATTGCGACGCTGTGCCATCGTGTTGAAGTACGTCATCGTCGTCGCGACTTGTGGAGCACCGGATGCTAATCCGGTGGTTGATCCAGTGCCGCAAACCAACCACCGGGTTATCACCACGGTGCTCCATGACGCGATGCTACGCTGAATGGCAAAAATCGTCCCTGCGCGCCGGGATCGCAACCCGGCGTTTACTCGGACAGGCTCCCAGCAAGACCAGTACCGCTGCCGCCGCCAACAGTGCCAGCGATCCCGGCTCCGGAACGCTTGAGGCGCTTTGACCCAGCGTATTTAACGCCGGCAACGCATTGCCTGATGCGTCAAAGAGCGACCGGTACGACCATGAATTGTTTGCAAAATCAGCCTGATCCGCCGTGTACTCTCCACCCCACCACCAAACGCCCCGCCCCAGGCCATTGGGAATTGCCTTTACATCCGCAATCATCGCTGCGGCATACGCGGCCTGGCCCGCAGGCGTAAATGGATAGTCAAATCCCGGTTGGCCGGAATAGGAACTGTTGCTGCTGTTATTGATCCATGGATAAGCTGTCTCCGCAAGAATAATGGGCTTTCCCACGGTAGCCAGATTCGTTAACTGGCTTTGCAAATTACTAACAGCACCTTGATAAAACGGATAATAATCGTAACCGATCACGTCGTAGTTTACGCCCAGGGAAGAAAGCTTATTAAAGGCGGACTTAAACCGTTCGACGACGCTTCAGCAGCAACAACCCTAACGCCCCTAACGCCATTACGCCCAAACTTGCCGGCTCGGGGGTCGGCGTCGCATTGGTGATTGCGAGGTTGTTAAAATTGCCGTTGCTGGCTCCGCCGCTTACAAGGCTGGCCTCCATTCCATTTATGGGAAGGGAGACCGTGCCGGTAGAGTAGGAAAAGGGTGTAAAAGATGTCCCGCGTGCAACCGGCGAAACAGTCAGCGTATAGGTATTATTAGCTCCCAGCGTAAACAAGGCCCTGATGCCGTCATCCAACGTGGTGGCGGTAGGGCCGCCAGTCCAAGTTGATGTGCCGGTACCGTCCGTAATGGATGTCCCGGCAGCCGAGACGGTCATCGAAAAGGCCACGGTCGGAAGTACGGGCGTGGCGGCATTGACATTGGCATCCGTGCCACTGTTCAGGCTGAAGCCAAAACTCGTTGCAACCCCCTGGCTAACGCCCCAATTGTAAATATCGATGCTAAATGCCTGGCCGCTTCGCAAGGTACCCAAACCGGTACCGGCGGTGTTTTTGAAATCCCGGTAAACATTTACCTGCGGCGTCAACCCACCGGCTGGTGTATTGGCGTAGGATGAAAGTGCTGCGTAACTGCCGGCGCTGATCACGGTAGCCACCGGCGTGGAATGATAGTTCTGCAGGAAAATTCCGGCATACGGGCCGCTTGTGCCCGTCACACCGCCGACTGCCCAATTGCCAAAGCCCGTGCCATTGTTTGGGGGCACCGCTCCGGTCCCGCCCGTCCAGGTGCTGCTGGTATAATTGCCGGCGTTATCCGACGCCAGCATGGCTGCATTTGCTGCCGATCCGATCAGCAGCGTCGCCAGCGCACCGGCGGCCAGCGCGGCAAAAGCCTGATTGGATTTACGATTGACATGGTGAATTTTCATTGTTTTCTCCTTCTAAGTTTTAGACATTCGTATTAAACAACATGAACGCAAATTCACACGCACACGGGATATTTGAGCCAAGGGGCACCCCAAGGGCGTGGTATTAGCCATTTCGCGTATCGCCGCATCTCTTTTTCACCTCCAGTGCCGAAGGATAACGTCCTTGCATTCGGGGCTGAATTTATCAGTTGTACTTATACATCCACGTGACATTCCAACCCAGGCTCAGAAATTTCGTTGAGCCGTAGTCAGGCCATCGCGTCATTTGGAAGTTATTCATCAGATCAAAGGTTGATTGGAGCTGGGAATATTTCACAATATCGACGTGGCCGTCCGCATAGCCGGCATTGACAAACGGCTCTGGTGCGGACGGATAATGCGGTAACAAATTGGCATTTTCGCCCGGCCAGGTGTAGCAACTCCAAAGTTGCGCTTGCGAAGCCATGGTGACATTGGAAAAGCGTGTGCCCGCAGCAATCCAGTCGTTGTAACCGTAGTCGATTGCCGAGTACTGATTGACTTGTCCGTTATTTGTATCGGTGTATTCCCAAGGATCGCCGCCACCTTTGAGATTCTCCACGGATGGATCAATAAAATCAGGTTGTACACCGAGGAAGGGTTGTGACCAGAACTTCGGATTCGTCGGTGACAGAGCCGCCGCATGGCTTAAGTAGGGATACATGGTCGTGATAATTTCAAACGGCCAGATTCCAGCCGGGCTTTTATTCAGCGCTGCAAAGGAGGGATTAGGCCCATAAAGATCGCCCGAGGTGTTAAACATCGCCGGGAAAAAATCCTGGTTTTCCTGCGAATAAATGATCGTCGCCTGGCACAGCGAGCGAATGTGGGTTTGGCAAACGGTGTCATTGGCTGCTTCTTTGGCTTTCGCCAGTGCCGGCAGCAGCAATGCAATCAACAACGCGATGATGGAAATGACCACCAGCAATTCAATGAGAGTAAAACCACCGCGTGCGGTGGATCCTCTGACGGACCGACGACTTTCTATGGCTTTCATTGTGTGCATCTCCTTCTAAATATGCAACGTCATAACATTTTCAAAACTCGTTCAAGTGTATCAGTCGATTTCTCGCCGCTACACGAATTGCAGCAGATGATCCATCGACTGATCATGCAACTATAGGTTGAAACAAGAGGTTATGGAAGGATTAAATTGCATCATCTGTTGTAACAAATTGCGTCATGCGGAGTGTGTTCTATCAACGGACGGTTCGCTTCTGCTAAAGCGTAATCTTCCATGCTCGGTCCGGCCATAGTGAGGGGGCCAAAAAGCAGGCTATGCCTCCGGCATATACTAACTCTCAGATGCCGACCGCTTTCCACCGCCAAAATGTTGCCGAAACGTTCCCGGCGTCATACCGCGATAGCGCCGGAAGAACGTGGCTAACTGCTGCTCGGCAGTCATGCCGACGATATCGGCGATGCGTACCAGCGAATAGTTGGTGCTAAGGAGCAATCTTTCGATCCGGTCCAGTTTAACCCGCGCGATTTCGTCATGTGGCGCAAATCCCAGCCGGGTTTGAAATTTTCTTTCCAGGGTACTTCGGGAAACCAGCATGGCCGATTTTGCTAAATGATCCAGAATATCTTCGGTGTTAATGCCGATTCCGCCCTGATCTCGAATAAACTGCAGAGCCTTTACAATCACGGCATCCGCGACGGCAATGGTGTTGGTGCTGGCACGGGCCATGACTGCTTTGGGAGGAAAATAGATCGTTGTGGTTGCCGGGCTTTGGCCACGAAACATTTCGTCCAGTAATTCCGCAGCGCGAAAGCCGATGGCATCAGCCGCCGGGTCGACACTCGACAGGGGCGGCACCGCGAGATCACAAATAATTTCATCATTATCCACGCCGATTACCGCGACGTCGTTAGGTACATGCACGCCATTGCGCCGGCAGGCGCTCAAAAGCAGCCTGCCAAAATAATCATTACATGCCATGATGCCGATGGGCTTGGGCAGTTGTTCCAGCCATTGGTTAAGTTGAGCGTCTTCCCAGAACGGATCGCCGCGGCGTTTGTAATGGGAAACGCCCGGGTCCCATTTCTCTTCCAAAAACATGTGTGTCTGGTGCGTGTGGGCCGCAAGATACGTACGAAACCCTTCGAGTCTTAAATCGGAAAATACGGCTCCCCCGGAACCGTAGAAGCCGAAGTGGCCCAGGCGACGTTCGATTAAATGCTCAGCCGCCAATTGTCCGATCATTCGGTGATCGCTGAGAATTTCTGTTACATCATGGGCTTGATGAGGCACCTCTCCCAAGCTTACCAGCGGCACGCCGAGTCTTCGCAGGGATGCCAGTTGCCGCTGGTCGCGCACCCGTGCCAGCACTCCCTGGCAACTTCCGCGCACCAGCCATTTGGGCAGGTTGTCATTCCCTTTGCGTTCTTCATAGATCACTTGCCAGCCGATATGCGTTTGGACAAACCGGGCCACGCCGCTAAGTAATCCTCTGCCGTAACTGCCGACGGTATCAATGATCAGAGCAATGGTTCGCATGGAAAATATTTAATCCAACAGAGCGTTTCAATGACTCTTTTTTCACATGAAAAGGGCGGCGGCATCATTTGCAGCCACCAGGATTCTGCGCCATTTTTGCCGTATTGGCAAATCTCTTGTCGGTAATGCCTCGTTGATTCGACTCTGCCGGGCCGGCTGGAAGCTGGCGCCAATCAATCACCATTTTCATCGGCGCGACTGTGTGAGGAATCTTGCACGGGAGCCTGTCCGAGTAATCGCCAAGTCGCGATCCCGGCGCGCCGGGATGATTGTTGGCTTCTTGGAACATCGTCGCTTCGTGGAGCACCGTGGTGATAACCCGGTGGTCAGTTGGCGGCACTGGATCAACCACCGGGTTATCATCCGGTGCTCTACAGGTAGCTGCGGCCGCGTCTGCTTTGTTGTCGAATCTCACAGGCTCATTATCCAAGGTCGGCTCGGTCCTTCGCCGCGTGTATGGGACATTTCAGAGCCATCGCAATCCCGGCCATTACTCGGACGAGGTCTTGGGCGCAATGTTTCGTATTCACGTCTGGGCACGGTTGCGGCGTGGACAATTTCCCTGCATTGGCATAGCATTTCGACTAGCCATGAACTGGAGAAATGGATGTCGGATAATCTTGCTACACCATCTGCGGCCGCAAAAACGACCGCGGTTCCCATGTTTGAAATTTTAACTCAATATCAAAGCCTGCGTTCTGAAATTGAAACCGCCATTCGCGGTGTCCTGGATTCAACAGAATATATCGGCGGCAAGGCCTTGAGAGACTTCGAGCTTAATCTTGGAAAACGATTTGATGCACGGGCCGTGGCAGTATCCAGCGGTACGGACGCGATTTTGGCATCGCTGATGGCTTTGGGCATCGGCGGGGGGGATAAAGTCATCACCACGCCCTTCACTTTTTTTGCGACCGCGGGGTGCATTACGCGCGCCGGTGCCAAGCCAGTATTCGTGGATATTGATCCGGCAACATTTCTTATGCGCACGGATGCCGTTGCCTCAGTAGCTGATGCACAGTGCAAGGCGGTTATTCCTGTTCATCTGTTTGGCCAAATGTGCGAAATGAGTCCTTTGGCGGAATTGTGCGGCAAGCACCATCTGAAAATCGTGGAAGATGCCGCGCAATGTATCGGCGCTAAAGACAGTCGCGGAAAAATACCGGGTGAGCTTGGCAGCACCGCGTGTCTTTCGTTTTATCCTACGAAAAATCTCGGTGCCGCCGGTGATGCCGGCGCGGTGATCGTTCGCGATTCCGCTCTTGCCGGCCGCCTGGAACAGACCCGGCAGCACGGGGAAACCAGCCGCTACCATCACGCTTTTGTAGGCGGAAATTTCCGTCTGGACGGCATCCAATGTGCGGTATTAAATGTCAAATTGAAATATCTCGATAAGTGGAATAATCGCCGCCGCCAGATCGCGGCCTATTATTCCGAGCGTTTTAAGAATACGGATGTAATCGCTCCGGCAGAAATTCCCGGCACCCATCACGTATATCACCAATATGTGGTCCGTGTTCCCCGGCGTGATTCCGCGAAAGAATATCTGCAAAAGCATGGCATTGGAAGTGCGATTTATTATCCCCGACCGCTGCATCTTCAGGAATGCTTTCAGGATTTGGGCTACAAGGAAGGAGCGTTTCCAGTTTCTGAACAGGCCTGCCGCGAAGTCCTGGCCCTGCCGGTATTTCCGGAACTCACCGACGCCCAAATCCAACACGTGGCCGATACGCTGTTAGCCTTTTATCAATAGCAACTCACGTGCCCACGACGCCGTCATCGGCGCACGCGGCCTCATATTGCGGACTCTATTGGCTCGATGCGGGGGCGGGTCCATTCAGAGCCAGAGTCCGCGAAATGGCGTGGGGCAGGGGAGTAATTGCAAAGCCCCGGTACCAAGCGTGATTCCAGCCCGATGCCAACCCGGCCATGCCGGCGCGGTAGTCCGAGTTTTTCACAGCCGCTAATTGTTTTGCATCAAGATAGGCGGATATAGTCCTTCCCTGACAGACCAGCTTAAGGCGATGCCACGACGATCCTAACGGTGCGACCTTGCCGTGCGCCAGAAGTTTTTTTACCGCCAAAAGTTGCCACGTTCCATCCGCGTTAACCATCACACGGTACCCACTGGATTGGTTGAAATGCCAGTTGACATTCGCTACCCGGTCAATGATTCCCGCACTGCCCGTTGCCGGCAGACGAATCTCACAGGTAACCGTGTAATTATGCCAATTGGAAGCGCCAAGAATGGTGAACGGCCGATGCTGGTAACTCCAGGGAATTTGTAGGGATGTTATTAATTGCTCCAGAACATGACCCCTGCCATCCGGTGACCGGACGATATTGAAAGAACCTTCCTGATCCGCAAAATACCGGGGCATTTTCGCAATATCCCCGCATGATAATCGGGAAGTGTACGGTAACGGAAACGCTTTGGACTTTGGAATATCAGTCGCTTGGCCCTTATGCTGCCCAGTTGTTGTGGTAATGGAATAGATGGCATGGGGCAGCAATCGCATGGAAGCCACGCCTTTGACCAGTGCCAGGTCCGGCTGCTGCCGGAAATAGTTATGGGGCAGGGAACGCCAAACATGCAGAGCCGCGTTGCCTGGCAGGTCGCCGGAGATACGGAATCTTACCGTTTGTGTTTTAGTCGCGTCTTGGGTCTCAATGATGATGCTGAAATTATTTCCGCGCGGACTTTTTAATGCCACCACGCTGCCGTGTCCTTTTAAGGGCTTGCACGCCGAATCCAGGTATTGCCAGCCGGGCTGGGCAAATTGCGTGGTATGCGCGATTGCCCAAATTGGGCCCAACACCTGGAAGTGGCCGCACCATGGCTCATTGGCCAACAAAGGTCCGTCGTCGGCGGCCGGAAGATTATTATAATAGGATGTGTCTAATGCCCAGATGATCGTACGGACCATCCGACCTTCTATATAATTTCGGTTCAGCAACTTCGCCATCGTCGCGGTATTGGGCTTGGCTCCGCTCCAATCTTCACCGGACCAAAGTGGAATGTGTAACGCCCTCGCCTGCGGCGTGGACTTATAACCGGGATAATGCCGACCAATGGCGGAAATGGCTTGGGCAAACGCCGGATTGATCTTAATTTGACGCACCAATGTATTCCAGTGGAAAAAATCGGCCATTTCAATATGAACATGCCGTTGACCGGCGGCATCCAATGCCCGGCGGAGTTTAAGTACCCACGGAACATCCCACATCCGCTCATTAGCGCAGCCCACGTAATTAATTCGGATATGATCAAACTTATTGAGACATTGCGCCACGCGGGCAATATATTTAGCGTTATCCTGGGAATAAAATTTGGCTGTAAAATCTGTCGCGGCGTGGTGCTTGTCTCCCAACCACCCCGGAGCACCCCACTGCAAAAGCCCCAGACGGATTTTCGGATTGCGTTTTCGAGCCTGTTGCATCAGCCACGTTTCATACCCACGGCGAAAATACACCGCCTTGGGATGCTGATATTCCGCGCGCGTGCGGAAATAGGCCGGCTCGGTTCCATCGGTTGAATTCATATCGCCGCCCAGCTCACACTTGAGATTTTGTAGCGCGGCACCAAAATCGGGTTTGAACAGATAATCTAATATTTCATTGCGTTGTTTTGCGGGGTAATCAACCAGCAGTCGGGTGGAAGCCCCGGCACTTTCACCGCCGATACCTTCAAAAATCCTCCCCGGGCTGCGACCATCCACCCTGATTAATTGGGCAGCGGATGCGGCCTGCACGCAAAACATGGCATTCAGGGCCAGAATGGCCGCCGCCGGCACCAATAATTGTCTCCGAAAACCCCGCGCCGCCAAAGTCATTTAACATCTCCGGTATCAGAATGCCAAAAAAGTCGTCAAGCATTACAAGATACTATCGGCACGCCGCTTTCCTTGGTCAATACCACGCACGAGCCGATCGTCGAATTGTGCATGTTAATCACCGTGAATCCGAGTTGGGTCAGACCAGCAGTTAATAAATGTGCTGCGGCGGGGTCGTGGCCTGCGGCTAATGTCGCAGCGTTAATCCACGGCGTTTTCCCAATCCCAATAGTCCTATCGCAGCAAGACCGCAACCCGCCATCGTCAGGC
>JAKBCC010000155.1 GCA_021808105.1 Planctomycetota bacterium
GGGGCCGTTACCAGCAGCTGCATGTCCCCCATGCTGGGGAATCAAGCCATTGCGATGGCCTATGTCAAAAAACTCTACGCCGAACCCGGCCGCGTTTTAACCGTCTACACCCCCCACGGTGAAGTTCGCACAACCGTTAGCCCGTTACCCTTCTGGGCCGCTCCCGAGACCAGAAATGTCGGAGATTCGGTAAAGCAACGGATCTGAATGGCAGCATCGGAAGGAACAAGGAGTTCTCTTATGAGCTACATGCGTTGCAGGATGCGTCACCGGCGGGGACTTTTTGGACATGCAAGGATAGTAGCGGGTGCGGTCGCATGTGTGCTCCTTTGGGCCATTAGTTCCCACCGCGCCGTCGCCATGGACCTTCCGTCGTACAACCTCGATTCGCTGGCCTTTATGGCGCACGACATCGTATCGGGCCGGGTTACGGCAGTGCACGGCGGTGCTCTTGAAGTAAAACTCCAGGCCGTTTACGCAGGCGGCCTACGGGCAGGGGCCGACATCTCTGTGGACGTACCCGACTTTTTTGAGATCTGGCACAGTGACGGCAAGAGCAGCGCGCCAGGCCCGGGTGATAGGTTCTTTTTCTTCCTTGTCAAAGGCCGTCCGCAATTTTTATTTCATCCCCCACCCGGCTCCTACGTCCCCGTGCCCTCCGGCCTGAAACTAGCCGTGGATCGGCGGGTCTACGGGTTTTACCAACTCAGCAACCCGGGTCCCTATCTCGCGGGGCCGAACGCGCCGTTTGGAAAGAAGAGATCGCAAGCACGGAAGCGTTTCGTCGCGTCGCTGCAACAAAGTATTAAGCGGGTGCAAACCACAAAGGCTTTCTTTAAGACACCGCCCAATCGCACACAAATTCCGCGCCTCCTCTCGCTGCTGAAACGACGATCCGCCTTGGACAAGGAGAAAATGGGTCCCGATGATGCGATCGCGGACGCAACAGTCGAACGACTTTCGCTTTTCCGCGATTGCCCCAGCGCAATCCTCCCTGCGATAACCTACGCCAGCAACATTGGTTTTCAGGCATCGGTGGCACTCCCCTCGGCTTTGGCGACGCCCGCCGGGCGCAACCTGTGGCTGACCTGGATTGGAGACCGCCGCACGCCTACGCGTGTAAAGGGGGCACTTGCCGCAGGTGCCTTCACCTTAGGCGTGAATTACTGGATGTATGGCTCGTCTAGCGGGCCGGTGCTGAAGCCGGGGGCTGGGCGTGGCCGTCGCGTAACCCATTCGGTCAACGGGAATTACATGGCAAGGCTGGCAACTCTTGCGCTGCGATTAAGGCGCAACAAGCCAATGTTTCAAGGGTTGATGGGGCAATGGGATTTTCTAATCCGCTGCAACACGGGCGTTCCGCTCGGACTGCCTGTCCCGAGTGTACGGCGCGATATGACTCATGCGTATCTCATATTGGCGGCAGGTGAAAAGGCTGGAGCCAATCAATGGCAGAGAACCGCGATTAACATGGTTCTCCGGGATATGACCGCATTTGTACTTTGTTGCGATAATTCCGGCAACGAGGCGAACCAGCCCTCCTACGATCTGGATTCTTTGGCATTTCTGGCCCATGACATCGTCTATGGGCGCATCGTCGCAATACACGACGATGACGCCGTGGTAAAAATCCAGACCGTCTACTACGGAAACCTGCGGGAAGGGGCGGAAATTAAAGTTGCAACGTGCAGTGCGTACCGAGTTGCGGACCGCAAATACGCAACCAAGGGTTTCAAGACAGTTCCCAGCCGCTGGCCGCCGACGATCATGTTAGGTCTCAGGCCACTGCAGCCTGGAGTTAATGTTTTTCTGTTCCTGACACCGATTAAATATCGGAGACGATGCATATTCAACTTGCCGGCGGGCACATTGATGGAGATTCCATCGGGGTTCGGACCGATTCTGGAACATTTTGTCAGTGCGCACTCGCCGCCCCTCTTCTCCGTCCCGCAGGGTGCAATGGTGCCGGTTCCTTCTGGTGTTAAGGTGGTCGTGGCCAGTCGTGTCCGCGGATTCTTTTTCAATTCTGGTGGCTGTAAATATTATTTGGCTAGCCCTACGTCATATTGGGGACATCCCTGGCCCACGGTGCACGCATTCGTGGGGATGTTGAAGCGATCTTTGCGACGGGTTGGCCGCGTTCGCGCGGATTTCGCATCCGCACCTCAGCCAAAGCTGGCTCCGCGACTGCTTGAGCTGCTCCGAAGCCGCGAGGCCATGAAGCTATGGAACGGAGGGTATACAGACTGTATTGGCCGGGCCGCCATCAGGAACATTGCCCGGTCTCACAACCCGCAGGCAATTGTGGACGCTCTTTCGAGTCCCTATCTGTGGAAGGATGTTGGAGGCCAATTTGGGAAGTTTTTTTCCGATTTCGCTACACCGATGGGACGAAACCTATGCCTGAGTGTCTTGGGGAATCCAAAGGCACCGGAGGATACGCGCTGTTGCATCGCCGGGTATCTTTCGACGCTCGGCATGCGCTTTTGGCAAGATGGGACAGGCAGTTCTGTCATCCATACGGGGCACAAACTTGGCCAGCCTCCGGAAAAGCATCGCGCCGACGGACATTACATGGAGCGTGTGGCTCGTGTGACTCTTCGCATCTGCAACGATAAGCGGGAGTTTACGCCACTCGTACGATCTTGGAATAGTTTGATCGTAGCGTATACTGCCACACCGGTTGCAACCGAAGACCCCGGCGTGAGAAAAGATATGGAACACGCTGACGATATTCTGAAGTCGGCCGAGCGCGGCGGGGCGCTCAACGCGTCGCAGCGCACGGCTATAAAGAAACTCAGACGAAGCATTGCGGCATTTTTGTGGGAATGATCGCGGCTTCCCGGAGTTATTTAGGATTTTATATACATGAGTGATTGTTCTGCTGCGATTCGCTTTACCAACGTTGAATTCATGCGTGAGGATCGGGTGATTCTGGCGGGTATAAACTGGGAACTTCCCGCGGGTGGGTGGGGGGCTATTGTCGGCCCGAACGGCAGTGGAAAATCATCGCTGGTTCGCATGGCGGCGGGGTATTTGTGGCCCACGCATGGAACTGTGGAGGTGCTGGGGCATCGGCTGGGAGAATTTCCGGTCAGCGAATTGCGCCGGAAAATATCGGTTGTTGAGGCGTTGAGCATTTATCCCTTCGATGAGCAGATGACGGCCGAAGACGTTGTATGCAGCGGATTTTTTGGTTCCTTAACGCTAAATTATCATCAACCCGATCCAGCACAGTGGAAACGTACCGCTTATGTCCTGGCCGATGTACGGATGGAGTCGTTTGCCAAGCGAAAATTCTGGACCCTTTCCACCGGCGAACGCATGCGCGTGCTGATTGCCCGTGCTTTAGTCCATGAGCCGGAACTGCTGATGCTGGATGAATGTACCTCCGGGCTGGATTTGCCATCACGGGAAACGGTGCTGATATTTCTTTCCGAACTGGCTCAATTACCTTTGCCGCCCGCCTTATTAATGATTACCCATCACCTTGAGGAATTACTGCCGCAGATTCAGCAGACCCTTTTATTAAATAGCCGCGGTCAGGCCATTGCCGCGGGTCCGCCAAGTCAAACGCTTACCGATTCGCTGTTATCCCAGGCGTTTGACTGGCCGATTCGCGTCACATTACAGGAGGGCCGACGGTATGCGCACAGTGAAGGCTGGCCGAGGTTGCATCGCCCGCTATAATTCCCCTGCGGTGTCCGGTGCGATTCAGTAAGTTGGTCGCACCATATTTTTGCCCGCAGTGCTCTGGACAGGCTCCAGAGAAGAACCGGAAAAAAAGGAACTTGGAAGTATGGCGAATATTGAGCAGGTTGTGATCATCGGTTCCGGCCCTGCGGGTTGGACCGCCGCTATTTATGCCGCCCGGGCTAATCTCAAGCCGCTGGTGATTGCCGGCGACGGTGCCAATCGTGAACGCATGCCCGGCGGACAGTTGATGTTCACCACGGAAGTGGAAAATTTTCCCGGCTTTGTCCACGGTATTGATGGTCAGAAGATGATGGGCGTGCTGCAACAGCAGGCCGAGCGCTTCGGCACACGGGTCTTGCAGAATTTTGTGACCCGTGTGGATTTCACCGCGAAGCCTTTCAAAGTTTGGCATATTAATGATCTCTCCGGCGAGGCCGAAACCGAAGTGCAGACGCACGCTGTGATTATCTCCACGGGTGCCAGTGCCAATTACCTGGGCTTGGACAGCGAAAAGAAATTTGAAAACAACGGGGTGTCGGCCTGTGCCGTCTGCGATGGCGCATTGCCGAGATTTCGTGATAATCCACTGGTGGTCGTGGGCGGCGGTGATTCGGCCGTGGAAGAGGGAACGTATTTGACCAAATTTGCCAGCATGGTTTATCTGGTCCATCGGCGCGATACGCTGCGTGCCAGCAAGATCATGGCGGAGCGGGCCTTATCCAATAAAAAAATTAAACCGGTGTGGAATTCTGCCGTGGAAGAGGTGCTGGGCAATGAGGCGGATGGCGTAACCGCCGTGCGGGTAAAGAATCTGCAAACCCATGCCACATCGGTGCTGGAATGCCGCGGTATGTTCGCCGCTATCGGGCACACGCCAAATACTGCGTTTCTAAAAGGCCATATTGATCTCGACGCCAAAGGATATATTGCCCTGAAGGAGCCTTTCCGTTCCACTACCAGCGTGGAAGGCGTTTTCGCCGCAGGGGATTGTGCCGATCCAGTTTATCGTCAGGCGATTACCGCAGCGGGTATGGGTTGTAAGGCGGCCATTGATGCCGAACGCTGGCTGGCGGAACAGGGAATTCATTGAAATATAAGCCCAAACAACCTGCCGAAGACAATCGCCCGCCTGTTGCCAATGCGGATGTGCAGTTTGAAATCGTGTACGCTGATGATGATCTGCTGGTGATCGGCAAACCCTCCGGCCTGGTGACGCAGCCGGGGTTGGGGCACGTCAAAGATACGCTGCTTAATGGCCTGTTTGCCCGGTATGGTCATCAGTTACGCCAGCTGGGGCCGCGGCGGGATTGGGGACTGCTGCATCGATTGGATCGGCAGACCAGCGGATTGCTGGTCGTGGCGTTGCGGCCGCGTGCGTATGACGCGCTGCGCGAAGATTTTGAACACCGCCGCTTGGATAAGCAATATCTCGCCATCGTCGCCGGCCGACCTGATCCCATGCAGGGCGTGGTGCAGGCGCGGTTGAAGGAAATTCAGGCGGATAAAAAAAAGGTCATTATTTCCCGCAGCGGTGAAGAAGCCATTTCCGCCTATCAGGTGGTAAGTTTCAGTGCATCTGCTGCTCTGGTGGATGTGCGAATTAAAACCGGTCGCCTGCATCAAATTCGCGCGCACATGATGTTTCTGGGCACTCCTGTGCTGGGGGATGATTTGTATATCCCTGAAGGCATGTCTCGCACCAAAATGCTTAAAGCGCCGCGTTTGTGCCTGCACGCCTGGAAACTGGGCTTTAAGCATCCGGTAGCGAACATCTGGCGGGAGTTTATCCAGGTTCCTCCCCCTGATTTTTTGGCGGTTGTCCGCCGCATGGGCCTGAACATGCCGGCGTAGTGAGGGCCTGGGGCGATAACCCGATTCGGGCGGGGCAATATTTTCGTCCCCACCGGGCCGCGCGACGAAAACCCCACATAGCCGCCGGCTCTGCCGGAGGTGGAGCGCACCCCGATCGCACCCCGCTATTGCTGGGCCAAACAGTGCGATCGGCACATGATTTCACAATATTTCCGCCGGCCCGAAAATATTGCCACGCCCGGTTAGAGGTTACAGGTTTCAGCGGGACATGTCACGTGGCGACACCGCGCCGGATAATTATTTTACCTGCAATCACGGCCGGATTGGACCGCGGATTACGCGGATAACGCGGATAACGCGGATCGGGCTGCGGCTCGATAGAGTAGAGAGTATAGAGATTTGAAAGTAGCACATTCGGCTGGGGCAAAAGGGTGGCTGCCGCGGAAAAAAGCCTTCTGCGGACTGCTCTCCGCATTCTGCGATCAAGCTCCAATAGCGCAGATATCAAATTCAGGGCTTTTGTGAAGCCCGGTGTTTATCCGCGTGATCGGCGGAATCCGCGGTCTTTTATTACAGACTGTTTTGCATTGCATACCGCATGCCCGGATTTCAGATCAGGTTGCCGCATTCATCTGTGGCCCTTTGATGATGGTGTTGTAGTGCGTAGAGTAACCTGCGAGGCTCAACATGCCGCCGATTGCACCGCCCGCCCGGAAAAATTGCCACCTCCTGATCGCGTTATTTCAACCGGCGAACGGCAAAACTGTAATCCCCGCGTTTAAGCGGTTGCCGACCAGTGGACGCCGGGCGCTGCTGCGAATATACTACGTGGCTCAAATTGCCTGGGTCATGGGCGTTGGTAGTTATCAGCCCGGGCGGTTGTTTGAGCGTTGAGCGTAAAATAAGTTAGGAGTGTTGGCGTGGCCAAGCATAAGACACACAAAGGAATCAAGAAGCGGGTTAAAATCACCGCGACAGGAAAAGTCAAATTCCACAAGCACAATAAGGGGCATTTGCAGAGTGCCAAGTCCGGTAACCGCCGGCGGCGTTTGCGCGGCACCACGAGTCTCACTGGGCCGTTTGCGGCTAAGATGATTACTTTGCTTGGGCCGGCTGGCCGATAAGGTTGTGCCGCGTTGCCGGGGCATTTTGCACCGGAACTATGGAATAACGTGATCTAATATCGAATACCAGAATCATTTGTTGAGGAATTTACCATGCCACGAGTAAGAGTCGGCTCCGCCCGGAAAAAGCGGCATAAACGTTTACTGAAGCGCGCTAAAGGCTTTGTCGGCGGACGCAGCAAGCTCTATAAAACAGCCCATGAAACATTGCTGCGTGCTGGTGCCAACCGGTTCAGCGGTCGCAAGGAAAAGAAACGCGATTATCGGGCACTTTGGATTACCCGTCTGACCGCTGCCGCACGTAGCCGCGGCCTCCGGTATAGCCAGCTTATTTCCGGGCTTTCCAAAGCCAAGATTGAACTGAACCGCAAGAGCCTAAGCGAAATTGCCATCGCCGATCCCGCCGCCTTTGACGCCATTGTCGCCAAAGCGCGTGACGCATTGGGACTCAAGGCGGCCTGAGAACGGGGGCGAGAAGTTGGAAGCTAGGAGTTAGGATCTGGAATGCTCTGGAAGCGCTGGCGCTTCTGATTGCTAAATTCCAGATTCCAGGTTCCAGGTTCTAGGTTCTAGGTTCTAGGTTCTAAGTTCCAACCGCCGGCCCCTCGGCAAGTGCCATCTGTGTCGCGTACGCCATCATCACCGCTGCTTGTGGAGTAATTCAACGTGAATCTTGATGAATTACTGGAGCACGCCCAAAAAGAGCTTTCCGCTGTAACTTCAGCCGATCAGGTTGAGGCCTTCCGTATTAAATATCTGGGCACTAAAGGGCTTATGAAAGCGGCGGGGGACCAGCTTAAAACCCTTCCCAATGATCAAAAGCGCCAGTACGGTTCCAAGCTTAATGCCGTAAAGCAAACGGTTCAGACCGGCTATGACCAAGCCAAAGCCGGCTTGGGCCAACGCCCGGGATCAACTGATGCACGCATTGATATAACTGAACCGGGGAGAATTTCTTTTGATGATTACCACCCCGGTTCGCTGCACATTATTCATCAAACCATTGATGCCCTGACTGAACTTTTTGGGCGCATGGGATTTTCCGTGGCACAAGGACCGGAGCTTGAGGACGAATTCCATAATTTTGAAGCCCTGAACGTTCCCCCGCAGCATCCGGCGCGTGATCCACTGGATAATTTTTATTTGCAGCGGCCCAGCGGAGCAGCCCCGCTGATGCTGCGTTCCCAAACCAGTTCAGTTCAGATTCGCGTGCTGGAATCCCAAAAGCCGCCGGTACGCATTATCGCGCCAGGCCGTGTTTACCGCCCGGACACCGTAGATGCCACGCATAGCTTCATGTTCCATCAGATTGAAGGCCTGGTCGTGGATCAGAACATTACCATGGTGGACCTGAAAACCTGTATCGATCAATTTGCCAAAGCCTTTTTCGGAGCGGAAGTGGAAACGCGCTTTCGCCCAAGTTTTTTCCCCTTTACCGAACCCAGCGCGGAATTTGATGTGCGTTTTCACTATGCAGACGGAACGTCCAAATGGGTAGAACTTGGCGGCTGCGGAATGGTCGATCCCAATGTGCTGCAAACCGTTCATATTGACCCCGAACAATACACCGGCTTCGCCTTCGGCTTGGGTATAGAACGCATCGCCATGCGCAAGCACGGCATCGAAGACATCCGCCTGCTCTTTGAAAACGATGTGCGGTTTCTCAGCCAGTTCTGAGATCGGAACGCCGACTTTTGTGGTGCAGGCGTCCTCGCCTGCTGTGGCCATGGATCTTGGGAATCAACGCAACAACTTTTCCAAGATCTGCTACTCCGTAGTTTCGGGGGACGAACTATGGCGGCGCAACGGGGTCGAG
>JAKBCC010000156.1 GCA_021808105.1 Planctomycetota bacterium
GTACCCGCGTTTGAAAAACAGGTCCAGCGGAATTAACGTGCAGCCCGGCTGCTTAGCCAACTGCTGTTGCAATCGCCGTATTTCCCGCCGGTGCAGCAAAAGTTGCCGTTGGCGTGTCGGATCATGATTAAACTGATTGGCCTGTTCATACGTATCGATGTGGCAGCCCATCAGAAATACCCGTCCATTACGGATAATGGCAAAGGCACCCGCCAACTGCACCTTCCCCTGCCGCACACTTTTTACCTCACTGCCCACCAGTGCAATGCCAGCCTCCACCTTTTCCAGCACCGCATAATCAAAATGCGCCCGCCGATTCTCAATCCGCGGCGCATGCACCTTGCCCTCCGCGACCGCCGTCTTTTTATTACTCGCTGATTTCGCCATAAATCTGATAGCAGTATAGCACCAGTCCAACCGCTTGTCGCCACACTTCCATCGCCGCCTGTATTGCAGAATAGCTTGGCCCCGAGCAATGTGGTAAAATACATGCAGGTGTTTTATGGCTATCACAATCCAGCTTCCCGCCGAGATTGAAGACGATCTGCGCCATCAGGACCCGGCGCTGGAGAAACATGCCCGGGATCAGTTCCTGATCGTCAATTATCAAGCAGGCAGGCTGAGCACCGGTGATATCGCCGTGATCCTCGGATTCCCGACCCGATTTCAAGCCGAAGAATGGCTAGCCGAACACGGCACCTGCCAAAACTATTCTCCCGAAGACTTGGAGGCCGATCAGCGGACTCTGGATCGCATTCTCGGACCGGTGCGAACCTGATGCTGGTCGTTTCTGATTCCAGTCCCGTCAATGTCCTGATCCGCATCGGTCAGATCGATGTGCTGCCCGTTTTGTTTAACTCAGTGGTTATCCCTACTGCCGTCGCCCAAGAATTAACCCACCCCGCCACGCCTCCGATTGTCCGAGATTGGATGGCACAGCCGCCAGCGTGGATCAGCATACGCTCGCCTTCGATGCCGACGGATCCCACCCTCCGACGTCATCGCGGGGAACGTGATGCCATCAGCCTGGCCCAGGAGATTCATGCCGACGCCCTCCTGCTGGATGAAGAGAAAGCCCGCACCGAGGCGCTGGCCGTTGGCGTCGCCGTCATCGGCACCGTCGGAATCCTCCAACGCGCCGCCAACCAAGGCTTGATCACCGACCTTCGGGCTGTCCACAACCAACTCCGTGAAGCGAAATTCCACGTAAGCGAGAAAATCCTCCAAACTTCCCTGGCACGCCATCTGGCCTTCCGTTTGCGATAATTTTGTCTCATACGGCCGTTATTACCGTGGGGCAGTCCTTGATTGCGGCGATAGCCGCTCTTTGGTCCCAGCCGAATTCGCTCTGCTCTATTGGGCCACAGCCCAATTCGCACTAATGTTCACCTTTCAAATGTTCTGCTCTCTGCAAAGCCACTCTTTTGTCCCAGCCGAATTCGCTCTACTTTCGACTCTCTACTGTTCGCCTGCTCTAATCGGGCCGCAGCCCGATTCGCTGCTCTCGTCCTCCTTTAGTTCGGTCTGGGAATGCATTTTCAGCGGCTGCGCCCGGACCTGCTGGTTGTCTCAAACCCCGTCACCCGGTCAGGGTGCCTGGACTCCAAGCGCTTGGCCCACTTACGCATCCGATGCGCATCACCACCGCAGCGCTTGACGATTCGCTGCCGCGCACAGCGCACCCTTTCAACCACGACATCATCCTGGTTTTCAGTCATCTTTTGTCTCCATAAGCAATAGATCCGGTGTTGTTATTATCGGGGCCGCCAGCCCGAGTTCGCCGCTCACGATCTGCAGGTGGCGTACCTTGTTGGCATTGGCGAGATGGCGACAATTCCATGTCAGCAAAAAGTGCATGCCGTTTAGGTACATTTTACCACAGCACCCAGCGACAAAACAGGAATACCAAAAAAATCTCCCGGCTCCTCAATCGGGCCAAAGCCGAATTTGCTCTACTTTCAACTCTCTAAATTCGCCTGTTCTCGGCGCAGCCGCCGCCATAATTCCATATCACAGGACCGTTGGACAACCGCTGAATCATACCTTATCATGAATATTAGCACCTTCACAATTGGCTGGGCCGCTATAACCTCCACAATTCGTTGGGCCGGTATAGGCGCTATGGCAGCCTTATCATACCGCTGGTACTCCAGCGATTTGAATTCCCGTGCATTTTTCTTTCCTAAGCGACTGCCTCACTTCTTCAGAAATAAATACGGGAAGCTGGCCGCAATTTGGATACCCAAAAACGCGATGTCCTTCAGCAGCATGTTTCGACAAGACTGCCTTAACAACAAAATCCCCAGCAAAGACTGTCTTCTCTGCGTGTAGGACGTCGGGGGGATGCGGAAAATGTAAAACATAATACCCCCGGGATTCCGCGCCGTTGTCAACTGCCACGTCGAGCCACTGGAGTGCGTCCAAGGGCGGCGCATAACGGTCAAGGATATCGCGCAAACGTTCTGAGCACAGGCGACATCCCAGATCGCTGGAGAGGTAATCGGGGTATTTTCCATCTCTAAGTTCGAACTGAAGGGGTTCCCAAGATTTCACAAACCCTAAGTTTGGAAGAAGGGGTACCTGTGGTGGCGTAAGTGCGTGTGCAACGCCCAATCCGTCCCCATCCTTGAATAATAGCTGATAATAGTTATGCATTTGTTATTTCCATCCAGATTTTCTGAGCAGGTCGGGGTTATTTCTTATGGGTTCCTTGACATATTTCTCAAACAGCTCGATAAACTTTGACTTGTCTCCATTCGCTTCGTTCGCGGCCCGTTCCATGCCTCGTAGCACGAATTGGTGGTACTCATTCGGGTGACGCCCTAGATGCGGCAGAAATTCCTTGTTCCAATTTTCGTCTAAGTCCAAGCCAAGTTTTTTTGCAATATTTGTCATAGCAGGTGTATACACTTTGCTCTTATTTGTGGCAAAATGGTGCAGTTGTTTAGGGACTTTCTCCTTGGCCCCCTTAATTCCGTGCGGCTGGCCGCCGCCTTCGTTTTCGAACCTGGCAACCCCCTCTTCCATCGACCTTCCATCGGCCCCATCGTCAATCTTCTTGACTGCCGCGCCAACCCTGGCGAGCTTCCCGGCCATTCCAATGGCCTTAAGCGCACCGGAGACGGCCAACGCGGCTGTCGTTTGCTGCACAACAGCTTGTATTTTCTTGTCGCCGGGAAGTTGGCTGAAATGCCTGTAGGCCGCCTTGACCGCGCCCACAGCCGCCACTGGATGCGTCACGATCGATTTGACACCGTGAAGGATACCAGTGGCCGTATCAATCGGATGCGCGAGCGCGTGGACTAAGCCGCCGATGCCTTCGCCAATTCCGTGCATCACCGGCTTAACTACATTATCCTTCAAATGCGAGAGAATCGGGTGCTGGTCAAGGAACCCGCCATGGCCGTACTTCCACCAGATTTTGAAGGAATCCATCTTCTGACCGAGCCACGTCCGCTTCGGGTCGGCCTCTATCGTCGGGCCTGCCGACGTGTTCGCAATTCCGTGCTGGCCGCCGGCCGTGCCGCCCCCGGCTGTCCCATGGAGGGGAGTTCCCTGGGGAGGTTTTGACCCGTCCGGCGGCGTATCGGACTGCCCGTGATTTCCAGTGGTGCCGGTTTGGCCATGCACGGCTGTGTCCGTTCCGTGACCAGTTGCCGGCACCTTGGAATGCACATTCGCACTGGGACCCTGGGCCGGTTGTGTCTGCACCGGATGAAAGTCCCGCTTGGGCGGGTCGGTTACCAGACTATGTCCGCTGGGATCCAAGTTGTTCACGGGATCGTTACCAGCGTAACGGTAAAGGTTGGCGTCACCGCCAGCCTCTTTAGTTGGGTCTTCACTTAAGAACCGTCCTGTAGTCGCGTCATAATACCGGCCATTGTTGCCACTGCCCAGAAGGTACAATGCTATTTCCTGATCCAGGTAATATTGCTTCTTTCCGCCAGCAGGGCTGCGCCAGCAGCCCGCATCTCGCATCGTGCATCTGGCATGGGGCGGAAGCGCTGCGCGGTGCAAATTGCTGCTGGCGCGGAGGCCCCGCAGGCCGGAACGCAGAGAGCGCCGGCGGAATTGGCTTTCGGAGATTGTTTCAGCCTTGGCAACCATGCCCTACTTTTCGCCTTTCAACTGCTCACCTGTTCTGGGCGTGTCCGGCCATTTTACGCCGTGGGCTTCGGCCACGCGGCGAAAGAGCGGCATCCCGTATTGTTCCAGCTTTTCAATGGCGTCGTGTACCAGCGGCCCAATCCGCGGAAGCAGCAACTCCACGGGAGGATCCTCCGGGTATGGTACAATTTCATCGCCCAAAAGCGACTCCCGATGCGCCTCATCCGCCGCGGTTTTTTCGGGGGCCAGGTCCCAGAGAGGGGCCTCAGGGCCCGTTGCAAAGAGCCGTCCGAGGCGCACACACCCCTCGGACTGGTGGGGTTGAGCCGGGCCAAGATACGGCATCTCATTTCCCTCGGCCCATGCAACTTCCAGCGTGAACTGATCCCTGCGGTCAAATCCCTGCAGTGCTACGAAGAAATGGAGATTAAACGCAATTTTCCACCGCCATATCCAATACTGTCCGTCTTTGTCGTCAAAAACAAACTGCGGGAACCGCTGTTCCAATTCATGTTGGAAGTTCACGCTTACTTTTTTCCACAATCGGCCCCGCATACACCTTCACCTTACTTTAACGCAGCTTCCACAGCCTTGAATAAATCAGTTTGAGTTGAAACAATCACCACTTTGTTGAACACGCTTTTCCCGAGCACTTTCAGGAGTTTGGCTTTCTCCTTATCAGTTTGCTTCCCGTGCCACCTGCAGGATCACAGAATATCCTTTTTTGCCCGCTTCTCGAACCGCATTGCGCAATTGGTTTACCGTCCGCTCCTGCAACTTGGATAAAGTCAATTTGGTCTCAACGTACACACCCTTATTTCCACGTGTGACAAGGCTATCGATCCGAGAGCCGACTCCCTTTCCGGCTAGAGCGTTGGATTCGACTTCCGCGCCCGGCACCTGCTTTAATGTGCTGCGGGTAATATCTTCTGCTTCCTTGCCCTGCTTGGCCAGCACACGCCCTCTGGCCACCTTAGCGCTCCCACCGGCAGCTTTTGCATCCCCAGTGGCTTGTTTGAGCTGCGGCTGTTGTTTCTGGAGGAGCTTCGCCTGCTCGTCTTGGTTCTTCAGCACTCCCTCGGGCACATCCTGCAACGCGGATTTTGCCGCCTGTTCCGCCATCGTTTTTGCAGCAGAGGTTTCCCCCGGCAGTGCGCCCGAATCAGTCGCTGGCCTTCCGTCATCACTAGCGCCCTTCACGACTGCACCCGTGGTGTCATTTGCGGCCGGGACTGCATCCTCTATGGCCTTTCCGGCTTCGGCTGCGCCTTTCAACACGCCGCCCACAATTTCCATCGGCTCCCGCTCCTGCGGCGGCTCGGTCTGCGCCATGGTCAGCGCGGCATTTGCCGGGCCCTGCAGGAAATTTAGAGCGGATCCTTCCTTACGCACCAGCGCCTGATATGCCGGCACGGGCATCGATCCCATACCCATGTAACCCCAAGGAATGGGCGTTGCTGGAGCGGGCGGCGTCGCGGGCGCGGGCGGCTGTGTCCCGCCCCCTGAATCACGCTGTGATACCGGCGGCGGCGTGGGCGCCGGCTTCGCGATAGCGATATGGCCCGGCACGGTCGGCTGCGCCGACGCGCTTGCCCGCGCGGACCCTCCCGCCGGCGTTGTCGGCAGCTGCCCGTGACCAGTTGCCGGCACCTTGGAATGCACATTCGCATTGGGACCCTGGGCCGGTTGTGTCTGCACCGGATGAAAGTCCCGCTTGGGCGGGTCGGTTACCAGACTATGTCCGCTGGGATCGAGATTATTGATGGGATCGTTGCAGGTATAACAGTACAGATTTATATCTGCCGAGGAGTTAGGAGCTAGGAGTTGGGAGTTAGAATCTTTGGAACCTCCATCCTGTTTAGTTGGATCCTCACTTAAGAACCGTCCCGTAGCCGCATCGTAATACCTTCCATTATTGCCCGACCCCAAGAGGTACAGCGCTATCTCCTGATCGAGATAATATTGCTTCTTGCCGCCAGCAGGGCTGCGCCAGCATTCAGCATCTCGCATCGTGCATCTGGCATGGGGCGGAAGCGCTGCGCGGTGCGAGATGTTGGCGCGGAGGCCCCGCAGGCCGGAGCGCAGAAACCGCCGCCGGAATTGGCTTTCGGAGATTGTTTCAGCCCTGGCAACCATGTTCTATGGTTCACCTTTCAAATGTCCGCCCATTTTCGGCAAAGCAGCCCATACGCTCCAGCCTTATTCGCTCTACTTTCAACTCTCTAAATTCACCTGATCTAGTCGGGCCGCAGCCCGAACCGCGCCCCCTGTTTTTGATCAGTGCTCATCGACCATCGATCATTGATCGTTGTAACCGGCCCCTTCACAATCGGCTGGGCCACTATACTATTCTTCATGCCACTCAACCTCCACCACGAGGGTATCGGGCGCGAATTCCCCTGAACCGCCGGCACTGCACCCGTATACCCGCCTGTTTGGACATCCCTCGAGCAGCACCATCCCGGCACCCCCTGTCCACATATCCTCCGTTACAAGCCCACCAGTATGGAAAAGGCGGTAGATGTTCCACATATCCAAATCCTTTTGCGGGCATGAAACTCTGTAGCTAATCTCATCCGGAAACTCAGGCGACCGCCAAGTGTCAACCACCATCGCACGCGAACCGTCCGTAAGCTCAATCCACCCATTCTTCGTCTCCAGCCGCACACCATGATCCTTGGCCTGGCCACGTAGAAAGCGGATGGTCACGCGCCCCTTTGTGATGGGAAGGACATCGCCCTGTCTGACAAGCACTCCCCCGACTTGCACCGGCTGCCCGCGCGACTCGATGAACAGTTCCTGAAGAGATCTTGCCATGATATTCAATACCCCGGTCTACGATACGGATCAACCTGAGCGTGTTCCTGGGGCCACCTGGGCACCATCTGTGTGCCTCCCTGGCGTCGTGGGATTGGCTCGTGCGAGCGTTCCATGGACTCCACTGCACCTTTGGCACGATTGTATCGCTGTGGGGGCTCCCCCCGTCTCATCCGGGCAACATCCTCCGATGTGTAGTCGCTACGGGACGGGTTCTTCGCCTCATTCTTCCAGAACCGTCGGCCAATGGTCCGTTCGCTCGGGGCACTTCCATGGCTCGTGGGCTGGTGTAAGTTTTCGGCAGCGCCCTTAGCATCGTTGGACGAGGCCTCTGCTTTCCCCTCCGCGGGCACCAAGTCGTGTTCGACGGTTGTTGCCACTTTCTCGACATCACCGATGGCCGTATGTACCATTTCGGTGGCGGCCTGTTCGACCTTCGGAACATCTGCGGCGACCTCCGATGCAACCGGCGTTTCGACCGACGTATCCGGCTGATTGGATGCCGCAGCGATAACGCCGGCTGCAATGGGCGCACCGCGGACGATGGCACCTACAATCGTAGGATTGGTCAGGGCCGCACGCGCCGCGCCGGCCACCACCGGTGCGGCCGCCGCTCCCGCCTCCACCGCCACCGCGCCCCCAGCCGCCACTGCCGCACCGGCGCTGATTCCCGTAAGTACCCGCGACGCCGTTTGTATCCCTTTTCCGGCATCCGTTTTCTGCCATGCCCGCTTATCCACTTCATTGACGTATTTGTTCTTGCCTAACGTCACCGCCTTCGCCAAGTCGGCACCGACCGCTGCCGTGCCACGTTTGAGCGAGCGTGGCAGATAAGAAAGCACCTTGCCCGCATACTTTGCCTTATTCCATGCGGCTTTAGCAGCACCTGCCACGGCGTGCCCAGTTGCTTCCGCTGCATGTTTGGTCGCATTCCAGGTGGCACCCGCAGCACCCGAAATTGCGCCCGTAGTGGCATGCCATGCGTGTTTAAGCCCGCTGAAAAAGCCGCCGCCCGATTTCTTGTTGTGCTGCTGCGCCGGTTGTGTCTGCGGCGGATGATAGACCGGTTTGGGCGGGTCCTTCTTGCTGTCGTGCCCGCTGGGGTCCAGATTATTGATCGGATCGTTGCCAGCGTAACAGTACAGATTGATATCTGCCGAGGAGTTAGGAGCTAGGAGTTGGGAGTTAGAATCTTTGGAAGTTCCATCCTGTTTCGTTGGGTCTTCACTTAAGAACCTGCCAGCGGCAGCATCGCAATACCGGCCATTGTTGCCGCCGCCCAGCAGATAAAGTGCTATTTCCTGATCCAGATAATACTGTTTCTTGCCGCCAGCAGGGCTGCGCCGGCAGCCCGCATCTCGCATCGTGCATCTGGCATGGGGCGGAAGCGCGGCGCTATGCAAATCGCTGCCTGCGCGGAAATTCCGTAGGCCGGAGCGCAGAAAGCGCCGGCGGAATTGGCTTTCGGAGATTGTCTCAGTCTTGGCAACCATGTTCTA
>JAKBCC010000030.1 GCA_021808105.1 Planctomycetota bacterium
CTGCGGCACCTCATGCCCAAGCCAAACTGGAATCCGCCAAGATCGGGCAAGGAACTATTTTTGTGGGATCGCTGGTGCCAACGCTGGCCGGTGCCGAAATTTCCGGTGAAACGCTGACCGCACACGCCGGACTTATGTACATCCGTCGAAGCTATCAGGGCGGCCGGCATTATTTTCTGGCCTATCAGGGAAAAACCCGGCTTGATACCCGCATCACGCTGGCCACACCGGCCAAGGCTGTGGTGCTGATGGATCCCATGACGGGCCATTGCGCACCAGCCAGGATAACGCGCGATGCGCAGGGCCGACCGTCGCTGAACATTTCTATGCAACCCGATACCTCACTGATACTGCGCACCTTGGACACGCCGCTCAAAGCTGGTAAAACCTGGACGTTTTACAATACTGCCGCCCAACCGCAACGCCTTACCGGCATCTGGGATGTTGCCTTTATTGAGGGCGGCCCGACCTTACCGCGGGGCTATGAAATCACCGAGCCAGCCTCCTGGACCCGCCATGCTGATCCTGCTGCGCAGAACTTCTCCGGCACAGCGCGTTATACCCTTACCTTCAACGCCCCCACCGGCACCGGGCCGTGGGTGTTGAATCTGGGAAAAGTCTGCAACACCGCGCGCGTGCGGCTGAATACCGAAAATCTCGGCGCATTGATTCAGGCTCCGTATGAGCTGGTGATTCACAGCCTGAAACCGACGGATAATGTGCTGGAGGTTGAAGTTACCAACCTGCCGGCCAATCGCATCCGGTATATGGACCGCAAGCGTATCGCGTGGAAGATATTCCGCGACGCCAATTTCGTGAATATCGACTACCGCCCATTTAACGCGGCCCATTGGCCGATTATGGACTCCGGCCTCTTAGGACCGGTGACGCTGTCATCCGTCGGTTGACCCAGCGCTCTGGGCCGCAGGGGCGTCAGGTCCCGGCCCGATGCAACACTACCGCGTGGCCGTCATAATGCACAATCTGATCCGGTTGGGCCGGTTCAATGCCCACACCATGATCAGGGCTGACAAACACAATGCGGAACGTGCGATGATTAAGCATGTCCGGGAACGATCCCTGGCGTTGGCCAATGGTCAGTTTTCCGGCTTTATCGTCCCAGGTAAACGCGATGGTGGCGTAGGTGCCCTTTTCATAATCGTAGGAATCGCCTTCATCTTCATAAAGCGTGAATTCACCGTTGGCACCGTCGTAGACGCGCAATTCAATTGGATCAGCCGGTTCCTGAGCATTCTGCACCGACGGCCCAAATGGAATAATGGATCCCGCGCGGATGTACAGTGGCAACGAATCCAGAGCTGCCGGAGCTTCCACGCTTTGGCCGCCCTGCAATTTACGGCCGGTCCAGAAATCAAACCAGTGTGTCGATTCCGGCAGATATACCTGGCGTGAAGCCGCCCCGGCTTTGGTGACGGGGTTGACCAAAACCGCCGGGCCGAACATGAATTGATCCGGTACGTCATAGACTTTGGAATCGGTGCGGAAATCCATCACCAAACCACGCAACATGGTGTAACCCTGATTGGTTACCATCCATGCCACGGAATAAATGTAAGGCAGGAGGTGGTAGCGCAGGCGGTCAAACTTTTCCAGTATGGCCATTGCCGGCGGCCCGAACCGCCACATCTCCTTCGGATAATTGCAGCCATGCACCCGGAACATCGGACAGAATGCCCCGAACTGGAACCAGCGGATAAAGCATTCACGATACGCGGGATCCTGCGGATTGCCGCTTAAATAGCCGCCAATATCGGTATTCCAATACGGGATGCCGCTTAAGCAGAAATTAATGCCCGCAGGAATCTGCAAAGCCAGCGTCGCCAAATTTCCGGCCACATCACCGGACCATGTAATGGCCGAATGGCGCTGCTGCCCGGCCCACGCGGAACGGGTTAAAATCATGACACGCTTAACATCCGTGGTGCCACGCTGCCCGTTGTAGACCGAGCCGGTGTGCATGAGCGGGTAGGCGTTATAAACAAACGCTCCCCAGCCTGCGTGAGTTTTAACGTTAGCAAATTCACCCCATTTTCCACCGAGTTCCGGCTCACTGGCATCGAGCCACCAGGCGTCAACGCCTTTGGAAAACAAGTCTTTATTGAGCACGGACCAGTAAAGTTTCCGCGCTACAGGATTAAAGGCGTCATAATACGCGGTGGCGGGATTCCACATTTTGTTGTCCCCGCCGGTCATGGGATATAACGCCCCCGCCTGCTTGAGAAGATTATAATTGCTGGAGCCCGGAGCAAACTTCGCCCAGACTGAAATCATAAAGTGCAGCTTCTCGTGATGCAGTTGGTTGATCATTTCTGTGGGCCGCGGATAGCGCAGCGAATCCAGGATGTTGGAACCCCATGGGTGCGGGTACCAGTAAAACCAGTCCTGTACGATGCCGTCAATGGGAATTTTTAAGGAACGATATTCACTGGCGACACCCAGCACCTGCAATTGATTTTCATACCGATTTTTGCTTTGCCAATACCCCCACACCCACCGCCCCATCATCGGAGCAGCACCGCTTAAATTCCGCCATTGGGCCATGGCGACATCCAGGTCCGGGCCGTACATGACATAATAATCAACGACCGAACCCACATGTGAATGCCAGTTCAAAACATTCGGTTCTTTACCGGCCCCTACTTTGACCACGGTCATGGCCGGATTATCCCAGAACAGGCCATAGCCCATGCTGGACATCATGAATGGAATGCCGATGTGTGTCGGGTTGCGCTGGGCCAGATGGACAATTTCTCCCCGGTTATTGGCTACACCGCGCGGATGTTCGCCCAACCCGAAGATGGCCTCATCCGGCTGGAGGACAAATTTCTGGCGGACACGGTAGGTGGCGACATCCTTAAACTTCACCGGCAACATGCTTCGTCCGCCGCTGCTTTCCGCCAGAAACACGTTTCCCTGATCGTCAAGAAATTCAACCACACCAGTAGAGCGGTCGATGCGGGCGGAAATATGTTGTGCTGAAACGACCACGTGGGTCGCAGTTTTGTGCAGTTGCCAGGTGGTTTTAACCGGGCCGTGAATCACCGCCAGACTTTCATGCTGCGGGTTATCACCGGCGGCCGAGAAAAGAATGCGAATGACCCGATCCGAATAGACCATCACGCGCATGGAGCCGGTGGCCAATGTCAGCAGCACGCCATGAGCTTCCTGCCTGATGGCCGTAACTTTTGAAGTACCGTTGACCGCGCCCCGTTTGGCCGCCGTTGCCACCGATGCCCCAGCCGCCAGAGCCGAAGTCACCGCCGCCGCCTTGAGAAAACCGCGGCGATGCGTGGTAAGGGCCAGATGTTCCATTTCGCTCATGATAAAAACTCCAATTAAGAGCGCGTCGGAATCTTACACGATAATTCGCAACTGGGAAACCAATTGCAGATGACGGGCAAACAATGGGACTTGCTTTCCCCCTGCCGCTGCGCCTATGCTAATGAATGTGTGGCCTCAAGGATCGGTCAACAAAGGAGTTTATCCCGTGCCAATTTACGAATTTGAATGCAAAGATTGTGGTAAAACGTTTGACCATCTGGCACCCACCATGCAGGCCACGAATCAAAAAGCGATGTGCCCGCAATGCCAGTCGAAGAATACGATTCGTAAAGTTTCCGTTTTCGCGGTGGCCAATGCTCAACCCGCCGGTGCGGCGATGCCCGGCGGGGCCGGCGGTGGTGGCGGCGGTTGCTGCTGCGGGGCCGGCGGGTGCGGCTCGCACAATTGAAGCAGGAATATTTTTTGAACTCTGAAGCGGCTCATGCCCGTTGCATGAGGTGTTCAATTTCAGTGGGTTAGCTTTTTTATTCTTTCGTATTTCAGGGGGCACTCATGTCGGTAAATCTTACCGGTAAAAAAATTCTCATGTTTGTTGAAAACATATATGAGGATCTGGAACTCTGGTATCCCAAACTCCGACTCGAAGAAGCGGGCATGACCGTTGTGCTGGCGGGACCCAAGTCCGGGGCCACGTATAGCGGTAAGCACGGGTATCCTGCGGTTTCAGACACCGCCATTGATCAAGTGGACGGTGCGGATTTTATCGGCGTGGTTTGCGTGGGCGGTTTTGCACCGGATCAATTGCGCCGCGATCCGAAGGTGAAATCCCTGGTGGCTCATTTTGCCAATAAGGGACAACTGGTTGCCGCCATCTGCCATGGAGGCTGGGTTCCCGCTTCCGCCGGAATTTACCGGGGCGTTCGCGTGACCAGCTCGCGGGGAATTAAAGATGATCTGGAAAATGCCGGTTGCATTTGGATTGATGCACCGGCGGTCGTGGACCGGCATTTTGTTTCCAGCCGCAAGCCGGAGGATCTGCCGGCTTTCTGCAAATCCATTTTGCAGGTACTGACGGCTAACGTCTGATAATCCAGCACACGGTATACCCTCGGCAATCGATTGCTCGCCAAATTCTCAAGCATGAAAAACAGGGAAAAATCTCGGTCGCTTTTCTTTAGGCCCCGCGTTGCGTAAGATAATACAGTGTTATTTAGGAGTCTGACAAGATGACAATTGCATTAACGGAAACAGCGGCCAAAGAAATTAAAAATATTATCAAGGACCAGGGGCTTTCCGAGCAGGCAGCCTTACGCGTGGGCGTAAAGGGCGGCGGCTGCTCCGGCTTCAGCTATGTACTGGATTTAACCGAAGATTCCGGGGAAACCGATGAAGTCATGGAATCTCAAGGCATTCGACTGGTCGCTGATCGAAAAAGCTATCTGTATCTCAACGGCACGGAAATAGACTTTAAAGATGAAGTCATGGGCCGGGGATTTGTGTTTAAGAATCCCAATGCCACGCATACCTGCGGCTGCGGTTCATCGTTTAGCGCGTAAGCAGCGGTACCCAAAAATTTCACGGCCTGTTCTGCATGCGAAATCCTTACCGCCGGTAAAGCCGGCGGTTTTGTGGGGTTTCGCGCCAATCTATCTGGCTTCTTGGCGAAGCATCGCGTCAGAGCACCGTGGTGATAACCCGGTGGTTGGTTCGCAGCACTGGATCAACCACCGGATTATCATCCGGTGCTCGGCAAGCCGCGGTAACGATGGGGTGATTTTTAGCGTATTCGCTGAGCTTCGCGTCATAGAGCACCGTGGTGATAACCCGGTGGTTGGTTCGCGGCATTGGATCAACCACCGGATTATCATCCGGTGCTCTTCAGGTACTAAGTACCATCGCGCGTTCCCATCTCTGGTTTCAAAGGAATCTGCGCCCCCTGCTTCCAGAACCACATGCTATTGGTGCGTCTGGTAATTACGGCACAATGATCACCTGGGGGATGCGCACGGCGGCGGTGCTGCGTGCGGCCATGGCGGCGGAATAGGTCATATAGATGCCGCCCTGCACCAGAAACAGGCTGTTGCCGGCAACCGTGTGCGGTACTACCGATGCCTGTACGCCCTGCGTTCTTAACGTGGCAACTTGTTTCCAAGCGGCCGGGGCATTATTCCAGGCACCAAATTGCAGGGAAAAGTGATTCATGGATAGTCGTTGCAGCGCACGTTTGGCTAATGGCGAGTTGGGAAAACCCGCAATTAACTGATCCAGATATTGCCGGGCGGCATTCCAGTGGCCGGTATTTTCCAGGGACGTTCCCAAACGATAAAGCATCCGTTGGTCGGGTGGCGCGGATGAGTCCACTGATAGTGCATTTCTATAGTCCGAAGCGGCGCGGTTAAACCGGGCCTGTACGTAGGAAATATCGCCCAGCGCCCTGTACGATTTCCCCTGGAGATCCGGGCGTTGAGAATGGTTAATCGCCAGGCTGTAATCCCGTTCTGCCAGAGCCAATTCAGCCTGATGTTCTTCAGAAATGGCAGCAAGATAATAAGCCTCCGCCAAATTATGCCCGGTGGTATCCTCGGCAATAAAGGCCCGCGCCGTATTTTCCGCAGCCACAAATTGCCCTTGCTGATAAGACTGGTAACCGGCAGCCAGACTCGTGGTTTGGGCACTGGGCGCAGCACAGCCTGACATCAGACCGATTGCGGTAAGAATTCCCCCGAACATCCATTTTCGCATGAGGGGTTCTCCATGAACCGGAGCCGATCGCTGGTGCTCGGTTAAGCCTGTGGTGCGGCGACCGCAGCGGCGGGAACTTCCGCCGGCGCATGTGATGGAGCAATGGGTGCTCCTTCCTTCAAGCGTGTGGCTTTGCCGGTTAAATCGCGAAGATAATAGAGCTTGGCGCGGCGAATCTTGCTCTTGCGGCGTACATCAAGCTTTTCAATTTTTGGAGAATGCACGGGGAAAATACGTTCCACGCCTTCATTGTTTACGATTCGGCGGACCGTAAAGGTCCCGCTGATGCCCGCGCCTTTGCGCGAGATCACCGTGCCGGAGAAAATCTGAATACGTTCTTTGTCACCTTCCACAATGCGGCAGTGCACATCCACAAGATCGCCGATGGCGAATTGCGGCGGCTTGGCCAGGAGGTGTTTGGCTTCAACATGACTAAGTAGTGCATTACGCATGAATAACTCCAATTCGGATATTTATTCCCGGTTCCGTTAAGCCGGCGGCTCTGATTTGCCGTTGGGTCATTATTTTCCGCCCCTTATCGGGGTGGCAATAAATCCGGTCTACGCTGACCGGTTCGTTGCCTGGATTGTTCTGTCCGCCAGCGGGCGATAGCTGCATGATCACCGGAAGTCAGAACTTCCGGTACTTCAAGGCCCTGATAATTTCGCGGGCGTGTATAGTGGGGATATTCCAATCCACCGCTGATTTCCGCATCCGCAATCGCAAACGATTCCGCCCCGGCACTGGCGTGATCTCCCAGCACGCCGGGAATTAATCGGATCACCGCATCCAGCACAACCATGGCCGGTAATTCACCACCGGAAAGCACATAGTCGCCGATGCTTACTTCCGTTGGATTAAGCACGTGTCTGATCCGCTGATCAAACCCTTCATAATGGCCGGATACCAGCAACAGTCGTGGCTTACCTGCCAACTCATGCGCCAGAGCCTGATCCATTTTCCGGCCCTGCGGACACAAGAGAATCCGCGTGGCAGGCACTGCATCCATGGCTTCAATGGCGGACACTGCATCCAAAACCGGCTGGCACATCAGGACCATCCCCGGCCCGCCGCCAAAAGGCCGATCATCCACTTTTCGATGCGGATCCGTGGTGTAATCCCGCAGTTGATGCAGATGATAATGGGCCAGCGATTTTTCCGCAGCCCGCTTAAGAATACTGCTTCCCAGCACCGCGGGAAACATTTCCGGAAAAAGCGTAAGGATATCGACGCGCATCATCGTTTTAATCCGCAATGCGGCCTGGAGTCCCACACGCCCCTGATTACAAAATCAGGCCGAAACAGTAGCGGGAATCGCCGCCGCTGCCCCGGAATCGGTGGCTGTTTTCAGCAATCCGGCAACCGTATCGCTGGGCAAAGCGCCAACTTTAATCCAATGTTCCACCCGCGCCTTGTTGACCACCACGCGCCGCGCGGGGTCCTTGGAAATGGGATCATAATAGCCCAATTCTTCAATGACCTTGCCATCCCGCGGAGAACGGTGATCCACCGCATTTATACGCCAGAATGCACGATTTTTACGACCAAAGCGCTTTAAACGAATCTTTACTGCCACGCGATACCTCGTTTGCCTGCTTGATGAATCCACCCGATGCGCCCCATGCACCACGCACCGGAGATCAACATCAGATTTTTCATCAGCCCGATGCCGGAAACCCCTGTTCCCGACCCATCGGTAAACCCAAGATATTACCCGCCAACGCCAACGCTTTCAAGCGCCCGCCGCAACCACACCCAAAAAAGGGCGTGGCCATTTTTCCGGGCTGGGTAAAAAGCCGCCTTTTCACAGGAATGCTGAAGCCCACCGGGATAAACCCGGCGGCTCGCCGGTCGAGTTGATGCGGGGTGCCCGGAAATATTGCCACACCCCCCAAAAAAGGTGTCAGGTACCTTTAATTTGGAGTGCGTGATTGTCCTCGGTCGGCCGTTGGCGGTTATCCGGCGTTTAACTCTTCCTCTTCAGCATTGCAAACATGGAGCCGGCCAGGAGGATGGCGATGGCGGCTGGTTCCGGTACGGTGACGGGATCGACAAAATTCCAAGCCAACGCGTAGGTGTCTGAATTGGAAATCAGATTGCTTCCGCCCAGCATTTCCACCGCCAGGTCATACTGGCCCGGTGCCAACGTACTCATACCCAGCGCGGAATTAACGTTGATCTGTTGCAGATTATCCAACATGCTGGTGCTGGCGGCCACCTGTTGCCCCGATGAATTCAGCAAAAACAACAACATGTGATTAATGCCATTGGCCTGGTAATTTTTATTCCATGTTAACGTGGCGGTCAGGTCCCAACTGTTGATCGATGTTCCCGGCAGGTTGAAATCGTAATTTTCTACTGCATTCCTGCTGGAAGACGCAGTAATAGAAGCCAGATTCCATCCACTTGTTGCCGTGATGGCCGGCCCGGCGAAGCCGGCCGCCGGAGCCGCCGTAACATTGCCGGACAAATTGCTGGTTGAAACACTGGTCGCCACTGAATAATTATGTTCCCCACCGGCCAGATTCTCATAAGAATTATAAATATTGACCATGCCCGATCCATAACGCGGATCCAGCGGCGTGACGGCGTTGGCGGTTGTGGCATTGTAAGTATACGTGCCGCTGTTGGCGGAATAGGAGTTGGTCCAACCCTGAATCTTGGTGGCTCCATTTAACAGCAACGCTTTAACCGTGCGAATATCCGTCGCGGCACCAGCGGTGCCCAAACCGCCGATCTGCTCATTTCCCGCCTGAATCAACAACGCCGCCGATCCGGAAACCAGCGGGGCGGTATAACTGGTATAGCTGCCCGGTGCTATCAGATCAGGTGCGGATCGGCCATCCCAGGTCGGCCCCACCCATGAGGACGGCGTGCCGCCGATTCCGGTATAGGCACCCACGGCAATACCGTTGTACATATCGGCGGGGGCGTTGACATAACTGGGTGTGGTGGTGCTGGTGGTTTGGCCGTCACCAATAGCGGTAACAAACAGCGTGTTATATTGTGCCGCGTAATTATCCCAAATCTGATCGAGATATTGGCTGGTGGACGAGGTCACGCCGGGATAAACAAAGCTCTGATTCACCACCGATGGAGCTTCCCCGAGGGAACTGTTGATCGGAGCTGTGCCAGCGTAAATGGTATTGTAGTAATAACTTTCAGCGTAGACATAAACATGGGAAACGTCCGGGGCGACGCCCGCGCCGGCGCCGCCGTAAAATAGGGACGCCACATAACCCGCATGCCATGAGGCATCCGCGCTGGTGTAAGAGCCGGAAGAATTCCCGGATGCATCGATGAAGGTAAACTGTGCTTGCGTGTTGAGATTGGCGGGATTGGGTTCAAAGGCGTTCTGCGTGGTGCTGCTCACGGAAGCTTCCACCTGTGCCACATTCACGCCTGATCCGTCGATATTCGGGGCGAGGCCCTGCAATTGTGTCAGCCCGATTTGATCAAAGGTAGTTACGGCCCGAACCGTGTGGGCGGCCGCCAGCGCCGCCGCCAATGCCACGGCCGCACTGGCGCACCGCGCAGCGTACGTGTGTGATGTAGACGTATTATCATCTACAACACTAAGTATTTTCGGACGTAACGGTGTGAAGGCAGGTTTCGTGGTCATCGGCAGGCTCCATAAGGGGGGCGCTTGGGCCCAATCAACTCTGGCGACCAAAGGCATGGTCGCCGGCGAGTAACAACATCCCTTGAATCGGATTGCCGAGGTGTCGCGGGTAAGTAAAAAGCTTCGGGATTGCCGGCAGAACTGTTATGAGTCGCGCGGCATGGTAAGAAGCGAATAATTCAGTATTATTCGGACGCTTATGGGCACCGCAAACGCCGTATTTTTGAAATCTTAGATCGCCCGGGGGCGAACATTCTATATCCCGGATTTTTCTGCATATCGCCGGGCGGCGAAAAATTCTTTGCCAATGGTGTAGAGAATTTTATAACCCGCCATGACCACCCCACGCACCGTGCCGGAAATTTTGGATTTTCCGATACGACAGCGATAATCTACGGGCACTTCCATGGTTCGCAGGCCCGCAGCAGCGGCGCGAATCTGCATTTGCACCGTCCATCCGAAATTGCGATCATCCATCTGCAATTGCTCCAGAGCCGCGCGGGAGATTGCACGAAAAGGGCCGAGATCTGTATAGTGTGCGTGCCACAATAGCCGCATGAGCTTGCACGCCAGTGCTCCGCCAAACCGCTGCTGAAGCGTTAAGGAACCGCGCTCACGGTGCCCCAGCGTCCGTGACCCAATGACCAACTCCGCGCGATTTTCGGCAATCGGTTGAACCAGCAACCCCATTTGTTCGGGATAATCGCTGAAATCGCCATCCATAAATACCAGAACATCGGCATTTCCCGCCGCCGCTATGCCGGCCAGACACGCGCTGCCGTAACCGCGAATTCGCGCCGGCACGACGGTGGCACCAGCTTTTTGCGCCACGACCACGGTATTGTCCGTTGAGCCATTGTCCGCGACGATGATCTGCTTCACCCACGATGGTACCGCGGCAATAACTTGTCCGATGGATTCCTGTTCATTAATCGCAGGGATAATTACCGCCACATGGATGGCAGTGAGACTCTCAGGTATGGAAGGCGCAACATTCATCCTAAGAGTTTACGGCCCAGCGCACCGATTTGCCAAGCCGCCGGCGCGGCTGCAGAGATAAACATCGTCCCGTTACATTTCTGCCGGTCGCGCCTGCCGCTCGGTCAGGCCCACGAACCAATTCGCCACCCTGGGCTGGAACGCCTCGATAATTAACAGCGCCCAAACCGGGCCGTGTTCCACCCAGATCATCCACGGGTAAAAATAATGGGCGTGATACAAGCCCAGTGTCAGTGACCAGATTAATAATGAAATCCGCGGGTAAACCGCCAATAGAGGCAGCAACCAGGTGTAATACCATGCGAATTCCGTGGGGCTTAACAGAAAAATAAACATCACGGAAAACAGCCCGATCCGAATTGCGTTGCTTCCTGTTGCGCTGCGGCGATTCAGGAAAAACAGGGCCGCCAGATAAATAACCGCAATGCTCGCCCGTGCCGCCAGGGCCGCCCGGATATAGGCCGAAGGGGAAAAGACCCATTGCCAGAACAGGGAAATAAGGCGAAACACGCCGTCGTTGTCATGCCAATATCCCCCATAAGTAAGCAGGGAACGGATGGCGGGCGCACCGGTTAAAAACATCGGAGCTAAAGCGGCAGCGGTCACCAACGCCAGCACCAGGCCGACGGTGACGCATTTTCTCATGTCACCCAGAAGCGGACGTAGCAGTAAAGGGGCCAGAACAACGGGCCAGAATTTCGCGCCAATCGCCAGCCCCAGTAAAGCGGCGGCGGATTTTGGCCGCTGCCTGATGAGCATCAGTGCAAACAGCGCAACAAAGGCCAGCGTTATGACATCCATGTGCGCTTCATTGTAAAAAGCATTGATGAGCACGGGATTCCACCAGTAAATAAGCAACCATGACATAGGCCGTTTCAGCCGGCGCAGCATCAGGGCAATCGCTGCTGCGGTTGCACAGTCAAAGAGCAAATAGACGCAACGCAACGCGGTTGCGCTAAAGGGTGAAATCTTAGCCGCCAGGGCCATGGCCAGTTCACTCACGGGTGGATAAATCGTGGCCAGTTTGGCATGATTGATATGCTGCATGATCTGCCGATGGCTTTGCGCCATGGCAGTTAAAACAACGGGTACGCCCGCCTGCGTATGATTCAGCACCACCTGGGGACTATAGCGCCAGGGATTTTGGCCCTGGGCCAGCACCGCACCATCCCACAGGAACCGATAGTAATCGGTGGATAATACCGGCGTTCCACCCAGCAGGATGACCCGGCATAGCATGCCACTTAATAGCATCCACATCCACAGATGTTTCCCCATGGGCCGCCGCAGAAACAGGCAACTCAATAGAAATACGGTGCCCGCCAGCACATTACCGGCAACCAATAAATTGCGATTGGTCAGATGATGTAACGCACTTTCGACCAGGGCGGGCGAAGTAAGCCGCAGCAGCAGGGCCAAAGCTATAAGGATGGCACCGGAGGCGATCCACGTGGCAGCGGCAACGGGCGACGCCGGCAGCGGTGAGAGGGACTCGCCGTTGGTTATACTGGTCGAACCATCACGCGCCATGCGCCACCTTCAAGAGATCTGAAACTCACTGGGAACTGGTCGTGGTAGCGCTTTGCGAATGCGTCCGATCCGCTTCCTTCAGCAGCCGATTAATAAGCGAAGATTCGCCGGCTTGCTGCGTGAATTCCAGCCCCCCGTCATTTTGCAGATAAATGACATACAAACGACCGGGTTTGACGGGGCGATAGACGGCCTGTCCCTGTACAACATCCAGACCCAACTTTGCAGCGGATGTCGGATGCTGCATTAACTGCCGGATATGCTGCCACAGATTCACCGTAAAGGTATCCGGGCGTCCGGATTTTCCATCCAGGCACGGCGGCACGCCGTGGGAATCCAGCAGACTGCTGCCCAGTTGCGGCGATTGCTTGCTGGAAAAAATTCGGCGGAAAAACGCCAGAGACTTGCCGCGCAGCAGGTCGTCATTTTCCACAAACTTATTTTGGAACTTCAAGACATAGCCATCGACATACGGCGTATCGCCGGGGATGACAATTTTTTTAATCGGCAGCGGCGCTCGGGTGCCATTATCGCCGGTGACAAATTCCTCCCACAGCAGCGTGGTTTGCAGCACTTGTCGCTTGCCGTTGGTAACTTGTCCATCGACCACCAGTTCGGCCATGCGGCGCTGCCCGGTCAGACGGTTGATGATCACCTGCAGATGTTTGCGTTCACGTTCCAGTTGGAGGATGCGGGCGTTGCGCGACGCGAAATAGATGGCCATATTCACGCCCGCCGCCATGACGGTTGTCAAGACCACCAGTACAATCACGCGCTTGAGAAAATTCCGCATTGCACAATCCTTTTATTGTTTCAGGGCGGCCAGCGAGGCACTCCATTTTTTGTTCATGGCCGCCGCAGTGGTCGGTGTCCATACGCTGCCATCGGAACCCTGATATTTTATCAAGACACCCCTGGAATTCACCCAGAGGTTTGCAATTCCGGGGTCCAGTTGTTCGGTGAGGTGATGCACCATGATTCTGTGACCATTCACGGTGATGCGTTGCGTGCCGCGCACCGCCAGCATCCGCAGCCCCAGCCGGCGCGTGCTGGAATTAAACGTGACAAATCCCATAGCCGAAGGTTTGGACAAATTCACCAGCCGCGGCCAGAAATATTTTAAGGTCAGCGGCAGGTACGCCGGCATATAAGAAGCCAATTCATAGTGCGTTGGCTTCGTGGGCTGACCCGGTAGAACATGCCGTCGCTGCATATAAACAGTCATCCAACGATGGTGGACCAGTAAATCGGTGGGTTGGCCGTGCTTATTCAGGGCCGGCACAAAGGCGGATTGTTCATCGCCGGTTTCCCGCGCCCAGTGAATTTGCATATTGGGATATGGGATTGTGATATGTACCAATGTTTGCTTATTGGTCTTCGGATCAACGATAATCCGTTCCTGCCGCGCTTTAACTTCTTGCGGATTGTTAATGGGGACCAGCGTCTCCACCGCTTTATCCCATGTGGTGTAATGGGTAATGGGGCCGGGCGTTTTGCTCTGTTGGGCATACGCCCAGAAACTGGTTACTTTGGACAACAGCACGGTGCCATTGGGTAAAAACGTGCGGGCGTTGGTACTGCTGAAAACGCCGGTGTAGCCGTCTTCCGTGCCGGTGTAGCACGACAAAAGCACATAGCCAATGTCACGACCCGCAGCTTGAATCTGATACAAATGGGGGTGAATGGCTTTTGGGTTAAGATCGATGGCGGAAATTCCCCTTAGCCAGGTGCGTCCCGCGCTTACCGCCGCCGCCCGCTGCTGCTGCAGGGCTTTCAGGTTCAAAAGATGAAACTTTTTGGCCATGGCAAGAAAGCAGGCCCGCGCGCCGTCGGCCTGATCGGCAGGGCTGAAAAATGTCAGCAGGTAATAAAGTTTGGGGGCCGCCCGGATAATAAGCTGCTGCCGCATGACGGGCTTATTATTAGATGCAGTGGTCAGTTCTAAAACCAGAATGCCCGCGTGCTTACCCGAGTTACTGGTCATTCGCCGCGTCAGAACCTTTACTTTCGGATAATTGTGTTGAGCTTCCGCGACAGTCTGGTCCAGCAGGGTTTTCAGCGGCACATCTTTTTCCAGTTCACTAAGATGCACGATGATGCCCCAGCGCAGCGAATTATTCACGAACGTCACCAGCGTCCCGGGTCTGACCGGGATGGCTCCATTTTGCTCCGGGGAAGGCGGCGTAAAGTTGGGCTGTAAAACTTCGCAATTCAGGGGCGGGCGCAGTTCAAAGCCATCCATAGCATCAATCCAAACCGGCGCCAGATGGCCCATGCCGGGTCTTGGGGCACCCTGCGCGGCGGGAAATATCCCCATCACGGCAAAACATGTTATCAACAACATGCTTAGCACTGTTTTTTGCGTATAGAGGTGAACTATTCCGGATGATTGTTTCATCGCAAGTGCGCGCATTAAAAACTCCATGCGACATTAATTTAATGAGATTGGTTCTGCCGAACCCATTGAAGCAGCGTATCAAATTCCTGGTTATCCAATGGCAAATCCAGATTCCGACCCTCATAACTGATTAAATTCACCACGTGCCCGTGATGCATGGCCGCCACCCAGATGAATTTATGGTTCGGGCCGCCCATGGCTTTATAAATATACATGCGGCCACCGCCAACGGCCCATTTCACATACACATTGCGTTCATGCCGCCACCCGCCCGAGAGCATCTTCCGGTAGACATGCTCGGCCAGAGCCTTGGCGGGGGCTTTTGATCCCGGGGCCAGCACCAGGTAAACCTGCTGATAATGCCGCCGGCGGCCTTCTAAATTAATAGTGCCGGACGTGACGTATTGCAACCCGCGCGAACTTTTGACGGCGGTGTGCATGTCGCCCCGGTTGCCATACAGCGTATTGCCATCCATCCGCGTGATCAGCGTGACCGCATAAGCGCTGCTGATCGCCAGCAAAAGCAACAATGCCAAGGCTCCCATCAGCAGCCTTTTGCGCAACGTCGAATCAACCGCCAATAAGTGCTCCGCCATACCGGTATGATAAACCAAAATGCCGATTAAAAAAACCCCAGATTTATCCGCCGCCCCCCCCGCCCGCCAAACACCCCGACCAAACAAAGGTGTCAGGTACCTTTTTTCAAAAAAAGGTACCTGACACCTTTTTCACGGTGCCCTGCTGGTTATGCGCGGTAGTATTCGCGACGAGTCAAGGCGTATCGCGTCATCAGATTGCAGTTCCGCAGCTAACTCAACGCTGCCGCATTGAGCTACCGGCGGTGTTACCGCTCGATGCGACATGCTCGATGCCAGATGCCTGACGCTAACGCCCCGTCCCGTGCCGGGCGCTTTCCTGCGGTGCGGATGCCGCATATTATGAATCGTATGATGCACACGCAATCTACCACACACACGGGCGGGATCGTTATTAACGGCGTGGAAAAAACCTATCGCCTCGGCCGACGCACGGTGCGGGCGCTGGCGGGCGTGGATATAACCATTGCCCCCGGCGAATTTGTTGCCATTATGGGGGCCAGCGGTTCGGGAAAATCCACACTGCTGCATCTCTGTGCCTTGTTGGACACCCCGGATGCCGGCAGCATTACCGTGGACGGCCGCAATTTGTCCCAACTCTCTGAACGCCAGGCCACTTTATTTCGTCGGGAAACCGTGGGGGTTGTATTTCAGAGCTTTAATCTCGTGCCCACCCTGACCCTGCTGGATAATGTTTTGCTGACCGCCCGCCTGGCGGGAAAATATACGCCCGCAATCCGGGATCGAGCCATTGAACTCGCCGGCGCCCTGGGTCTGGCTGATCGCATCACTCATCGACCCGATGCGCTTTCCGGCGGTGAACAGCAACGTGCCGCCATCGCACGAGCCTTGCTGCTTCAACCGCGTATATTATTAGCCGATGAACCCACCGGAAATCTGGACTCGGTAAGTGCGGAAAATTTCTGGCACCTGCTCCAGGGTGTGTTGGCAGATTCTACTGCATCGCCCACCACCGTCGTGGTGGTCACGCATGAACCGGCTGCCGCCGCGTATGCCGATCGCGTGCTGGTACTGCGGGACGGAACCCTGGCGGGAAGTTTTGATGTGGAGGACCAGGATGATGCCGGCAGCATTGCAACTCGCTATCAGCACGCTTTGGCGTAAACCCGTTAAGCCCCTGCTGACCGCCCTGGTCATCACCGCGGCCGTGGCACTGGTCATGACCGCGTGCAGCGTGCTTTCCAGCATGAGAGCCTCGCTGCAACACAACCTGGCTGCAGTATTGGGACAGGTCAACGCCCGCATCACGCCGATTACGCAGGGAGCGGATTCAGCCGTTCCGGCAGGAATTTTAACCAAAGCGGCCAACTGCTCCGTCGTGCAATACGCTGCCGGCCGGACAATGGCTTTTTCCCGCATTCGCATCGGCCGACGCACGGTGCCGGCTCATCTCATCGTGGGCAGTTGGCCGGCCGCCCAAAAAATTATTCCCCCCGCATTTTCCTTCGGCGGCCCGCTGACCAGACCCGCCGGACAAATCCTGATGAATGTCGCCATGGCCCATCGACTGGGCGCGCACGTTGGCATGACCGCAACCTTGCTGGGACCCGCCGGTGCCCAGCAGGTAAAAATTGTCGGTCTGGTCCAGCGCTCGGCAGTTAAACGCTATTTTTCCTTTCCCTCCGCGTACATCACCGGACAGACCCTGCAAAAACTCACGGGTGCCGCACCGCGTTGGAGCCGCATTGATATAAAATTCCGACATGGTACCACCAACGCAGCGGGCATAACCGCGTTAAAAAAAGTGGTGGGGCCGGGTGTAAAAATTCGGTCCATGGGCAAAAGCCGCAAGCCCTTTGCGCCCATGCAGAAAATGTTGCAGCGCCTGCGCTGGCTCATCGCCCTTCCCACGGCACTGGGTGCGGGCCTGCTGATATTGGCAGTATTTGCCATTGGTATTCAGGATCGCGTGCGATTTTTCGGGCAATTGCGGTGCATCGGGGCGGCGCGCAGTCAGGTGGCCCTGACCGCCTTGGTGGAGTCCCTGTTGCCGATGGCCGGCGGGGTCCTTCTGGGCATAGGTGGCGGAGCGGCTGCGGCGTGGTTTCTGGTGCATCATCTGCGGCACGGACATCTGGTGTTTCATCCCGGCATCGCCAGTTTTGTCATCGCCGGATGCGCCGGGATTCTGGCGGCGGCCGTCGGTATGGCTCTGCCCGTATACAAAGCCTGGCGCGTGACACCGATGGCGGCGGTGGCCAATATCGGCAGAGCCGCAAGTGCCCAATCCTTACGGGCCGCCTTATGCGTGGCAATCGGTGCTCTGGCCCTGCAGATTCTGCTCTGGTGGATTCCCAATCCGATTTGGGCGCTTTGGGCGTATGTGCTGTTGGGTGGGCCATTGGTGCTGCTGTCTGCGGTGGCGCTGGCACCGGTAACGGTGGCGGCTTTTGAGCGCTGGTTCAAGCGACCGCTGGCCTGGCTGTGGCATGTTGAGCCGACCTTATTTTCCACATCCGCATCACCGTATCGTGCGGGCATGATGGCGGCAGCCTTGCTGGCGGCGGTCTCTTTTTTTGTTTCCATGCAGGCCCGGGGCATCGGTTTGCTGGAATCATGGGAATTTCCCGCCCAGTTTCCTGATGCCTTTGTCTTCAGCCCGATGACGCCGCTGTCTACCCATCGCGCCATGGAAATTCCGCAGCACGTTCATGGTGTTACGGGTGTTTCGGCATTAACGGCCTTTTGGATTCCCGCCCGAATCGGTGCGGCAAAACAGCAGCAGGTGCTGTTTGTGGCCGTGCAGCCCCGCAGCTTTCTTCGGATGCTGGGCGTGCATTTTTCACAGGGAAATAAAGCCTCGGCTCTGCAGGCCATGCGGGCCGGTACCGGCGTGCTGATCGCCGGGGATGCCCTGCATTCTCTGGGTTTGGCGGCGGGAAAAACAGTGGCTGTCGGCACGGTGGCCGGTGCAAAACAGTTGAGCGTCGTGGGCGTGGTGACCTCGCCGGGCGTTTCCATTGCCCAGAGCTTTTTGCGGGTGCGGCAGGCGTTTCATCAGGCGGCGGCGGTGGCCCTTATCGGCACGCTGGCGCAAGCCAAAAAATTATTTGGCATTAACGGCCCCAACCTGGTCATGCTGACATTAAAACCCAGCGCCGGCGGTATGAAAACTGTGGCCGACGTGAAGTCCTTCCTGACCTCCGGCGGCAAGCAATCCTTTTTACAGCGCTTGCTGAATTTTCAACGCTTTGCCCTGCACGGTACATCCGTGCGGCACATGAAGCGCGATTTGGATTATGTGATCACCCGCGTCATGCGTGCGTTATCTCTGGCGGCCCTGGGCGGAATGTGTCTGGCGGCTATCGCGGTGGCTGCCATGGCCGCAGCCGCGGTCCGGCAACGGCGCTATGAATTCGGCATTCTCCGGGCGGTGGGGGCCGGGCGATGGCAATTGTTGCGCATGGTGCTGGCGGAATTGTCGCTGATTATTGTGGCGGCCGTTGTGCTGGGCTGTGCACTGGGGCAGTACATGGCCTACATGGCAACACTGGTGGATCACCGCTTGAGCGGCTTTAATTCCCAGTACGCCTGGGCGTGGAACGCCATGCTGTTTGCCGCCGGGGTTTCCTGCCTGGCGACGTTGGCCGCAGGCTTTATCCCCGCCTGGCGGGCAGCCATTGTAGGCGTAAGATCCTTACTGGCCCCCGGCAGAGAATAGGGCTTGCAGGACACCAAGGGACCAGCCTAAAATAATTTTCCGATTTGCGCGGCTATCGAAAGCGGTACCACCGGCATAGCCGGCGGCTTTGTGACGGGGCAAATCAGCTTTCGGGAAGTTATTTCCGACCCGTGCCTACCGTTTATTCCTCACCGGCATATCCGCCGGTGCCAGCACCTGTGCTGTGCGGCATGGCAGATACATTTGCACACTCTGATTTCGGCCATACATCGGCACATCCTGCCGGGGATAAATCACATCACCGGCCACGCGGCCCAAGCCGTCAAACACCGGGCTATCGGTATCCAGAATAAGCCGGTAATCGCAGGGGTCAGGCACCGGCACGCGCAAGCCCACGTAGGATTCGGTGGGATGAAAGTTGAAAACAAATAACACCGGCCCCCGGCGAAACGCAATTTGCCTGGTGTCTTCATGCACCAGAATCTGCTCAATAAATGGATCTTCCAGAATGCCGCGCTGCTGATCCAGCAGCAGCATGGCACGATCAAATATTTTCAACCCCAGATAATGCAGGTCGTCGCGATCCGACAATGACCAGAGCCGCCGGGCGTGCTGATAGGAATAATTGTTGCCGGGCCGCGGAAAATCCACCCATTCCGGATGGCCGAATTCATTTCCCATGAAATTCAGATACGCTTCCCCCGCCAGTGCAAAAGTGATCAGCCGGATCATTTTGTGTAACGCCAAGCCCCGCTCCACAATCGGATGGCCCTGGGACTTGCTCATGTTCCAGTACATCTGCTTGTCCATCAGCCAGAACGCGAGGGTTTTATCGCCCACCAGAGCCTGATCATGACTTTCAGCATATCCCACATGTTTTTCATTGCGCCGGCGATTCATCAGAGTCTGGTATAACCCGCCCAGATTCCACTCTTCGTCGCGCTGTTCCTTAAGCAGTTTTATCCAGTAATCCGGGACACCCATTGCCAGACGATAATCAAAGCCGATGCCGACTTCCGCCACCGGCCGGGCCATACCGGGCATGCCGGAAACATCTTCCGCAATGGTGACCGTCTCCGGACGCAGGGTATGCACCAGGTCATTGGCGATTTGCAGATATGCGACGGCACTGTCATCTACATTGGGGCCGAAATAACTGTCATAGCTCGAAAACTTCGCCCCCAGCCCGTGATCCAGATACACCATGCTGGTCACGCCGTCAAAGCGGAATCCGTCAAAGTGCATATCCTCCAGCCAGAATCGCAAATTGCTTAACAAAAACCGCTGCACTTCCGGCACACTGTAATCAAAACACAGGGAGTCCCACGCAATATGCTGCCCGCGCGCACCGGCGTGAAAATATTGAAAATCGGATCCGTCAAAACGATTCAGCCCCTCATTGACATTTTTAATGGCGTGGCTGTGTACCACATCCAGCAGCACCGCTATGCCCAGGCCATGCGCGGTATCAATTAAATGCTTTAGTTCCTCCGGCGTGCCGAACCGGGAAGAGACGGCAAAAAAGTTGCTCACGTGATAGCCGAATGAGCCGTAATAGGGATGTTCCATAATGGCCATGAGCTGTATGGCGTTATAGCCCAGATCAGCAATCCGCGGCAGCACGTGACGGGTAAATTCCTCAAACGTTCCCACCTTGGGTTCTTCCTGCGCCATGCCGATATGCGCTTCATAAATGCGCAGGCCGCCTTGCCCTGGCGCAGCGTAAGGATGCTTAAATGTGTACGCTTCCGGTGGATTCCAATACTGCCCGACAAAATCAACGCCCTGCTGCGCCTGCACCACCCGCCTGATATACGCCGGAATGCGGTCCATCCGCCCATTGGCGGAATCTACCTGCACCTTAATTTTGCTCGCATGGGCAATAGCGGGCGTCCCGGATTTTGCATCCGGCAGAAAAATGGACCAGACCCCGAAGGCATCCCGCACCATAGGATGGCCGGAGCGGTTCCACGAATTAAAATCGCCTATGACATGCAACTGCGCTGCAGCCGGTGCCCATTCCCGGTACCATATTCCCGTCTTTCCGTCCTGCGCCCCGCGATTGAATCCAAAATAGTGATGCCCGCAACTCACCGCTTTCAGCAGCCCGCCCGCCTTTTCAATGCCCTCCCGCATTTTGACATAATGCTCCCTCCGTCGCCGCAACTGCCCCGCATAAGGCTCCAACCACGAATCCCCCGCAATCAGCCCCGTCCCGTCCGGTGCCGCCTCCGTCTTCAAACGTTTTTCAACACCCATAACTGTCCTCAAGCTGGAACCTGGAATTTGGAACCTGGAACCTGGAATTTAGCATCTCGCATTCTGCATTCTGCCAAAGCGAAGCGCTTCCACATTCTAACTCCTAACTCCCAGGTTCTGCGTCCTCGTCCAACTCCTAACTCCCGTAACCCGTAACCTGTAACCTGTCCCCTGTAACCTACCTCCGCACGTGCCCATTGCCTGTCACAATAAACTTATACGTGCACAAGTCCGCTGCCCCCATGGGGCCACGGGCATGGAGTTTATCCGTGCTGATGCCGATTTCCGCGCCCAATCCGTATTCAAATCCATCGGCCCAGCGGGTGGACGCGTTGACCATCACGCTGGCGGAATCCACGTTCTGGATGAATTTATTGGCTGCGGCAATATCGCCGGTAATAATGGCATCGGTGTGTTGTGAACCATATTGCGTGATATGGGCAATGGCTTCGTCAATCGAATTCACCTGCTTGATGGCCACAATCAAATCCAGATATTCCGCTCCCCAGTCGGATTCCACCGCCAGTTTGGCGGTTTGCAAAAGCCCCTGGCTGCGGGCATCAGCCCGCATTTCCACTTTGGCTTCCCGGAACTTGGCCGCCAGGCGGGGCAGAATGCGGGCGGAAATATCCTGATGAACAAGAATACATTCCGCGGTATTGCACACCGCGCAGCCGTCCACCTTCGCACTGACTGCCACCGCCACAGCCATATCGACATCTGCATATTTATCAATATAAATATGACATACGCCTTTATAATGCTTGATCACCGGAATCGTCGCCTGCTCCACCACCGCCCGAATCAGGGATTCTCCGCCGCGCGGAATGGCCAGGTCCACCAGGCCCTCTGCGGTAACCAGCACGCCCACGGCCGCACGGTCCGTCGTGGCGATCAACTGCACCGCGTTGGGATCCACGTGTGCGGCCAGCAGAGCTTCACGGATGATTTTGGCGATCGCCTGATTACTGTGGACCGATTCCTTGCCGCCCCGCAGGATGCATGCATTGCCGCTTTTCAGGCACAGGGCCGCTGCATCGCTTGTGACATTGGGGCGGCTTTCATAAATGATGGCAATAACGCCAATGGGCACGCGGCGTTTTTCAATCCGCAGGCCATTGGGGCGGTCGTACGCCTCCAGGGTTTGGCCCACCGGATCGGTCTGCCCCGCGATTTCCCGCACACTGGCGGCCATGGCTTCGATTTTTTTCTCAGATAAAGTCAGGCGGGAAATCAGAGGCAACGCCAGATTGCTGTTTTTGGCCTCCCGCAAATCCATCAAATTGGCCGCCAGCACTTCAGCTTGACCGGCGATCAGGCCATCAGCAATTCGCAGCAGAGCCGCATTGCGGACATTCCCACTCAACGCGGCCAACTGCCGCGCCGCCAGCCGTGCCTGCCGCGCCATGCGCAAAACTTCCTGCGTAACATCCGCCGACTCGGTCATTGGCATACCCGCCGGTCCATTTTCAACATTCCGTTCCGTGGCACTTTCCATGATAACTCCAAGGGTGCTGCCATTATTCCATTACCGTTTAGTATTTTAGCATCATTCGTCAGTTCATACATAGATTCAGCAGTGGGCAGTACATTCAATACGGACCAGTTAGGAGTTAGAAGGCGACTTAGGTTACAGGTTACAGGTTACAGGTGACGGGGGACAGGAGTTGGGAGTTAGAATGTGGAAGCGCTTTGCTTTTGCAGTGTGCACAATGCCAGATGCCAGATGCAAGATGCAAGATGCTAAGTTCCGCGTACCAGTTTCCACGCCAAATTCCCCAAGTTCCAAATCCCCCGCTCCGGAAATGGGCTTTCCATCCGGCTAGCCACGGCCTGAAAATCATAATAATTACCAATTGTGTCATGAAAATAAAAGCCCTAAATGCTTCTAAAACACCTATAAAAGCCCGTTTTTCAGCCGTGTGGTAATTAAATGGTAAATGGTAAATAAAATTTCTGGTTTTTTTCTTGACATTCGCTGGCGGACATCGTAATATTTAAGTAACAAATAACTGATACAGGTTGACCCTGCATAAAGGTCGGCTTGGCGCGAAGAGAAAAATTGAATATGTGTCGCAAAAAGATCTGAGCCTGCGTTGGGCTGTAGACATTGCGAACAGGAAATTACGCTGAGGCATTTTTTTAGGAGGTGCTTTTATGAAGCGCTCGGAAAAACATCAAGGATTCACCCTTATCGAGCTGCTGGTGGTGATCTCCATCATCGCCCTGCTCATCGCATTGTTATTGCCGGCATTGGCAAGGGCGAAGGACGATGCCAATTCAATTGCATGCCAAGCAAGTTTGCGCTCGATGGGGCAGTTGTCCATGGAGTACGCGGCCTCGTATGAGGACGCGCTTCCGCCCAGCGTGGTTGGCAAATATGGAGCTGGCACGTGGATAGATTTACTGTTCCAGATGTACGCAGGCGCTCCGGTTGAGCTTAACACGACCGGCAGCTATTATTATGGCGCATGGCACAACGGATTTATCGCCTACAGCGTAAACAAGACCCAGGCGCTGGCCTACTCGCAGAAATTCAACGGCCTCTTTATTGACCCGTCCAGCGTGGTCCAACGAGCGCATAACTGGGATAATTCATACGCTGCCAACCCGAACGTATTTATCAACAACGGTGCCTATAATCCCACGAATCCGCCGTCGTATTGGCCGCAGGTTAAAATATTGAAGGTCGCGCAGATCCCCAATCCGGCCCATGTGTATATGGTTGCTGACTCCAACCTTCCGTACGCCGGTGGTTACGGCTGGCCGGAAAATGATTGGATGCAGTACACTTACCAAGTGCAAGCGGACACGATTGGCACCTACTCAGCGGTTTCTGACCTGAACCCGGCGTGTTATTACGGCACTGCCAACGAGGACGCAACGAAGTCAACCCTGCGCCCGGGAATCCGTTTTCGGCATATGGAATATTCGCTTAACGGTGGTTACGCCAACATGGTGTTTGCCGACGGGCACGCAGCGTCGGTACGCGCCGGGAATCTCCACCCGGAGAACGTATTGCTCGACCCCTTTGTCAACGTCTATTGGTCGACCAGCGGTGGAAAAGTGGCTTATCCGTACATTCCTTAAGTTGGATTACAGTTAAGCAACTTACCTAGAATCAACAGGAATCGCTCGGGAAATTTCCGAGCGATTCCTTTTTTTTGGTCGAGCCGAAAATAGCGCGCCAACTCCACGGTTCCCCGCCGCCTTCGGCGGCTCAGGGGCAGACCCCTGCGGCTTCAGGGCACGACACCAGCGTGCACGGTTGGCCCAAAGAGGTTGCGCGGCGGTGCCGGCAAAGTACAGGAGGGGGCCCAGGTGGGAAGGTCGTCAGTGTGACCGATAGGCAACCCTCGCCGCTTTCGGCTGGGCCCCGCAGGTGCGGCTGCGCAAAGAGCGACCGGTATTGCGAACAGCAATGCGTCGATTCGGACACTTACATTGGTCTAAAAATGCCCAGATTTTTCTTGACCCGCGAGGAGACGCGTGTTAACTTTGTTCGAACTCGGTCGCTCAAACCGTTTGGGCCGGCCGAATCGCCGTGTGGGGGATATGAGAAACATTTGGACCTCAGGGGATTATCGTGATCTCGGTCCGCCGGCGCGGTGGGGCGCGCCGCGGCTGAATTGCGATAGCTCTCGGGCCGCTTCACAGAATGGGGACAGCGAGACATTTATAGTGCGTTTCAAAATGCCGCCTAGCGCGCCGCGTGGCGTCGCACCATTAAGGGTGGCACTACTCGTTGTGGCCTTTTATGAGGAGAAAACGATGAAAGGCATTAATTTCACGTCCACGGGAAGGGGAGTCGGGATCGTGTTGGTACTGGGCGGCGCTTTCGCCGCAGTCGCGGGCACGCGCGCAGCGGCGGATACGCTCATCGTCTACGGCGGCAACGGTGGCCCCGGGCAGGACGGTGGCGTCGCGAATGCTGTAATTGGCGGCTCCTCGGCTGCCTACAATATGACCGGTGCGTACGGCGGAAACGGCGGCGGTTTTGTGAATGTTTCTGGCGGCTCGGCCCAGTACATGAACGCTGGAATCGGGGGTAATGCCACCGCTGCAACCGGTGACGGCTCGTCAGCCTATACGAGCGGGCTGGTGACCTCCATAGCAAGGGCGCAAGGCGGCATCGGCGGAGACGGGGGATATTCGGCAAAGCCCAACGTGCAAGCGTACCTGGGCGGAGGGTCGGGGTCGGCGGGGGCGACTGCCGTAGCCGATAACCGGCTTGGTTCAGGAACAGCAACAGCGGTGGCCCGCGGAGGAATGGGATGGGTTGGGATCGGTGGCAACGACGATACGCCCGGAACGTACGCGGCAGCCAGTTCCTCGGCTTACGCCGGGGCGGGCGCGGCGAGGGCATCGGCTTCCGCCTATGGCGGGAATGGTATGGAGGGTGGCCCCGTGCAGAGTGGCCCCGGGGGAAACGCGACCGCGAATGCCGTAGCGGCGGCGGTGGGCGCAAACCCCGCGACCGTGTACGCGACGGCAGTCGGAGGGTCGGCCTATGGCGCGGGCCACGGGAGTGGCCCATACGCCGGCCCCCCGGGCGGCGCTTCGTTCGGCAATGTGTTCGGAAGCTCGGGTAGCGGGACCGTTAACGTAACCGGCGTTATTACCGGGGGATCGGCCGGCGAAGGGGGGGCCTACGTGGACGGAAATGGGTTCTATGTTCCTGGCCCCACCTTCAACGGAAAAGGAGAGATGTTGCACAACGGGATCGGCGGGACAACATCGGGCGTCCTGAATCTGACACAGCAAGTATCCGGGGGGTATGGTTCAGGGGTCTCGAGCTGGAACGGCAGCAGCAGCTATACGACGGGCAGTGGGGGGTACGCAGAGAGTTATTTGTCCGTGTCGCAATCCTGCACCTCGCTCAATATCCAAACTATCGCGGCCGCAGGGGCGGCGGGCGGAACCGACGGGGCCGGCACGCCCGGCAACGCCGGTGCCGGGACCGCTGATTCGGAGGCCCGCAATTCCTCGGGCACGGCCTCGGCGACCGCCAATGCGACCGGCGGAACAGCCGGGTTCACCACAAGCGCCATCGGCTTGGCTGGGGGTGCCCTTGCCACTGCGACCGCGACAAGCTCTGGTGCCGGGGCGACCGCGAACGCGGAGGCCACCGGGGGCGCGGGTGCCTACTTTGGTAACGGCGGGGTCGGGGGCGTTGGTGGCGACGCTCAAGCCCTTGCGAGCGCAGCGGGCGCAACCTCGGCGGACGCTGTCGCGAAAGCCAACGGCGGCTCAGGTGGCTACATACAAGGATATGGTGGGGGCGCAGGCTCCGCGGCCGCTGGGGCCTACGCGGCGGTTACCGGTGATCCAAGCGTCGGCCTCGTGGTGTCGCAGCAGACGGTCCAGGCGCTGGGCGGAAGCGCGGTCAGCGGCACTGTTGTGGCCGTGGCATACGCGCACGCCTCGGTCGGCGGCACGATCCCCGCGGCCGCAGGCGTTGCGGGCGATCAACTTGTTGGCTACGCCACCACATCACCCGGCGCAGGCGCGGTTTCCTCGGCCACGTCAAATAACGCAAGTGTTAGCTCCGTATTTAATTCCCCTAATACCAAGGCGCTGGGAATGTTTACCGTGCTCGCAGGCGCGCCTAACCTCGGCACGCCGGGCGGCCCCCTAAGCGAAACCCTCAAGTGGACGGTCGCCGGCAGTGCCGTGGGATCCAATGAGAACTTGATGTTCGGCTTCTTCGGGCCGGCGTCAAATGGGACCGGCGCAGTGACGTTTGACGCCACAGTAAATGGAGCTTCGGGCATTTCGGAAAGCTTCGGAAGTTTTTCAGCCGCGTCGACGTGGTTCAACGACAACGTGGTCAACCTTGGCACTGTAGCGGCCGGGCAGGCCCTCGCTATCGACGTTACCTTTGCGGTAACGCCCGCAGGCCCGGGCAACTACTTCGGCACCAGTGGAATTTTCGGGCTCGAAGGCCCTCTGCAGAATGGCCCGGCGTTTGCGATGCGGTCATTTGCCGCAACACCGGTGCCGGAGCCGTCGACCTTGGGGCTGCTTGCGTGGCCGGCGGTTGCCCTTCTCCCCTTGCTGATGCGAGCGAAGGGGCGCCGTCGGCAGTTGACGCGGATTTAGCAGAACAAGAAAACCCCTAGCTTGGGCCGCCCGGAACAACCCCGGGCGGCCCTTTTTTTATTTTAAAATAGCTTGCCAATCCCTCCAAAACCGGAAAATAAGAAATCCGTGGACATCGCATCCGTGAAATGCCGATAGCTTTGGCATCGTCGGGTCCTATAAATGAACCAACAAACGTGCTATAAGCCCAATTCGATAGAAATGGCAATCAAATGGAAATTGCCATGGAATTCGCCGCATCGAATTCTTACCTTTGCGCCTTCATCTGCATGGACTCTTCTAACGTATGTAAAAGAAGGGGCGTGGCTGTGTCGAAGATGCTCTCGGCTCGGTACATTTAGAGAAAGCATCGCAAATGTGTCGCAACATGTTATAAGCCCGCGCCGGGATATAAATATTGCGGCCGTAGAGTTACACCCCGGCATTTGTAAGGAGGTGCTTTTATGAAGCGCTTGGAAAAACATCAGGGATTCACCCTTATTGAGCTGCTGGTGGTGATCTCCATCATCGCGCTGCTCATCGCTCTGTTATTGCCCGCGCTGGCAAGGGCGAAGGATGAGGCTAACTCAATCGGCTGCCAAGCGAGGCTGCGTTCGCTGGGGCAAATCACGCTCGAGTATTCCTCGTCCTATGAGGACGCGATACCCCCCAACTCGGTGAACTATGAAGGGGTCTGGATCGACCTCTTGTTTCAAATGTACGCTGGCCCACCGGTAACAGTCAACGAGGGCCAGAAATCGGGTGCCGTGGCCCCGAATAACGGCTACTGGGAGGGCGCATGGCACAATGGATTCATTTCATTTAATTCAAAAATACAATCTTCAGCCTATGAGCTCAAGTACAATGGGCTGTTTATGGATCCAGCCAGCACGATGCAAATTGGGCATAAATGGGACAACTCCTATGCCGCCAATCCGCAGGTGTTCATCCTAAACCCGAACTACGGTAGCAAGGCACCCGAGCTTCAGGTGCTGAAGTCGGCACAAATCCCCAACCCAAGCCATGTTTTCATGATTGCGGATAGCTCCCTGTGGTACGGCGGCGCGGGTTGGCCTGATTTTGACAATATGCAATACACTTACCAGATTAAGGCCGACTGTTTAGGCCCCTATTCTCCAACTGCGGATATGAACCCGAACTGCTATTACAACACCGGCAATACCGATCTCCCGGGCGGAGGAAAAGCTCCTGGGATTCGCTACCGCCATATGGAAACCAACCAGAATAATGGAAATGCGAACATGGTATTTGCCGACGGCCACGCCTCCACCGTCCAATTCGGGAATCTCCACCCTGAAAACGTCCTTCTGGACCCGGGCGTTAATGTCTACTATTCCAACGGCGGAGGGAACGTTGCCTACCCCTACCTGCCGTAACCAAGCAGCGCAACATTTCGATTAACTGGCCGCCCGGAGCAACCCCGGGCGGCTTTTTTTTGTTCTCCGAAAAGTAATCCTTTGGTGACGGCGGAAACAGATGAACGCCGCGGGGAACCTGGAATCTGGAACCTGGAATTTCGCATCTCGCATCTCGCATCTCGCATCTCGCATTCTGCAAAAGCCAGGTCGTGCGGGCATTGTGCGTTTTACCACCGGCACAGCCGGCGGCTTTGTGACAAAGCGTGACGCCCCCCGCTGTAACCTGTAACCTGTAACCTGCAACCTACGCCGTCGGCCGCCTCACGTCAGCGAGCTGCTGCGATCGGCATTCGGTGTAACCATGGGGGCGGCCCCGGCGGTGGGGTGGGAGCCTTGCAGCACTTTTACGGCAGAATATTCATCCAGGTTCAGGACCACTTTTTCGCCATCATCTTTCTGGATAAGCAGGCGATCCAGCCACAGGTGATCTCCCTTGTTGCGCGCAAACCAGCTGCCGCTCTCCTGCCGCTCCTGCCGCAGCACCGTACCGGTCACACTGATGGGATAAACGTGCGATCTCTGGGCAATCTGCTGTGTGACTTCCACCCGCGTCCCCGGGCTGTACAGCAGCGTTTTTTGAGAATCATTTAAGCCGGCCGATGTTTGCGATTCATTCAAGGGTCAATCTCCTGATGCCAGAAAAATTCCAGCCATGCAACATACCCTGTGCCCGCCCCGCGGGCAAGTCGGGCTGCGGCCCGACAGAGCAGGAGAATTTAGACAGGTGAACAGTAGAGCAAATTCGGCTGGCGCAAAAGAGTGGCTGTCGCCGAGCCGAGAACGCCCTCCTGCGGTCACCTGATCACCTGTTCACCTGATCTCGGCAAGTCGGGCTGCGGCCCGACAGAGCAGATGTTAGACAGGTGAGCAGTAGAGCAAATAATGCTGGTGCAAACGAGTGGCTGTCGCCGGGGCAAAATGGAAACTCGCCGTTTATCCGCGTGATCCGCGTAATCTGCGGTTTTTATTGCAGTCTATCTCGATTGCATGCGCCGGCGCGGGCATTGGGTTGCCATTTCGTGTAAAATGGAATGAAGAGTATCGGGAAACGAGGACGGTCGGTAAAACTCCGATCAGGCGCTGGTATGACTGAACTACAACATCCACCTCTGCCACGCGTGCAGATTCTCAAACAAGCGATTGCCATCTATCTGCCCCTGGCTTACGGCGATGGAAAAATACCGGATGTCGTTGAGGCACGAATCGCACCGATTTTGGCGTCTGCGGATTCGGATGCGATCAAGCCCGAATGGTTTGAACCGGCGAACAAGGATGGCCGGGTGGTTTATCGCCTGCGTTTGGGGCAGGTGGCGTATCCACACATGAAGTTAAACGTGGAAGAATCTCCGGACTCCACAGGTTATCTGCTTTTGGCCGATGCCCATGACATGCACCTGCTGGCACCTGAAACGTCGCCGGATGCCAAGTTTTTATGTGAACTTCGACAAAATAACGCTGTTCTGGTGGAAAAAATACAATCTGCCTGGACCCAGGCCGGCCTGCCGACGTTCCGAAATTATTTCCGCGCCACCATGGAACGCCGGGTTCGGGCAAAATAACCGTGGACGGGCGTGGCAATTTTTCCGGGCGGGGTAAAAAAGCCGCCTTTTCACAGGAATGCTCAAGCCCACCGGGATAAACCCGGCGGCTCGCCGGTCGAGTTGATGCGGGGTGCCCGGAAATATTGCCACGCCCCCGTGGACGAAATAACTGGGGGCACTTTCGCGACGGCGCGATTTCTGATACAAACTTACAAGTTTTTTCCCCGACGCTGGTGTAAAAGGTTGTTGACCCATGCCCAAAAGAACGGACATTAAAAGTATCCTGATCATCGGTTCCGGCCCCATTGTCATCGGACAGGGCTGTGAATTTGATTATTCCGGTACGCAGGCGTGCAAAGCTCTCAAAGAAGAGGGCTACCGCGTAATCCTGGTGAACTCCAACCCCGCCACCATCATGACTGATCCGGATATGGCCCACCGCACCTATATTGAACCGCTGACCGTTGAAGCGGTCGCGAAAATCATTGAACTTGAACGCCCCGATGCCCTGCTGCCCACACTGGGCGGGCAGACCGGTCTGAATTTATCCGTGGCACTGGAAGATGCAGGCATCCTGAAAAAATTCGGCGTGCAGATGATCGGTGCCACGCGGGAAGCGATTCATCGTGGGGAAGATCGTCGCAAATTCAAAGCCATTATGGAATCCATCGGCTTGCAATGTCCGCGTAGCGGCCTGGCCTACAACATGGAACAGGCCAAAAAGGTGGCCGAGGAGGTCGGGCTGCCCTGTATTATCCGTGCGTCGTTTACGCTTGGCGGCACCGGGTCCGGCGTGGCGTGGAACATGGAGGAATTTGAAATTATCGCCCAGCGCGGCATCGACGCCTCGATGATTAATGAAATTCAGATTGATCAATCCCTGATCGGCTGGAAGGAATATGAACTGGAAGTCATGCGCGACAAAGCCGACAACGTGGTGATTGTCTGCAGCATTGAAAATTTTGATCCCATGGGCGTACACACCGGAGATTCCATCACGGTCGCCCCGGCCCAAACCCTCACGGATAAAGAATATCAACGCATGCGCGACGGGGCCATTGCGGTTATCCGGGCCATTGGCGTGGAAACCGGCGGCTCCAATATTCAATTTGCCATCAACCCCGCCAATGGCGATATGGTGGTGGTGGAAATGAATCCGCGCGTGTCACGCTCCAGTGCGTTAGCCAGCAAAGCTACAGGCTTTCCCATTGCGCGTATTGCCGCGAAGTTGGCGGTGGGTTACACGCTGGATGAACTGCCCAATGACATCACGCGCCGCACCGTGGCCTGTTTTGAACCCTCCATCGATTATGTGGTGGTAAAAATTCCGCGCTGGACTTTTGAAAAATTCCCGGATGCCGATGAAACCCTCACAACCCAGATGAAAAGCGTCGGCGAAGCCATGAGCATTGGCCGGACGTTTAAGGAAGCATTGCAGAAAGGCATTCGTTCCATGGAAGTCAAACGGTTTGGCCTGGGGCTGGATCGCATTGATAAATGGTGGCGAAGACAAGTACTGGAACTTGACGTGCAACCAGCTTCCGTGCCATCGAGTCTGGGAGATCGCGGTGCGTTTGTTACCCGCACGGCGGCACTGGAGGAAGCGGCGCAAATTTGGCCCATACCGGAAGACCGGTTAAGGCGGAAATTATCCATTCCGTCGCAGGGCCGGCCGTATTACATCCGGTACGCCTTCAAAATGGGTTATACGCTGGAACGGGTGCATGAACTGACGCATATTGATCCCTGGTTTCTCGCCCAGATGAAGGAACTCGTTGATTTTGAAAAAGTATTATTTGAGTTGCGCCCGCAGGCCGCCGCGTTTATGGCCGGTAAAATTTCCCCGGAAGATCGGCAGCATTTCGCCGCACTGTTGCGCCGCAGCAAGGAAATGGGATACTCCGATGTGCAGTTGGGCACCATCTGGTCCCTGCAGCCTGCGGATGTCCGGGGCATCCGCAAGCGTCTGACCATTGAGCCGGTGTATAAACTTGTCGATACGTGTGCCGCGGAATTTGAAGCGGCCACACCCTATTATTATTCCACCTATGAAAGTCCGATCACCCGGCTGGAGGGCGGTCGATCCATGCAGCAGGTGGATGATGAAGTGCGCATTACGGATCGCAAAAAAATTATTATTCTCGGCGGCGGGCCGAATCGCATCGGGCAGGGCATCGAATTTGATTACTGCTGCGTGCAGGCGGCCTTTGCATGTCGGGAATTGGACCTTGAAAGCGTGATGATCAATTCCAATCCGGAAACCGTCAGCACGGATTATGACACATCCAATCTTCTGTTTTTTGAGCCATTGACGCATGAAGATGTGTTGAACATTGTGGAACGCCTGAATGGCCGTCCCTTAAGCCAGCCGGGGGGACTGGTGCAGGGCGTTATTGTGCAATTTGGCGGTCAAACCCCGTTGAATCTCGCCCGCGGACTTAAAGATGCGGGCGTGCCGATTATCGGCACGGCGGTAGAGTCCATTGAAGCTGCGGAAGACCGGGATAAGTTTAATCGCCTGATAAAATCTCTGGGCCTTAAGCAGCCTGAGGGCGGTATTGCCCGCAGTGCCGAGCAGGCCCGCAAGGTGGCTGCGGAAATCGGTTATCCGGTGCTGGTGCGTCCGTCGTTTGTTCTGGGCGGCCGGGCCATGGAAATTGTGTCCGATGAAACGCAGTTGGATTATTACATCCGTCATGCCGTGGAAGTTGCGGATGAACATCCGATTCTTATTGACCGTTTCCTCGGCGATGCCACGGAGGTGGATGTCGATGCGTTGGGTGATGGCACAAATTATCTGGTGATCGGGGTGATGGAACACATTGAGGAAGCGGGAATTCATTCCGGTGATTCCGCGTGTTCTCTGCCGCCGTTCAGTCTGCCGGCGGAAATTGTGGCCCGCATTCATGATAACGCGCTGGCGCTGGCCAAGGCGTTGGCGGTGCGCGGATTAATGAATGTGCAGTTCGCCATTAAAGATAATGAAGTCTATGTGCTGGAAGTCAATCCACGGGCCAGCCGCACGGTGCCGTTTGTCAGCAAAGCCACGGGCGTGGCCTGGGCAAAAATTGCGGCGAAAGTCATGTGCGGAAAAACGTTGCCGGAGTTGGGCGTCACGGAAGAAATCATTCCGAAAAATCATGTCGCGGTGAAGGAAAGCGTATTTCCTTTCAACAAATTCCCCGGTGTAGATGTAATTTTAGGCCCGGAAATGCGATCCACCGGCGAAGTCATGGGCATTGATTCCAGCTTCCCGGTGGCCTACGCCAAATCGCAAATGGCGGCCGGCGGCAGTCTGCCGATGTCGGGAACCGTTTATATTTCCGTGCGCGATGGGGACAAAAAAGCGATTATCGAATCCGCCCGGAAAATTGCCCAGGCGGGTTTTGAACTCATTTCCACCAGCGGCACGTGCCAGGCGCTAAATGACGCGGGGGTGCCATGCCGGAAAATTAATAAAATTCAGGAAGGCCGTCCCAATATCATTGACGCCATTAAAAACCATCAGGTGCAGTTGTTAATTAATACCCCCACGCACAAAGGCCCCACCACGGACGAAGGCCGCATTCGATCCGCCGCGGTGCTGAACCGAATTCCAATTATCACCACCGTGACCGGAGCCGAAGCCGCGGCGGATGCGATTGTGAGTCTTAAACAGGGCCAGTGGACGGTAAAGCCCATCCAGGATTATTACGCGCAAATGAAGCCGTAATATACACTCCAAAACCGACAAAAAAAGCCGGATTGACCGGCGCACCGGATCACGCGGATAACCTCCGGGGTTTCAAGACCCGCAGAAAAAGGTGTCAGGTACCTTTGTTTTCTATTTTTCACCGATGGCGAGGATACTTAGGCCGCCGCCGAGGTTCATGGCGTCTACGGATTTTACTACGGGAAGCAGCCACTGGAAAAGTTTAATCTGGCGGGCGGTTAATGCTGCGCGGCCCCGCCATTTATTAAAGCGCCATGCCCAGGCCCCTACCGTGTTGTATTGTGAAATATGCCGGATGCTAAAGCCCGCGTTCGTCATAAGCGCTTGCAGAGATTGGCGGGTGTAGCGTCGCCGATGTCCCAGGGCCTGATCACAGGGACTCATCAGGGCGGGATTGGCCGGCACGAGAACAATGAGCTTCCCGCCCGGCTCCAGCAGATCATAAAAGCGCTTAAGCGCCGGCGTTTCATCCTCAACATTTTCAAGGATGTTCAGGCAAACTACGGTGTCAATGTGTTCATCACGCAAATTGCCTTCGGCATTTGGATCCGTAATATCCGCCTGTAACACGCGGAGATTTTCCAGGTGACCAAAGCGCCGCCGGGTCATTTCCACAAAAAACTCATTTTCGTCCACGCAGATCAGCCGGGGGCGATCCAGTAATAATTCCGCAAAATTGCCGATACCGCATCCGGTTTCCAGGACGCGCGAACCGATGAACGGTTGAAATTTATTAAAATCCCAGCGGCTGACGCGCCGCGTCTGGCGAAATGTCTGGAGAAGAAAATATTCATCGTTGGTGGTGAAACGGGTATCAAGAAAGCAGCACCGCAACAGCGTGGTGAGGGCTTCGATGGCGTCCTTGAAGCCGATTTTTTTTCCTTCGGCAGCCGTGCGGCCATGGTAGCTGATGGGCACTTCATAAATACGGATGCCCCATTGCGCCAGGCGGGCGGTAATTTCCGGTTCAATGCCGAAGCGCTGCGCCCGCAAGGGGGTTTGCAGCAGAATATCAGCCCGCACTGCTTTGTAACAAGTTTCCATATCCGTTAAATTCAGATCCAGAAACATGTTGGTCAACAGGGTTAAAACTCGATTGGCCACCGCATGCCAGAACAGCAGCACACGTCTCTGGCCGGAAAAAGCGAAGCGGGAACCGAACACCGCATCGGCCTTGCCTTCAACAATTGGAGCCAAAAGGGCTGAAAAATCCCGCGGATCATATTCGAGATCCGCATCCTGAATCAGGACAATATCGCCGGTGATGTGGGTGACCGCGGTATGAATGGCCGCGGCTTTGCCCGCATTTTTTTCATGGCGGAAAATGCGGACGCGCGGATCGGCCGCAGCCAGAGCCTGCAGAATTTCCCAGGAATTATCCCGGCTGCAATCATCAACGCAAATGAGTTCAATCGGAATGGGGCACGGTGCCGCGAGCACCCGGCCCACAATGGTGCGCAGCGTGCGCGATTCATTGTAAATGGGCATTAAAACGCTTAATAGCCGATAATGAATCGCCAAATAAGTATCACCGTTTGCTGAACTGGTACGCTCTACGGGCACCACGTAAGCCGTATTTCTTACGCTCTTTCATGCGGCTGTCGCGCGTGAGGAATCCGCCATCCTGCATGGACTTGCGTAACGTGGCATCATACAAAGTTAAGGCCCGCCCCAGGCCCTGCAGAATGGCCCCGGATTGCCCGGTATGGCCGCCGCCATGCACATTCACCAGCACATCCATAGCGCCGACCAGATTGGCTGATACGAGAGGTGCGTTGACCATGGTGCGATCACGGGACTCCGTGAAAAAGGAATCCAACGGACGATCATTGATAATAAATTTACCCTGTCCCGCCACCAGCCGAACACGGGCGACCGACTTCTTACGGCGGCCGGTGCCCAGATAATAGGTTTTTCCGCCGGCCGTAATAACGCCACGGGGTTTGATGGCCGGCGCTGCGGATGTTGATGTCGTTTCAGTCATTTTCTGTTTGCCTCTGTTTTCAGGTTATCCCGGTAAAACGGGAAGGTCTCTTCTGTTATGAACTTAAAATTTGAGTACGGCAGGCCGTTGGGCTGCGTGCGGATGCTTATCATCCTTAAAACATTTGAGTTTGGTGAACATCTTCACGCCCATGGTGGTCTTGGGCATCATGCGGCGCACGGCCAATTCGAACACCGTTTCAGGGTGCCGATTCTGTAAATCCCGCAACGGCTTAACCTTGTGGCCGCCGGGATAATAGGTGTAATAATCATATTCGCGTTGATCCAGCTTGCGGCCCGTAACCTTAATTTTGCTGGTGTTGATGACAATAATGAAATCACCCACATCCACAGTGGGTGTGTAGGTGGCTTTATGTTTACCCATGAGATGCGTGGCAACTTTAGTGGCCAGGCGTCCGAGGGTTTGATCGGCGGCATCTACAATATACCAGCGATTATCAGTGTGTCCGACACGGGCCAGGGTGGTACGCCCCGCCGGCTTGGCGATGCGATGACGGGTTGGATTGGCTGTTACTGTCATATTCTACTCAATCTAGTAAAGACTACTCATCACTGGGTGACGGCCGGGATTCTTACACTTAGTACCCCGGGTTTCCGCCATGCCCGAAAACTTCAAATTGTAAAGTTTTCACGAAATATGTCAATG
>JAKBCC010000157.1 GCA_021808105.1 Planctomycetota bacterium
CGCTTTATAAATATAATTTCACCATGAATGTAGGCCCTTTCAGAAAGGCCAATCCCGCCGGTCGCCCTTACGCTCTTGCCGGTGACGGCGGACTGATTATGGCCACCAATCCGGCGCAACTGCCCGATCCGTTCGGCAATGTTTCCGCCTGGCAGTACGGTTACTTTGACGAGTGCATGAGCGGCTTTGAGCATCAGGCGGCCAGCCATATGATCTCGGAAGGTCTTTTGCTGGAAGGAATGGCTGTAACACGGGCCATCGAAGACCGCTACAGCGCCCGGTTGCGCAATCCGTTTAACGAAATTGAGTGCAGTGATCACTATTCCCGGTCCATGGCCAGCTACGGATCATTTATCAGTATCTGCGGATTTGAATGCCACGGCCCACGGGGGCATGTCGGTTTTGCTCCGCGCCTGCACCCGGAAAAGTTCAGGGCGGCGTTCACCACCGCAGCCGGTTGGGGAACCGTTGCGCTGCAGAAAGACAATCGGGTATTGACAGCACAATTGCATCTACGCTGGGGAAATCTGAAACTCAACACCATTTCTCTGCCCGGCGAAAACGTTACAAAAATAACGGTTGATGTAGCCGGGAAAAAGATTCCCGTAACCTTCACCACCGGTGCCGACGCGACGCTGATAACACTTGAGCATGCATTAACCTTGTGGGTTGGGGATGTCTTAAACATTATAATGTCTTAAGAGGAAGCCCTTGCACATCTGAAAAATCGATTCTCCCTCGCCACGTGTGACGCCGGGTTAATTTGGGCAAGCTTTGTCGCATGGGGCTTCTTCCCGGCACAGTGGCTTTCAGTGTTGCCAAAGTCCCGCAGACGAAAATGATTTTGACAGGCGGTGGCCGCACAATTTGGGAAATAGAGGCAGTGGCCTGCGCCTTTATTCTCCGGCGGATATGCCGGAGAATACATTTGAGCGGTCTGAACGCGAAACGTCTTGATAGCGTTGCTATTGATTGTCTCAAAGGAGAATTTGCTTTTGTTTCGGAGCCGTTGAATATGTCCCGCCGCTTTTGGATTTACCTTTCCTCTGTGACGATGCTTTCGTGCCTCGGCACAGTACTGTTATTCCCTTCGGCGGCAGCCACGACCGCCACCCCACCTCATCCGGATCCGGGCCGGGTTGTCACCATTAAGATAAACGCGCACAACGGCGTTCCAATTCATCGACTCCTCTACGGAATCAATTACGATTGGAATGCCGTGCCCGCTGCGCGGATCAAAGCGTTCGCCCAATCAATGAGGTACCTCGCGGATGCGACGATTGTCCGTTACCCCGGCGGGTGGAATGCCGAGGCGTTCAATTGGAATAACAACACTGAAAGACCATGGAGTAAAGTGTCCAAAGTTCCGGGTGCGAACCCAAATACCATACTAAAATTGTTTCCGGAAATGTCTTTTATCACACCAAGCGCCGGGGCTATTAAGAATTCGGCGGAAGCCGCATCGGTGGCCGAATTATCAGCCAATCTCGTGCAACGTTATGGTTCGCGCGTCCGTTTCTGGGAAATTGGAAATGAATGGTGGCTGCAGCGTGGCGGCAAGAAGAACAAAGCCGTGCGGGAGCGGAATCTCAAGCGTTACGCGCATCTGCTTGATGTGGTCGTTCCGGAAATGAAGAAGGCGGATCCCGCCATTCGTATATTCGCAACCGCCGAGTGGCAAAACCCCGCGGATATGCGCCGCCTGCGCTATTTAACCGGAGCCGGCGTGTGGAAGCAAATTTACGGAGTTTCCCTGCACACGTATTGTGGAATCATACGTGTTTTGTGCAGTTCGTTGCCCGCCGCCATCGCCAAGATACGCGCGGCAAGCGGGAAATCCTTCATCTATTCCTCGGAATGGGCCGTTGTGCGTCATGACACGCCGCGTGACTTCGGGATTCGTAACGCAAGCTATACGGTCGACGCAATACGGGATATGGCTTTTGCGGGAATTCAGTTGGGTGCCTATTGGCCTCCGGTGCGGGAGATCCCCGCGCTGGCTTTTGAATCCGCAAATTATAAAATCCCCTTTGCCACAGGCATCGTTTTCGGTTGGATGTCCCGCTTCTACGAGGGCCTGGCGTTGCGCGTCGCAGGTGATACTCGCGCTGTGGCTGCCCTGGACAATGGGAAGTTGACCGTGATTGTTCCCAGCTATTCGGAACGCCGGACAATTTTCCGGATCAGTTTACGGGGTACTGCGATGCGCCGGATCGTGTCCGCGAGGGTGCTGTTTTCCGATGCCCCCAATGCCCGTGTCAATGCCATTCCCGCAACTATTGCGACGCTTCCTGTGCGCTTTATTCGCGTTAAAGATGGAGAAACGTATGTCCAATTTACTTTAAATCCCGGAATAAAGGGGCGCGGAAGCGCTTACGAAATCGCACGAGTAGTGCTCGCTAACAGGTAACGCGACCGGTGGCAAAGCTTGCCGGGTTACCGCGTCAACCCGTGCCCGTAATGCTCCGGAAGTACATGAGTTGGAACGCGGCAAGACGGCTCGATGGCAAATGATCATGCCACGCCGGGGGATGCGGTATGTCAACGAGCCAGGAATTCGCTGGCGGCATAACGCAGCACGTCTCATCGGCGCGAGTTCCCCTCAACGCCACTGTCGCGATTGCCGCGTATATCGAGCCGCAATCCGCAAGTAGCCAATTCGACCTGTGTTATGGACGTTGGTTTCGACCGTTGTAAAGGCTTCATCGCTCTTGGCGTGCCGGCGCGTTAGCGCGGCGTTACGTGCATTCCTCGCCGTGGATCGCCGAGACCGCACCTGGTCAATTCGCTTACCGCCGTTTTTTCCCTGTTTTCTTGTATCCTTTCTGACGGCGTGAAATCCGGAGTGCGTTCCCCCGCACTGCCATCGCAGCCGCGGCGGGCTTGTCAATACTCGATATCCATCATAAAACGGCTAGATGTTGGCAGAAAATGCTCTTGTATTGCACGCCGATTAAGGCCATTATTAATTAAAGATATTCGAATCTGTGTCTCCGCGTAAATCGGCGGAGAAATAGAACGATCGGTTGGTGTTCAACGTCAACCGGTAGTTATGGAAAAAGTGATGTCCGGCGAGTGAGATCCGTTGGCGTGGACGGTGAACCGTCATCCGTCACTATGCGGATGCTTGGGTGATTTGCGACTGTGCGTTGCTTTGGCCGTGCAGTCAAGGATGTAGGTAATAAATGAGAGGCTTTTCAGGGAGATGCCTTTTGGTTAATAAGCGATTTGGTTCTCGAGAGCGTGGATCCGGGATTAAATCAGATTGGGTTCCAAGCAGCAACCCCGCGCGGACCATCTGAGTTTTGCCGCATCGGCGCGATATCAAATGTTCCAGTCGCTCGGCGGTACCCAACCGAAAAGGGTACTGTATTTCAAGTGTGGTCGAAATGCGACAGACTCACAAATAGTGAGTCAAATGTCCACAGCCTTGTTGGCGTGTGGATCCGTTCCCCGCCCGGTTTTGGCGGGAAATTCAGGTCGCTCCAAATGGAGCAGGAGATGTTTATGTTTTCCAAGCCAAAGTTTTCTTTTTGTTTGGTGGTGGTTGCGGCAGCGACCGTCCCCGCCGCCATGGCTGCTGCGAGCAACATCGTATCAGACCAATTCAGTGGAACCACACTCAACAGTGTATGGACGCTCAGTGCCCCCGCTGGGAACCCAAACGGGCCGGCGATCGTGCAACTGGATGGCAACGGCAATCTCGTCATGAATGTGCCGGCGGGCTCGGACGCTTGGCTGTACAATCGCTCCTACGCGCCGTTCCTGACACAGGTTGTCCCGTCAGCTGAGCCAGCGAACTACGAAATTGATACAGAGGTGACGATGAATGGCGGCACCGCCAACACCAATACTATTGGCGGGTTGATCGTTCTTGGAACCAACAATAACGGGCAGTATCCTTTTACAGTCTCGTTGGGCCTGCAGAACGGTAGCACGTTTGGTGCCGGGAATACCGCCATACAATTTCAGGTGCCGGGAAATACCCTGGACTTTGTTAACGTGCCTTCCACGACCCCAACTGGAGGCCCGGTTTATCTGCAGCTTGTGCGGGATGGCACCACTTGGACCGCCAATTACAGCCTGACTTCGGCCGGCGCATGGACAACTCTGGGCTCTGTCACGGATGCAAACCTGAATGGGCAAAACTCCACCTCTGTAGGTATATTCACCAAAGCTTGGAGTACCAGTTCGGCTGTCGGCAGTTTTAATTATTTTGATTCTTCGCCTGTTCCTGAGCCAGCGTCGTTGGGATTGTTTGCGTCAGGCGTGATTGGCTTGCTGCTGCTGAAAAAGCGAAAGCGGGCCTGATGCGGCCGGGCCGCCTGAATCAAAAGTGCACACAAGCATAAACGCCCCATGGGGCCGGTCGGATGAAAGTTTGATCGGCCCCATTTCTTTTGGTTCCAGCGGAGAAACACCCGACAGGTAATTGATCACAACATTGCCACATTCTTCTCGCCTGATGCATCGTTTGAGCTTCGATCCAGAACATCGCAAGAACTCAAGCGGTGCTGAGTTCGTCGAGGTGCCGGTGGTGAGCCAGATCAACGCGTTCACTATTGCGTGGATGGTAAGGGTGCCCGATTTAATTCATAAATCGGCTAAAGGATGGCAGAAAAAGACCTTGTAATGCCCCTGACTTGGAGTTAAAACATGAATGGTGAAACTGACGCTCCCTCGTTGCGGTATCCGGCGACGATTTGCGGCGATATGGTTACTGCCCCGCGTCAGTCGCTTTTTTATGTCGATTCGCCATTTCGCCGGTGCGCGTGCGCACGACTGAATTGGCGCTGGGTGTAGTCGGGAGCGTTGATTTTTTTGTCGATGGCTAAAATTGTGCAAGTTGCGGCGATGCTGGGAGTGTTTCCCGGTGGCTGCGGCTTGTGAATAGTAAGTTTTCTCTGGAAGGAGAATGTTCATGTTTCCGCGATCTTCAAATTTCACACGGATTCCACTGGTTGGAATGATGGCTGCCGCGGCGGCGTTGGCCTGTGCTGGGCTGATGACAGGGGCCGCGCACGCCACCGCCCTTCCCAGCAGCATGCTGATTGACAATTTCAGCCAGGATACAGTTGGGGCTGCGCCCAGCGAAGTAATTGGTTACCAAAGCCAGACATTGACTGTCGTGAGTTCGGGAACAGCCGACGGAAACATGTTGCAGGTAACGCCTCAGAATCAATATGACTCCCAATTGCAATTCGGCACCGCGGGCACCACGCCCGCAAATTGGGATAACTACCAGGGCATTTCGTTCGACCTTCTGTTCCCTAATACTTCAACTGCAACTCTGTATCCAGGGACTTCAATTGATGTCCAGCAGGCCGGTTACCAGGGCGGAGGTCAGACCTCGCAGGCGGTAAATTTGGGCACCGGTGGTAACGGCATCTATCCATCCGTTCCATCGACCAATGCGTCGACTACGCTCGTCCCTGTTACCATACCGATTTCGCAAATTCCTCCGGCCGTCCTGCCGGGTAGCTGGTTCCAGGTGATCCTGAATATTTACCCCGGCTATGACAACGGAACCACCGCCCCGTGGACATTTGACATAGGCAATGTTCAGTTTACCAACCCTGCTACCAGCACGATTCCCGAACCAGCCACCATTGGCTTGCTGGCTATCGGTGGGCTGGGCCTGCTGTTGCTTGGTCGGCGGCGTAAGTTGGCGTGAACGTATTGACCTTGCACTGCGGCCGTGGGTGATGCCGTAATTATTTCGCCGAAAGGCACATCGGCGGGCTGGTCTTGCCAGCCCGCCGGTGTTTTTTGGCCGCTTCATAACCTGAAACCTCACGTTGGCATGCTAAACCGCTCACGAACCGGCAACGGCAGCATGACCCGCTGGCCCACAGTGTCCGGAAGACTTTGACAGAATGAATCAAATATCCACCAAGATCGCGACGATATAAATGCGGCCGCCCTGCCGCGGTCGAGCGGTGTGCTTAACGTGTAACAATTTTTTCTGCATGACATGGAGCCTTTTGTTTCAGTGCGTTACCCCGAACCGACGTTGACAGGTTTTTCGATCAGGGATGATGTCTAAGAGATACATTGTGGATAATTCTAATTAAACCACCCTATTCCATGAGGTTAAGATGGCAAAAACATGTTGGATAAAGTAGCTGCGAAAAACTCCGCCTCCCAGTCGGAACCGTTTGCTTTTCTTCCCGCAGCAAAGGATACGGGAGGCTGGGCCTGTGGTTGTAATCGCAATGAATGCCCGGGCCGGACAACTCAGAGTGATTGCTGTTGATTTGTAGAACGGGTACAAACCACATGGACTCTTTTGGAGAAAAAAATGCCTGATGAGAAAAAATATCAAATCACCCGCCGCTCCGCGTTGTTAACGATTGCCGCCTCATCTGTTTATGCCGTTGCTTCTCGTGATTTTGCACTCGGTATGAACGCCGCGACCCCAGGCAACGCTGGCTTCCAACAAGAAGACGGGCGGTTTGTATTAAAGCGTGGCAACGCAACGATCGTGGTGGAGCCGTACGCCGCCACAATCGTCCGGATCACTCTGAGTTTTGACAAGGCTGAAGCGTTGGCCAAGCCGGGTTACGGCCTGATCGGCAAGCCGTCGGGGAAGGGCTGGAGCCACGGCCGCAGTTCGGATGGCTTTGATGTGATGCGTTCATCAGGTTTGGTGGTACGGGTGTCGCCCGGAACACCGCCAGGCCCCACGTTGATGCCGCGAACGCCCATTTATCAGGGACTCATTGATAAGTATTGGCCGCCCGGCAAGCCATGGACGGACCCCAATCTGCGATATGACATTGTTTCTGTCGAGACTCCGGAGGGCAAGACGTTGCTGCGGCTCTGGCAGTGGTCAATGTACAAAAACCCGGTCTACTCGGGGGACAACATCACGGAGGCGCATAAGAATCTTGACCCGGGCTATAAAGTTTCCGCGACGTTCGACTCACCGTCGGACGAGCACTATTACGGCTTGGGACAGCATCAGGATGGGGCGCTGGATTTGCGCGATCGCCAAATCAAATGCTGGGATAATTACGAGGCGATGGGAGGAGAGAGCGTCGGGGTGCCGTTCATGGTTTCCAGCCGCGGCTATGGATTGATTTGGGATAATGCCTCCAAGACCACCATTGATCTGGGTCTCAACGGAAATAATCAGTGGACATCGAATGTCGGGGACCGTATTTCGTTTTTCGTCATCGCCGGTGGTAAAACCGACGACATATACGAGGGATATCGCCACCTCACGGGAGTGACGCATCTTCTGCCCAAAGGCGGCTATGGTTATATTCAAAGCAAGTGCATCTATCCGACGCAGAAGCAATTAATGGAAGTGGCGAAGGGCTACCGCGACCGTCATCTTCCACTGGACATTTTGGTTATTGACTTTCTGAATTTCCGCATTGAGGGCAACATGGATCTGGACCCGCCGCGATGGCCGCATCCGGCGGCGATGAACCGCCAGCTTGAGTCCATGGGCATCAAAACGATGATCAGTGTGTGGCCGCACATCGCGACAGATTCCAAGTACTACTCGATGGTAAAGCGGAACGGCTGGTTTGTGCAGAAGGCGGATGGTTCTCCAGATCAGTCGTGGTGGGGAAATGATTTTGGCCCCGACATCGACGCGACAAATCCGGAGGCGGCCAAATGGTTTTGGAGCGTTATCCGGGACAACTACATTCAAACGGACGGAATCAGTTATATCTGGCTGGACGAAACGGAGCCGGATATTGATCCCGAGCGCGACTTTTACCATATCGGCGCGGGCGATCGCTATTACAACGTGTATCCTTTGTTTGAAACGGCAGCGATCTACGATGGATTCCGTCGGGACTACGGGAACAGTCGCAGGGTTTTGACTCTGGCCCGGGCGGCCTACCTCGGTGCACAGCGCAACGGTACGGTGTTTTGGTCCAGCGACATCATGGACACATGGGACATGTTGCGGCGGTCCATAACCGCGGGCTTGAATTTTACCGCCAGCGGCATGCCCTACTGGTGCACGGACATCGGCGGGTACGCCCGTCGGCCCATTCACGCCTATTACCGGCCGTTCCGTAAACCGCTGGTCAGCCCGGAGGGAGCCGAGTCTACTGTCGGTGCCTATTCGGATTATCCGGAGCTGTTTGTGCGGTGGTTTCAATGGAGTGTCTTCCAGCCGATCATGCGGGCGCATGGTGAGCGGAAAAACAATGAAGTCTGGGCTTTTGGCAAGCAGGCGACTCCGATTCTCGAAAAGTTTTTGCGTCTCCGCTA
>JAKBCC010000158.1 GCA_021808105.1 Planctomycetota bacterium
AGACAAGGAATATCTCGTCGGAAAATTACGTAAACAATCGGCTTCTCCGTCAGGCGGTTGAGCGAAATTTTGAGATCATCGGCGAGGCGGTTAATCAGCTTCGGAAGATCGACCCCGCAACCGCCGCCCTGATCACAGATGCGGACCGGATCGTGGCCTTCCGCAATGTTCTTTCACACGGCTACTCCTTGACCATACCCACGTCTGGAGAGTCATCGTAGACGCGTTACCAAAACTACTACGCGAAGTGCAGGAATTGATTGACACGTGACGCAGTAACAGTGAATCTAACCGGCCTCGGGAGCCTCCCTGGCCTTTTTGCGGCTCTTTGTGAAACAGCCATTTCCGCTCGCACTTGATACCGTTGTGGGCAAGAAACTTTATGCCGTAGAGAAGGCCCCAAAAAAGGGCCGGGCTGCTGCTCCCGGCCCACCACAATTCCCATTGCGATAGATTTTTGATTGTTTAGGATGGTCAAGCTCGTGGTTCCAAAAATCGGGGCGGGGCAACGCTTCCGGGCACGGTGGCCTCCGTGCATCTCCCATCTAGCCGCCGGCTCCGCGGGCAGTGACGTTGTTCGTGCATCCACAGGGGCAAAAAATGCGATTATGCCCCACTCCACCGGCCGGCCGGAAAGGCTACTACACCCGACGCTGGATTTACGGGGCAATCTTTTCACGTTCGGCTATACTGATCGCTTTGACTGCGCGAGCAGTGGCTAGCGGTTCGTGGCAATGCCGATCAAAATTAACAAAACTTCGATCGTAAAGGGCTGCGTAACAATCGCGGTTGCAGCCGCCACCGCTTCACTATATGTGTGGGTTGAGACTGTACACATTCAAGGTTCCCGTTTCACTGGCGAGCAGATTTTCCTAGTGCCGTTTGCACCCATTGCGGCTTGCGGCCTGCTGTATTTCCTCGCACGCGGCCTTCAACTCATTTGGAGTGGCCTTACGCGCTATACTGTGGCGGATTATGCGCTTATCATCCATAGTCCTGTAGGAACGCGCCAAGTACCTTGGTCGACTATTGACGATTTCTTGCTGCCGCCGGCAAAATTTCCAAAAGCACCTGAGGCGTTGGTATTGCTCTTGGCGCAAAATCGCCGCATGGTGGTATCTATTGCCCGTTTTCGCGAAGCTGGGGCTGAACCGCTGTTACTGGCCTTCGTGCCCGGCTTGGCCGAATGGGGGCTTGAACGCGTGAAAACGCCTCTGCCTACTGCGTGTTCGGTGATGGCTGTACGCTGGAGGCTTTACAAGATCAGCATGCTGAGTCTCTACGGAATGCTGGTGCTGTTCCTTTTCACAACGGTAGGTTGCCTGACTATCGCCTGGAATTCTTTCAACTACCTAAGAATCCGCCAATCGCATGTCTCGGCACAGGCCAAAATAACGAATATTACTACGGAGCCGGGCAGGCATGGAACGGTATGGGCAACGATTCGTTATACGGCCTTAAACGGGCAGACCGTCCGCCTGCGGCGCGAGGTCCGGCCGGACTTTGCCGACCGGTTCAGATTAGGTGACCGGGTTACCGTCGATTACCTGCGAAGCGATCCCCTTATCGGCCGTATCCCGGGTTGGGATCTTGATGGCCGCCAATGGATATTACTGGTCATACTGTTGCCGTTCACCTACTTTACATATCGGGCCACAAAGAAATGTGCCGCCAATTGCCTTGGGCCTTTACGGGAACGGCTGGCGTGGGGCTCGCAGGGTTCCGCACCATACGTCACTTTTTCCGGTGCCAACCTGAAGGCGCTCTTCACCCTAGTTCCCGAGAAGCACATAGGAATAATGATGCTCAAGCCGTCGCGGTCAGGTTCGCAAGGCCGTGGGGTTCGGGAGTTTATCCGCGCCTTTGAACAGGCGGGGATCCAGGCTAGCCAGGCCGCGTTCAACCTTCTGGCCCTCGCCACGGACCAAGCCCGCCGCATGCTAAACCGAATGGGCGGCGACCAAGCTGGGTTCCCCGAAGACTACATGGTTCTTGAGTGCCCTACAACCGAGGCGGCAGAACGCCTGCTTCAGGAGCAATGGGCCAACTCGCAGTCCGAAAAGGATCAACTAACGCCACCACAGATTCGCTTATACTGCCTTAAGAGATTCGTCGGCCCACTGGACACCTCCGGAAAGCGGGAATTATTCCAAGGCTGGATCACCCAGCGGCTCGGGCGTCTATATGGAGGTGCCCTGCCAGCCGATGTTCCCGAGATTGAATTCGCTGATTTGCTCGATATGGACCCGGCGAATGGCCGGTTTGATTTACTGATCGAGCGCCGGCGAGGCGGGCCCCGTCTGTGGCTGTATTGCAAAAAGCCAGGGTGCGCCTGGAGGGCGGATTGCTTGGACGGCCACTGGTCACTACTTGCGGATGTTCCCGTGCCGCGTATATTGAAAAGCAGGTGCGCCAAGGTAACCGTTGGTTGGTAATAGGTCGCCGACGATGGAAAATCCTATTATGGTGGCTGGCTCATGAACACTCAATTACTGAACTCGCTGCCGCCCCCGGGTGGCCTTGTGACTGTGGCCTGCACGGAGGACGTGCTGCGTATAGAACTCAAGCCTGTATTCGCTCCCTGGACCAAAAGCCTTTACGCATCGCTGTTCCCCCTTGCGATTGCCGCTCTGGGGCTGATAGGCTTCTCTATAAGCAAATGGGGAAATGCTCGCGGAGCGGCGGCCGGCCTGATAGTAGTTGGTGTGATCGCCGGATTTGCCGTATTTCTTGCGACACTGATAGGATTGGGTATCCCCCCGGCATTGTCTGTACTCTACGGATTGATTATCTGCGATGGACGATCCGTGCTCATAACCGACACACGAAAACAGCTTAATTTTCCGGTTGATCAAATCCGCGGCGTTCGAGTCACGATTCGGCGGCAACGGACCATGAGGATCGCGCCGGAGAAACCACCATGCGGATTTTTCAGCATAGGTCCCTCGGCCGGGTTGGATATTGAGACCACTGATGGCTGCATCCGATTATTCAGGGAATGGGATGTGGAGGATTTACAGTGGATTAGCGGGGCTCTCAACTTGTATCTGGGCTTGGAAACCCCGGTGACCACTAGCCCAACTGACTCGCCCATTGTAGACCCCAGGGGGTACCTGGGCACCCTTTGGAAACCTTTATTTGCTATATGCCTTCTAGCTGCGCTGATGTGCTTCGCGTGGGCGGGGTATCACCTTTATTACGGCCTTTCGAGTCGAAGTTGGCCCTCCACCGCAGGCAGGGTGACGAATTCTTTTGCTGCTCAACAGAGAGGTTCTTTCACAGCGGAGATCAGCTATACGTATCGCGTGGCAGCCCAAGTATTCAACAGTACCCGCATCGACTATTTCTGCGGCACACCGCGCGGCGCGGGCATTCGCAACCTCGTGAAAACTCACGCGACAGGATCCCGCGTCACCGTCTTTTACGACCCGGGTGATCCAGCCCGAGCCGTGCTGCTGAGGGGAAACAATTGGCTTGACTGGCTGATTTTATCATACGGTCTGCCACTATCAGGGGTATGTATTTTAATTTTCAGAAAGCGGTCCTCGCCGCAGCAACAAGCTCTTGCACAACGATATGATATACGCGGCGGAATTGGAAAACACAAGATACAGGCAGGCGACGACGACCCGATAAATCTGATTTTCCGGTGATGACCCCGTCGAACAGTCGCCTGTAAATCCGGAATAATTGGTGACAATCACGCAAGCGTGGATGGCTGGAAGGAAGTTCGCAATCCATCCATTGCCATGGCCCTGCGGAGGATTGCCATGTGCGAACAGGCCGGTACCGGCTTGCGTATGATGCGCGAATCATGGCGGAAACTGGGTCATCCAGCGCCCCATTACAAAAACGACCGGGCCGGAAAAGCATTTGAGTTTTTCATTCCCGAGTTGGATAAGGAAGTGGACATGGCATCGGATTTGGTGAAGGCCATGTTCGGCAAAAGCCTTCGGGTTAGACCATCGACCCAGTCGCCGACCCAGTCAGCGACCCAGTCGGCCGATCCAATTGAGCGCCTCCTTGCGGCACTTCTCGCCGGGGAGATGTCCGCAGGAAAGCTGCGGGAAATTCTGGGTATTAAGCATCGTCCTACATTTCGCGCTAACTACCTGCACCCGGCGATTCAAGCTGGCCTTATTGAACGCACACTGCCCGACAAGCCCAACAGCCGCCTCCAGAAATATCGGATCACCGCCGCGGGACGCCAGACATTGGCGGCGCGCGAGAAAGACGCGCAGTGACAGCCGGTCTTGTCCTGCACCCCGAAAATTACATCACAACATCTCCGCCATCCATTCAATGGGGTGCATCGCTTTTCGCCCGGTGGCGTGTTGTATCTGATGGCGGCACGACGTGCCTGGAGCGAGAACTACCGCCTCTGCCGGTGCCTGCCGGATCGGGTCAAATTCACTTTGGCTGAATATTTTCATGGATAATTCATAATGATCCTGCGTGTAGCCAAATCCACCAGCCATGCCGCAGCAGCCGGTATCCAAAATCTTTGCGGGGCCATCAGAAAGGCTGTGCAATAGCTTGCCATCCTGTTGGGTTCCCCACAGGGCCTTGGCGTGGCAGTGGCCATGGAATAAAACCGGGGCAGCGTTGCGGTGCGTCCACTTTGGACTTACCGGGTGGCTCTGCCAGTGCTGCTGTACAAAATCGGTCGGTGAAATCGCTTTTTGCTTTAATTCTCTCAGCACTTCCGATGAGCCGATACCTTTGAAATGCTGCCAATCATCGATCATGGCGCTAAGGCAAGAAGGCTCGCACACCACGATCGCGGCAACATCGCGATCCATGATTGCGGGTGTCAGTTGGGTCAAGGTCCGGCGGATGCTCTGGCGGGCGCTTTGCAACAAACCGTTGGAAATCATGGCTCTTCCGCAGCAGCCATGATTCACCATTTCCACCTGATAGCCCAGGCTTTGCAGTACACGCGTGGCGGCAGCACCAATGTGTGATTCATTATAATTGGTAAAGCAATCCGCAAAAAGTACCACCCTGGGGCCCGTCGCCGGGTTACCCTTCCTCAGGCGGTGCTGAAACAGCCCGTACAATGACCGGGAAAATGTGGGCAGATCGCGTTGCGGTGCCAACCCCAGCAGATAATTCATGAGCACTCTTGCGGGCGGCACATTTTGCATCCAGTTGGCAACTCCCGGCAGCATGGAACCCAGGCCGTTAAGTGTACGGATATGGCCAAAAGCTCGGAGCGCCAGCGTTGGGCGGATGTCCCGGTAGCGCTGGGCCATGTATTCAGCTTTAAGTCTGCCGATATCCACGCTGCTGGGGCATTCGGTCTTGCAGGCTTTGCAGGAAAGGCATAAATCCAGCGTTTGCAGAGTCTCGCTATCCGTCCAATTGGGGCGATCGGACGTCCCTAGAATACTGGCGCGCAGGGCGTTGGCTCTTCCGCGCGGTGAATGTCGCTCATCCAGCGTGGCCCGGTAGGATGGACACATCGTTCCGCCGGAAGTTTTTCGGCAAAATCCCGCCCCGTTGCACATTTCGACGGCCCCGGCAAACGACTCCTGATCAGAGTAATCGAAATAGGTCTCAACATCCATGAGATTGGTTTTACGCTGTGCCTGCTGCCGCAGATGCGTGGTGATTGATTCCACCGTACCGGCATCGACAATCATGCCGGGGTTCAAAATGCCATTGGGATCGAAAATGGCCTTGATCTCGGCAAACGCCCGCATGATTTCCGGGCCGAAATACTCCGCCAGCAGCGGTCCCCGCACGCGCCCATCCCCGTGTTCTCCCGACATCACGCCGCCGCAGTCCCGTGCCAGGCGGGCGGTTTGTAACGCAATATCCCGCATGGCCTGTTGATCCCGAACATCATGCAAATCCAGCATCGGCCGCACATGCAATACGCCCACGGAAGCATGGGCGTAAAACGCGGCATGAGTACCGTGCGCTTCGACAATAACTTTCAGACGCCGGATAAATTCCGCCAGACGCGGTACAGGAATGGCATTATCTTCAATAAATGTAATGGGTTTACGCGTGCTGGATAACCCATGCAGAAGTGCTTCGGCACTTTTGCGAAGGCCCCAGGCCTGATTCATTTCCCTGCCCTGCCGAAAAATGCGCGCCGCGCGAGCCCGCAATTCCGGGTGGGCTAAACACGCATCAAGCTCAATGGCCGCCCCTTCCGCCTGATATTCCACATATAGCACCGCCGCCGGAAGTTCGCCGTTAATCAGCGGCAGAACTTCCAGATGCCGCCGTGCTTCGGCATTTCCCTGTGCCGCTTGCAGCACCTGGGCATCCAGCAATTCCACCGCACTGGGGTTGGTAGTTAAAATTGGATCCAGCCGCTCCAAGGCCTCTTCCAAACTGTTAAACGCCAAAATCGCCAATCCCCGCGCCGCAGGAATTGGATGTAATTTCAAGCGGGCGGCCGTAATAACTGCCAGCGTGCCTTCGCTGCCGCACATCAAGGCGCTAAGGTCCAAGTCCGCCGGAACAATTCCGCTATCCAGTTGCCGCAGAATCAAATCAAGTGAATAGCCGGCATTGCGGCGATTAAGTTTTGGAAATCGTTCACGAATTTCCGCTGCATAGTGTTCAACCACCACGGCAACACGTTCTGCCAGGTGGAGTGCGCGTTTATTGTGCTTCCCGGCACCGGCCTCCAGCCAAAGGCTTTGCCCGTCGGCGAGCACCACGTGTACAGCGGAGAGATTTTCACTGGTGCGGCCGTAGCGGATCGACCGCGCGCCGGCGGCATTATTGCCAATGCACCCGCCGAGTGCCGCCTGCGCCACGGTGGCCGGATCCGGCGCGAAAAACAGGCCGGTGTGTGCCAATTCGCGATTCAGTTGATCAATGCTCATACCCGCTTGTGCCACGCACGTAAGGTGTGGAATATCAACTTCCAGCAGACCGCGAAAGCGCGGTGATACATCCAGCACCATCGCCCGATTGGTGCATTGTCCCGCCAGACTCGTGCCTCCACCGCGCGGCAGAACAGCAATGCGTTGCCGCCGGCAAAATTCCAGCAGTGTGGAGATCTGTTGAGCAGACTCCGGAATGACCACGCCCAGCGGCATAACCTGATAAAGCGAGGCATCCGTCGCGTACAAAAGTCGGTCATGTCCACTTAACCGCAGCTCGCCAACATCCAGTTGTCTTAGGGCATGGGCCAAATCCGCTGCTCCAAGAGGTTCTAAAACCGCGTCGGTAATAATCGGTAGCGAAAAGTTTTCTTCGGCCATAGCGCGTTGCATAATAGCCGCCACCGCCCTGATACTGCAAAGACACACCGTTCACGGCAACACGGGTCCGGATTCACCGGGACCCGGAATCTGGAATCTGGAATTTATACAGTCTTCAACCGGTCCTTGTAACCTGGCGTGGCAATTGCGGGCAGGCGGCAAAATCGACGGCATAAATGCCGGCTCTAAAAAAATGGTTCGTCCTGGAAACTCGCACCCCAGATGCCTGCCCGGAGTTATTGCCACGCCCGTGACACCTGCCACACACCTGCCACCATCATTTGTTGCCGGAAGCCGGGCGCGTTAGACTTTTATCATCTTGCGGCCAGCTGGAACCTCGGATGGTTCGCGGGCCTACAACTTTTTCAGGAGCTGTGATTATGTCTCTATTTCAAAAAGTTCGTGGCGAATTCATTGACATTATTCAATGGACAGAACCCGCCGGCAGCGATTTTCTTGCATTCCGGTTTGAGCGTTACAACAATGAAATAAAAATGGGAGCTAAGCTGACCGTGCGCGAAGGGCAGACCGCGGCCTTTGTCAATGAAGGCAAACTCGCTGATGTGTTTGGTCCCGGCATGTACACTCTGTCAACTGAAAATATGCCGATATTGTCCACACTTAAAGGATGGAAGTATGGCTTTGATTCCCCCTTCAGAGCGGAAGTGTATTTCATTGCGACCCGGCAGTTTACCGATCTGAAATGGGGTACCCCCAACCCGATTATGCTCCGCGATGCGGAATTCGGTGTGGTGCGAATCCGCGGCTTTGGCACCTACGCCATGCACATCAGTGATCCGGCCGTCTTTCTGCGCCAACAGATTGCCACCAATCCGGCGCTGGAAACGGTTCAAGTTTCCGGACAGATTCGCGACACAATTGTCAGCCGCTTTACCGATACCCTCGGCGAATCCCACATCCCCGCCCTGGAGCTTGCCGGCAACTATGACAAATTAAGCAAACTGGCC
>JAKBCC010000159.1 GCA_021808105.1 Planctomycetota bacterium
AATCAGGAAACTGATGATGGACGTATCGAGGTAAATTTTAAGTTTTCGCATTTCCTTCCGCACCTCCGGCCCTCGGTGGTTCAAACTCCCCCTTGGTCATCGCGTTCTTCAATCGCACCCATGCCGGCCAGCCCCCTGGCCGCGCTCCGGCCGCCGCCGACTGTCCTGCCTACAAGAGCTTTCCGGGTTCAACGGCGAAATATTCCGCGATTCTCCGGATATTGGCTTTGCTCATGGCTCTTTTGCCCAAGAGTATCTGGCTGGCCAAGCCGCGGTTACCGATGATGCGGCCAAGATCCGCGGCCGTCAGACCGGCCTGTTTTACCAGGTGTTGCAGCATTTTCAGTGGTGGCAGCGGTTCCACCATGATGGCGTGGCGTTCGCGTTCATAATCCTGCACGAATTGGGTCAGTGCCGCCAAATACGCCGCCTCGCCGGAATCCAGAGATGATTCATCCCGCACGGCTAGAGAATCAAGCATGGCGACGGAGGCGTCATACTGTTCTTCTGAACGGATGGGCACTAGCGGAAACGCTCTGGCTAACTCCAGATAACTTTCCGGCGTGCGCACTGTAGAGCGCCAGATCGGGCGATTCGCTGAACGCCGTGCAATCGGTGCGTGCATCATTTTCATAGCTGATTTTTCCATACGTCGCGGTCATATTCGCGGTGCGTCATGATCCGCAGAACATACACCATGCCCGTGTTGTAATGCACGGCGGCGATCAGTCGATATTTATTGCCGCCGATGTCAAATATCGTTACGGTGTTTCCACTGGCTACTTTGCAGGAATCAACCGTGTTGTACATTCTCCGCACGTCTTGAAAATTGCTCCACCGTGCCGCGTCGACATCGCCATACCACCGCTGTAAGGGCTTTTGGGCATTGGGAAACTCCTCCCAGAACATTCGCAGCCTTTTCAAGGCGACTATACGCACCAGTCCAATGCCTCCCTACACTGTATACATTATGTACGCACATCTGTCGGGTGTCAACTCGGTGGCCACGACCGCGGGCGTTCTGTGAAGGTGTTTTTCAGTACATTGGGTATTATCAGTATTGGGCGGTAATTGCGGGAGTTGCGAGCAAGCATTTAGCGTCTTCTGGGAGCGCTAGCGCTTCGCGGCATTTCGCATTTAGCATCGGGCATGTGGCATATTCTGGAAGCGCTGGCGCTGCCAGTTGGCCCGGCAGGTTAAACCTGCCGGCTAACATTCTGCTCGATGCCAACTGCCGGATGCTAACTCTCAGCTTCTAACTCCTAGCTTCTGTTTGCCGCCACCCCCGCCATTTCATGCCGCAGGGCGTGAGCTATCAACTGCGAGCGCGTAAGGCCGTGGTTTTTGGCGAAACGATCGGTCCTGGCCAGTAATTGCTGCTCGACCGTGATATTAATGCGGTAGGCTCCCTTACCGACTCTCGGACGACCTGGCTTTGCGGCTTTGCGGTGCAGCAGCCGATCAGCCGCGCCTAGCGGTTTAGATTTGCGTGCCGAAAATTCCTTATCAAACGTCCGTGTGGCGTCGGCCAACTCCTCGGCATTCATTTCCCAATATTTCTTATTCATCTTTGGCTCCTGCGATATCGCTGCTTTTCCGCACCAGTTAGCGGGCGAGCGTGAATGACGAAAATCGCCACATCCGGATCAAACACATAAATGACCTGGCAATAGACACCGCCAGCCGTCTGCCCGATAACCAGATATTTTCCATCACCAATTTTGCGCAGGTAGGGCCGCCGGGCGTTACAGACCACGAATTGTGCATCCTGGGGGTCAATACCGTGAGCGGCAATGTGGTAACGGTTCCAATTATTCCAGCGAAAATCATACCGCACGATTATATCATACACACTTAATTAAGCCAAGCCCGACGGGGTGGCCCGGTGACATCTTTAACAGTATATGCAGTATTGGGCAGTAATTGCAGTAGCTAGCATTTAGCATTTAGCTCCTAGCATTTTTGGGAAGCGCTGGCGCTTTCAGTTGGCCCGGCGGGATAAACCTGCCGGCTAACATTATGCTCGATGCCAGATGCCAGATGCTCGCTGCTAACTCCTAACTCCTAACTTCTTGCTCACCACCGTCACTTGATGCGCTGCATCAGGGTGTTGTAGTGCTGTTTGGCGCTGGCCGGCACTTGGGGGGAATTCACCTTCTGCGGGTCGATTTTATGCAGCACGGCGGCGGCTTGCTTCATATCCCCGGCGCGAACGAGGATGCGGGCCAGATCCACGCTCCATTCAGGATCAGTTTGATCAATATTCATGGCCGATCCGATGGCTTTCACCGCTGATTTCACATGGCCCATGCGGGATTCCACCAAAGCCAGGGTGTCCCAATAGGCGGCGACATTCGGAGCCAGCTTCACCGCTGAGCGGGCGAATGATCGGGCTTCGGCTAAATTGGCACCCTTCTGCCGCACCATCAGCATGGCCAGATTGTTCTGGGCCACCGGCAGTTGGCTGTTGAGTTTCAGGGCATGGCGATAATTGGTAACGGCTACAGCAGTTTCACCGGCGGACAGTTGCACGGTGGCCAATTCGGCCAGCAGGGACCCCATCTGTTCGGGGGGCATTTTTTGTGTTTTCAGTAAGCCGGCCAGCAACATGGCGGCCTCATTGAGATCCGCTTTACTGCCCACCCGCTGACCCACGGCCCACCAGCCCTGCGCCAAGTGCTGCTGTTCGGTTACGGCGGTGGCCGGAGTTGCGGCGGCCACCCGACGCAGCCACAATTCGGCGGTTCCGGCCGGTAATTCCCGGCTGGCAATGTTAAGGGCAAATTGCCGCCAGTTTGATGATTGGGATAACAGCGGCAGCAGCACGCGTTTAAGTTCTGTCATATTGTGCAGAGCAATTTGCGACTGCAGATACGCCGCGATAACGCCGGGGTCTTGGGCCGGATCTTTTAATGCCGCCCTCAAATAGGGGGACAGTGTTCGCACAGCCGCATGGGGTTCAGCGAGATTCAGATAGGCGACGGATTCAAGCACAATTGCCGAGGTTGGATCCGCAGCGCTGCGTTTCGCCCAGGTTTGCGCAGCGCTTAAGGCCTGCGACCATTGGTGCGACGCGGCAAACGCCACCGCAGCCAGACGTGCCGGCGTAACACCGGTGGGGAACATGCGCACAGCACTAAGCGCCACAACTGCGGCCTGCCCGGGATGGCCGGCGGAAATCAGGAACTGTGCGGCGGCGTTTTGCAAAGCGGCGAAGCGCGGATGCTGCTTGGCCAGGCCGGAAAGTTGTGCGGCAAAATCAACAAGTTTGGGCTTTGCGGCGACGGACGTGCCGACAATCTGGACCACATTCTGTGCGGCCGCGACGGGCGGATTGGCCAGAAGTGCCACGGCGAGGGGACGTAAAACGGCATTGGTAATCAAGGGGTTGATAGTACCGAGATTCTCATGCACAAAGGCCAGCGTTTTGTCATCAGGCAATGCGCGGACGGCCGAACGGGTCGCTTCGCGAACCGCTTTGACATCACCAAGCCGCATATCCAGGGCCAGGAGACGGTACCAGGCCAACTCATTTTTTGGTGCGGCCGCGACGGCAGCTTGATAAGCAGCCAAAGCCTGCTTCGCGTTGCCGATATCCGCGTAGTAATCGCCATAGATAAGGTCAGCGATGCCGGGGGTAAGTTTGATATTTTTTAACAGCGACAGAGTTTGCGCGGCTTTCGCGTTTTGGCCCTGCTGGGCGTAAAACCGGCTGGCGGCCGCGATGATGGGTGCGTCGGGCGCTTTCAATAAGCGTCCAAAAAGCCGGGCGGCGGAATTATTACGCCCTTCCTGCTGGTAAAGCTCCGCGAGAATCAGATTATCACCCATCGTGGATTTTCCTGCCCGTTGCGAGCGACGTAACAACGCGATGGCCTGACTGGGTTGCCCATCGGCAACAAATAAGGCGGCGGCTTGGCGCTGCTGGGCCGGGGTGGCAACGGGGGAATCAGCCACTTGTTGCAGGTATTGGCGGGCGTGCTGACTGTCGCCTTCACTTTGATACAACTGCGCCAGTTGCAAGGCGACACCGGCATTCTGTGGGGCCAGGGCGGCAGCCACCTGAAGCTGACTGATCGCATCAACCTGGTCGGAAGTTTTGAGATAAATTTGCGATAGAAGCAGGTGCGGCAGCAGCACATCCGGTGACGTGCGAATACTTTGCGTCAGCAATTTCCGGGCGGCCAGCAGGTCTTTTTTGCCCGTGCTGTGATTGACCAGCCAGCCGGCCTTGGCCATTTTCCATGAAAAGCCGTTTTGGCCGATGATGGCTTGCAGACGGGTATAGGTGTTAAGGATAAACGAGCGATCCGTCTGCAAACCGGGGACCGACAGGGCCAGCCACTGGGCATGGGCGTTATGGGCGTCCGTCCTGGCGGCCACTTTCCAGGCTTTGGAGGCGGCCGCATTTTTAGTGGCCGACAGATATTCTGCCATTGCCAAATCCCATTGTGCCGCGGCAGCGCCAGCCGTTTTACGGTGGGATTTTAAATACGCCATGGCTTGCCTGGGGTGCTTGGCCCGCAGCAATCGCCCGGCATACGCCAGGGCAATACGCGGTCGAAGTCCGTATATTTTTTCCGCTCCGGCTAGAATCGTTTGACCCATGCCCAGCTTATTAAGATTATTGACCGCATAAATATTCAATAGTGTGGAAAGCTTATGGGGCGGATTAGACGTTAACGCGGCGGCAATGGCCTTACGTGCCGACCCCAAGTGCTTTAAGGCTATCCAGCAGCGTATCTGTTCGGAAATGAGAATAGTTTTGCCGGGAAATCTTTGCTGCACCGCCTCAATGGAATGCAGCAATGCTTTCACACGTTGCGGCTTATTTACAGCCGTGGCGGTGGCCTGAACACGTATCTGGTCCATGAGCACCCGCTTATTATCCGGTGCCAGTTGCGCGGCCCGCTTTACCAGCACCGTTGCCGCCTGGATATGTCCTGCCCTTACCAGCCCGATGGCAAGATGCAAAACAGGCTCGGGCCAGGTGGGGGCCAGGCGTGCGGCACTTTGCCACTCAAGCAAGGCAAGTTCCAGTTCCCCCACATGCTGGTATCCGCTTCCCAATAAATCAACGAAGTATGCCTGACCAGGAAAAGTGGACGCGGCCATACGCAGAATCTTCATCCGGGCGAAATCGGATACGTGGGGCGTTAATTGCAGGTTCAAAACCGCGTACCACTGACCGGCAACCGGAGTTTTAATCGTTTTAAGCACCTGAAGAATCTTCGCGGCCCGATGAAGATGATCCAGACTGATCAGCGAGCGGGCACGGTAGGCCAGAAGCATGGGATGTCCCGTTGATTTCGCCCCCGTGAGTTGCAAGACTGCCGCGTCATTTCCCTGCTGGTAAAGTCGTTCACATAATGCCTCGAGAATGGGAACTGACGCACCATGGCGCACAGCGTGCTTTAGCATGGCGGTGGCCTGGGAATAAAGCTGTAGAGAATCCAACTGCCGCATTAACGGCAGAATAACCCCTTCCGGCAGATTCGGATTTGCTGCAGCCTGAAGTGCCAGGCGTTTGGCGGTTGCCGGCTGGCCGGCTAATGCGGCCGCGGCGCTGCCAAGTACCTGATACACCGGGTTCGCCGGCGCTTTGGCCAGAAATGTGTCGGACCAGTGGGTCAGTGTGCCGGCGGGCAACTGCTGCTGATACAGCATGTCCAAAGCAAGAAAACCGTTTTGGATGCGATCCGGTGACAACTGAAACGCCTTGTTGGCCGCAGCAAAGGCGCGTTTGAATTTGCGCAGCCTGCCGTAGGCCTTGGACTCGGATTCAAGGGCCGCCAGATTGTTGGGATTCCTGGCCAGCATCTGATGGGCCAGGGTTACACATTCCACGTTGTAATTCAGCTCGGCCAGCAATTTGACGAGCTTCTGCTGATACGCGAGGTCATGGGGCTTCTGGTAAAGAATCTGCTTGATGACCGAGGCAGCCTGAAAAAGATTCTTCCCACCGGGCTGCGGGACTTTCAGGCTGGCGGCAGCATAGCCTTCCAGCGATGGCAGATCGGTGGGATCCTGTCCCAGATAAGCGCCGAGGTCTCCCAGGGCTACTTCATATTGTCCGGCTTTTACTGCAGCTAGTCCCCGGGCGCGAAGCTGCAGGAAGTGCTGATGGATGCTGTGCTTGCGATAGATTACCAGCGCCCCACCAAGCACCACCAGGGCCAGAATAACGCCGCCAAGTATCAGCAGGCGGCGTTTCATGCGTTGCCGTGAATTCATTATTTCCTCTCGCTTGGTGATTCGTCGGGCTTTCCGGCCGGTACTGCATCAGGCAATATCCCGCAGGAAGCAGCAGTATTATCGCTGTCACGGCCATGGCCAATCCAAAGGGGCCGCGTATGGGCTTTTAACATGGATATATCAACACATGTTGGCCCATATACACGATGCGCCAGGCGGCTGATGCCGGCAATGGCAGCGTCCGGATCGGGCCAGTCCCGCGCTAGAGCCTGAAGATAACCCATGGCCTGACACCCTGTGTCTTCATACGCAATACCCGGCACTTTGATCGAGCCAAAATCCGGATAGTGTCGCCGCAGGGCCATCCATACGTTACCCGCAGTATGGATGGTATTCCAGTATTCGGCAATATCCCGGTGGGGCGTAAGTGCCGCGCGGGCGGCCGGTTCATGAGACTTACCATTGCGGTTCGCGACGGATTCATGCGCTGACCCGGCACCCTGATCGGCCACGGGCGATGACGGCTTGGCGTCCGCAGCACGTTTGCTGCGGGTTGGCGGATGAAATCCGATAAAATACATAGCCCGCGGCATCCAAAATAATTGATCCAGGACCAGCCGCAGGTGCAGACGAAATAACTTTCCTTCGGGAACCAGCAGAAACAGTCGTGCATCTGGCGCAATGGGTTTGCCGGCACCGGGCCGCACGATGGCAACTTCTCTGGATAACCAGAACAAATCATGCAGCGCGGTGGCAGAATATCCCCATACCGTCAGCTCATTGGCTCCGGGTTTCATGGCAGTGTACAAATTCTGATCCGCCAGAAGGGTCATTTTTCGTCTTCATCCTGCATGCTGCTGGAGGCCGCAACCGCCATCGCCAGCGGGCCAAGCGGCACCAGCGGTTTGAGGCGATCAACATCATTCTGCACCGCCAGGGCATTATCCGATGCGGGTGCGGCACTGGTAAAGCTTTCCAACGAGGTACTATACGACTGCCGCTGCATATCACGTTCGGTGGCGCGGTTAAATACGACCCCCTCCAGGTGCGCTCCAACCGAAGCCAGATAATCCGCAGCACGTCCGGAAAGGTTTCGGCTTTCACCACGGGCCACCACCATCAGCACACCGTCAGCCTGACTGGCCAGCAGCGCCGATTCCAGAGACCCCAGCACCGGGCCGGTATCCACCAGCACCATATCATATTGTTCCTTGGCGTGCGCCAGCATCGCCCGGATGGATGCCGGAGACATGCGGGCACCATGATGGGCTTTGGTGCGCCCCAGCGGCAGCACATCGAGATTCCGAATCTTGGTATGTACCACACATTCATCCAGCGGCTTGCCGGCTACAGCGTCCATCAGGCCGCGTTTGCTTAAGCGCTGCAACTGCAACGCCTTGTCAAGTATTTCATGGTCAATGTAACCGAGATTCAGCAGCTCCGAGCCTAAAGGACGTTTGGATTCACCCGCTGCGGCAAGGGCTTCCTTAAGTTGCTCACGGGTGATCATTTTCTGTTTGACCATGACATCACCGAGGCGCTGGGAACGCAAAATACCCATGCGATCGGTGAGTTGGCCGCCAACCACATCCGCATCGATCAGCAATGTTTTCATGCCCGAGGCGGCATAGGACATTCCCAGGGCCAGAACCATGCTGGTTTTTCCGGTGCCCGCAGTTGGGCTGGTCAGGGCCATGGCCTGACTGCCGCCGGAATGCGGTCGCACCTGCAACAGGCCCCGGATGCGATGAACACTGTGTGCACCAATGGCCAGTTCCAACGGCGTGGCTGCGCCGTTGGGCGGCAATTGTGGAACGGCACCGAGGATCCGGTAAGAATTCAGCGTGGTAATCTGCATGTCACCGACTGAACGAAGATTTCCGTGCAGGAAGCCCCACAGCAAAATCAGTCCGAAGCCCACGATTATGCCGCCAAGTCCGGCGGCCGCGGCAGCCGCAAGCCGCAGATGACGGGACTTGGTTGTCGGGGCC
>JAKBCC010000031.1 GCA_021808105.1 Planctomycetota bacterium
GCCTGCTTGGGAGGTTAGCGAGAGCCGCGTTCGGCATCCAATCGGTCAGATGCAAGGCAGAGCGACGAGTAATATTGAGGTGTAAATATGGCGAGAAGCGATAACACCGCAGATGGCCGATTGGAGGGCGAACCCGAAGGGACGCGGTCCTGTCGGCCGCAGACGGCGTCGCTCCGGCTCCACGACCCGTCTGCATCAGGGTCGCGTTCGCCGTCACTTCTTGCCTGCAGCCAACATGCCCAGCGTCGCGGCCTCGCTAGCCTCCCAAACAGGCTCGGGAGCCGAAAGACAAATACAACCGTCGCACCGGCATCCGGTGGCACCACGGCACTGAAATTGTTAGCGTATGTGATAGCCGCTATTAATGCGGTTCTCTTCTTCGCAGCCATCTTTGCGAAATATCTTCAGGCCTGCCAGTCCGACCTGCTAGCGGGGCAAACCGGAGATTTTGCCGTCCTCGCCATTTTTTCTTGCCTGGGAACGTGGTATCTTGGCAGTTTCTGTATGTTGCTGCTGAGGCATCGTGGTCAGGAAATGCCTGATATTATGTACGTCTGGTGGTTCATCACCGGGCTACCTGTGCTGCTATTCAGCTTGGCATTGTTTTTATTCCTGCTGCCCGCCTTTCTATAATGTTGGCGGTAGTGCTGCGGCGGCGGGATGTTGGAAAAGGAAAGGAAAATGATGGAGGATGGAATGAACGGTTCGCCGCTGCATGCGGTTACCGGGGCCTTTGGCTACTCGGGTAAATATATTACCAGGCGGTTGCTGGCACAGGGAGTGCGGGTACGGACGTTGACCAATTCGCCACAGCGGCATAATCCTTTTGGCCAGTCCGTGGAGGTTCAACCGTTCAACTGGCAGGAGCCGGAAAAGCTGACGGGGGCACTTGCAGGCGTAAGTGTCCTGTTTAATACCTACTGGGTTCGGTTTAATAGCAGGCAATTCTGTTTTGCAGAGGCCATTGAAAACAGCCGGCGATTGTTTGCTGCGGCCAAGATGGCTGGCGTACGGCGCATTGTGCACGTGAGCATTACCAATCCGGATGAAAAATCAGATCTGGAATATTTCCGCGGCAAGGCACAGGTGGAAAAGGCACTGGCGCAGTGCGGTGTTAATTACACAGTATTGCGACCTGCGGTAATTTTCGGGCAGGAAGATATTCTGATTAATAATATCGCGTGGGTGTTGCGGCACCTGCCGGTGTTTGGGGTGTTTGGCGACGGCCAGTACAAAATGCAGCCTATTTACGTGGATGATTTAGCTGAATTAGCGGTCCAATGTGCGGCGGATGAGGGTAACCGCATTGTAGAGGCCATCGGCCCGGAAACCTTCACTTACCGGGAACTTGTTGAGGTGACGGGGAAAGCGATCGTCCGCGTGCGGCCGATCATTTCGGTAAACCCTGTTCTGGGATACAGTCTGGCGTGGCTGATGGGCAAATTTGTGGGGGATGTAATCATTACCCGCGATGAGATACGCGGGCTGATGGAGGGCCGGTTGTATGTGGACGCGCCGCCGGCGGGCACCACAAAGCTTACGCAATGGGCCGCATCCAATAGCGCGTGGCTGGGACGCAGATATGCCAGCGAACTGGCGCGGCGTAATGACCGCCGGCACGATTATGTGGAACTGCGGGGAGATGGGGCCAGGGATGACAATCGCTGATACAAGGAAGCCGGTAATTTTGCTCACCTCAATCGCCTGTGGGGTCCCGACGCCTCGGGACAACTCCCTTCCCTCGAATCAGCGGTCTTTTTGCCGTCCATTTTGAATTGATACAATGTGCCGGAATCTTAGTCGGGATTCCCTTGCGCCGCATACGCGGTGCACGGCGTTGCTGCGTGCCCTGATTTCCTGCGGGGAAGGAGGACCAGACGATTACGTTATGTATAATCACGACGGGATTGAACCGCGGATTACGCGGAAATCGGGCTGCGGCCCGATAGACCGGAGAAAGTCGAACAGGTGAGCAGTAGAGCAAACAAGGCTGGGGCAGAAGAGCGGCTTTCGCCGAGACGGGAAAACTCCGGCGGTCAATTCTCGATTTTCCACTCGCGAGCCCCAATAGCGCGGGATTGTTCCGGTATTGGCGGCGGAAAAAAGTGGTTCTATTTGCCATGGCGACTCTCAAACATCGCTGTCCATAATTCGCAGGGAAATCCAGGAACACGGCAACCCAGTGGCTATCCGCGAAACCCGCGAAATCCGCGGTCTCTTTCGGGGGCGTCGCCATTTTTCCGGGCGGGGTAAAAAAGTCGCCTTTTCACAGGAATGCTGAAGCCCACCGGGATAAACCCGGCGGCTCGCCAGTCGAGTTGATGCGGGGTGCCCGGAAAAATTGCCACGCCCGGACTTGCCGACTTGCCGGCGCTATTTGCAGGAATCGGGGTTTTTCTTATAATGCTGAATTCCGATGATACCGGGTTGACAGGACCGGCGGGAGATCGGGCTTTGGATTTGAGGAGTTGGCGGCGATGCCACATATTATTACTGAACCGTGCATTGGCACAAAAGATTCTTCATGTGTAGCGGTTTGTCCGGTGGATTGCATTCATCCGCGGAAGGATGAGTCGGAATTTTCCCCCGCGACACAGTTGTATATTGATCCTGATACCTGCATTGACTGCGGGTTATGTGTTGATGAATGTCCGGTGAAAGCGATTTTCCCGGAAGATGATGTTCCGGAAGAATGGAAAAAATATATCGCCATTAACGCGGAACATTACAAGAAATAAACCAGGTGCCCCGGTCTGCTCCTGAGCGGAAAAGCTTATTTCCGTTGAATCGGGCCGTTACGCGGGATCACGTAGCCGACAAATGTCGGCCAACCATCGAACAGACACATCGGCAATGACAGTCATTGCGGGTGTTTACTTAGCCTGTTCGCGTGACCTGCAACTTGAGGATTTAATCATGGCTACAACCACGCGCAAACCCCGGTTTCAAAGCTTCAGCCGACCGAAAATTCGGATTGGCAAAGTCGCCAGCACCGGCAAGGTCTATGTTGACTACAAAGATACTGAAACGCTGAAGAAAATGCTGACTCTCAACGGCAAAATTCAGCCCCGCACCCGCATCGGTGCCGCCGCGTTTGAACAACGCATGATCACGGATGCCATCAAACGGGCTCGGTTCATGGCGTTGTTGCCGTATGTCGGCTCGGCCCAGTAATCACTTTTTCCCACGACATGATGTGGATTTCAGCGTGTGAAAGTGCTGGAATATCCGGAAGGTTCTGCGCCGTGCAAACCTGTGACAGCTAAGTGCCCTTGCGTTTGCTGATGGCGGCTTGAATCTGCTGGTGAATGCGTTGCGCATTGGGAATCCATTCCCAGAGGCTGCCGGGGTCAATATCCTTGTTAACCGCAAAGCCAATGGTGCCTAATCCAAGCATATTTTGCACTGCCGGCTCAATCAGCCGGGCTTCGGAAATGTGGGCCAGACCCGCTTCAAAAATAGTGGGGTGTCGCGCCCCTTTGATGGTTACAATGCGGCAGGTCGTCAACAGATACAAATGACTGGTCCATTCCATTAACGCATAAATCAGACGCACGCCCACAAGCGAGGCGGAAATAATCAACGCGGTTTCAGGCAGTAGCAGATCCCCAAAAACTCCGGTACGAACCGTCAAAATCCCCAGTAAAATGACAACTCCGCAAAAGCGGAAACTTGTGGCGACAATGTACCAAAATGAGGGACGAACCATCAGAATCACCAATTCATTGCCCCGCAGCAGCGCTTCCGGGGTGAGTTTGGTTGCCCCAGCTTCGATTTGGGCGGTTTCGCCAACCGCTTGATGGGGCCGATTGAATGTTACAGGACTCCAGCGGCCTGCGGGGCGGCTACGGCATTTCAACACAGGCGAATCTATGGACTTCTCTGACATCATCAGGACAGTTTACCAGATTTTCATCCCGCAAGTAATTTGGCTTGAGGGCCGGATTGGTGTATTCTGTAGCGCTTTGCCCGATGCGGACAAAATTGACGTTGTATCAAGAGAGGTATTGGAAGATGACAAAAAAGCACCTGTTTACCAGTGAATCGGTCAGCATGGGCCACCCGGATAAGGTGGCCGATCAAATATCCGATGCGGTTCTGGATTCACTCCTGCAAGCGGATCCGCTGGCCCGCGTGGCGTGCGAGACCCTGGTAACCACCGGCCTGGTGGTGTTGGCCGGTGAGGTAACGGTGCATAATCAGGCGGGCATTGAAGCTCTCAATCGCGCCGAAGATACAGCCCGCGAAGCGATTCGGGAAATTGGCTACGACGACCCGCGCACCGGCTTTGATTACCGCAGCTGCGCTGTGTTACGGGCTTTGCATAGCCAATCAGCGGATATTTCCCGCGGTGTCACTGCGTCAGATGCCAAAGAGCAGGGCGCGGGCGATCAGGGAATTATGTTTGGCTTTGCGTGTAATGAAACCAAATCACTCATGCCGCTGCCGATTTATCTTAGCCATCGCCTGGTCGAGCAACAGGCCAATTTGCGGCGCGACGGATCTATCAAGTGGCTTCGGCCCGACGCCAAGAGTCAGGTGACCGTGGAATACCATGACGATAAGCCGGTTCGCATTCATACCGTGGTACTATCGACCCAACATACCGATGAAGCGGTCGATCCCAAAACCGATAGCTTTTCCGACGCCGCACGTCATGAAATTATTGAGAAAATTATCAAACCGGTCATCATGGCCGAGTGTCCGCAATTGTGGAACAGCCAGATGATTTTCCACATCAACCCCACGGGCAAATTCCTGATCGGCGGGCCGCACGGTGATTCCGGGCTAACGGGCCGCAAGATTATTGTTGATACCTACGGCGGTCGCGGTTGCCACGGCGGCGGTGCGTTCTCCGGCAAGGACCCGTCGAAGGTGGATCGCTCGGCCAGCTATATGGCCCGTTATATTGCTAAGAATGTGGTAGCTGCAGGCTTGGCCACCGCCTGTGAGGTGCAACTGGGCTATGCGATTGGCGTCGCCGAGCCTGTCAGCGTGCTGGTGGATACCGAGGGCACGTCCACCATTGATGAACAGATCATCAGTGATATGGTACGAAAGATATTTCCGCTTAAGCCGCAAAGCATTATCAAGCATCTGAATTTGCTGCGTCCGATTTACCGTGAAACGGCTCGTCACGGCCACTTCGGTCGCGAACTGCCGCAATTTACCTGGGAAGCCACGGACAAGGCCGACGAATTAGCCCGTTTGGCGGGCGTTAAGTCCAGCCGGTCCGCTGCGGTTGCCATGGTATGATGACCGTCGCGGATACGGTGTATAGTACTATGGAGCCGGATATTCGTATCGGAAGGGTCTTGGGCGTTGTACTGAACCGGAGTTGTCATGGCGGGCGCATTGCGATGGGGTATCCTCGGCACCGGTACGATTGCCGCCAAATTTGCAAAAGAGCTTTTGGCCTCGAAGACAGGTCATCTTGCAGCCATCGGCAGCCGCAGTGCTGAATCAGCTCAGCGCTTTGGCCGGGATTTTCTGCCTGAAACACCAATTAACCGTCACAGCACTTATGATGCACTGTTAGCTGATCCAAACGTGGATGTGGTGTACATTTCCACGCCGCATCCCTTCCATGCCAAGTGGTGCATTCGAGCGGCGATGGCCGGTAAGCACATCGTATGCGAAAAGCCACTGGCATTAAATTACGCTGACGCGATGACCGTGGTCGAGGCGGCGCGGGCCAATCGCGTATTTCTCATGGAAGCGTTCATGTATCGGTGTCACCCGGTCGTGGAGCGGCTGATTCAACTGCTGCGCGAAGGTGTGATCCATGATGTGCGCATGATTCACGCCAATTTCGGATTTCAATGTGCGGTGAACTATGAACATCGGTTGTTAAACAATGCCCTTGGCGGCGGCGGCATACTGGACGTGGGATGCTATCCGGTTTCATTGGCGCGTCTGATCGCCGGAGTTGCAGCGGGGAAGGATTTTCTGGATCCTGTGCATGTGGCAGCCGCGGGTTTTGTCGGAGAGAAAAGCCGCGTCGATGAACTGGCGTCGGTGATACTTGCCTTTCCCAATCATATCATGGCCAATATCAGCACCGGCTTGCAATGTACGCTGAATAATGACATTCATATTTATGGCACCGGCGGCAGCATTTACATTCCGTGGCTCTGGATACCGCAACCCCAGGGCAATAAAATTTTTATTCGTCGCCATGGTAAACCGCAGGAGGAAATCACTGTGGATGCTTCTGCGGGTGTTTACACGCTGGAAGCGGACGTGGCGGCCACTGCTATTGAAAAGCAGCATCTTGAACCGGCCTGGCCGGCGATGGGCTGGGCGGACACGCTGGAGAACATGAAAACGCTGGACCGTTGGCGGCGACTGGTGGGCGTAACGTATGACGATGAAAAGCCTGAAAATCGTCTTACCCCGCCGCATGGCGGGGCGCTGACAGTTCATGAACCCGCGTCCATGGAATATGGCCGCGTGCCGGGGGTGGACAAGCCCGTGTCCCGTCTGATTTTCGGGGTTGATAAAATCAGTATCCATGATTTTCCGATGGCTCAGGCGATGCTGGACGATTACTTTCAGCGGGGCGGCAATACCTTTGATACCGCTCATATTTATTCCCTGGGCGTGTGCGAAAAAGCCCTGGGGCGATGGGTTGCCAACCGCGGTATTCGTGAACAGACCGTCATCATCGGCAAGGGTGCCCATACACCCGATTGCAATCCGGCGGCCCTGACCCGCCAACTCATGGAGAGTCTGGATCGTCTAAAAACAAACTATCTTGATATTTACATGCTTCATCGTGATGATCCCGCGGTGCCGGTGGATGAATTTGTGGATGTGCTGAATGAGCATAAACGCGCCGGACGAATCCGTGCGTTTGGTGCCTCCAACTGGAGCATGCCGCGCATTGAAGCGTTTAATTCCAGCGCTCGTTCGCGCGGATTGACGGGATTTTGTGCTATCAGCAATAATTTCAGTCTGGCGCGCATGATTCGTCCTCCCTGGCCGGGGTGCGTTTCCAGCTCGGATATCGAATGGCGCGATTTCCTGATGAGCAATGAAATCATTCTCATGCCCTGGAGCAGTCAGGCTCGCGGCTTTTTCACCGACCGGGCGGCACCGGAAAAAACCGCAGATGCCGATCTGGTGCGCTGTTGGTATTCACCTGATAATTTCCGCCGGCGGGACAAAGCTTGCGAATTGGCCCGTAAACTGGGCGTAACCCCCATCATCATCGCCTTGGCCTATGTGCTGTCGCAGCCGTTCGCCACGTTCCCCATGATTGGCCCGGCCACCATTGCCGAGACGCGTGAAAGCTGCAACGCCTTGAAAATAAAACTCACCGCCGATCAGCTTCACGGACTGAATCTGGAAAGATAATGGAGTCGTTTTCCACTTTACAATTACCGGCGATATAATCCTGACCATGATCGTACTGATTGATAATTATGATTCCTTCACCTACAACCTTGTGCAGAGGCTGGGGGAAATTGATGCCACGCACGTTATCGAAGTGGTGCGCAATGATAAAATTTCCATTGACCAGATTGAAGCCTGGCGGCCGGAAAAAATTATTATCTCTCCCGGCCCATGCACGCCACGGGAAGCCGGCATCAGCAATGATGTGCTCAAACACTTTGGTCCGCGCCTGCCCGTGCTGGGTGTTTGTCTGGGCCACCAGTGCATCGGTCACGCCTTTGGGGCCGTTGTTGAACGCAACTATCGGCTCATGCACGGCAAGACATCCCCCATCTATCATCATAATCAGGGCCTGTTTACAGGCCTTTCAAATCCCTTTGATGCGGCGCGGTATCACAGTCTGGTCATTCGCCCCGGTACATTACCCGCTGATTTTATTGTGACAGCGTGGACGGCGGAAAAAGAAATCATGGGCGTGCAGCACAAACATTGGCCGCTCTACGGCGTGCAATTCCATCCGGAAAGTTTTCTTACACCGGAAGGCTATACACTGTTGGCTAATTTTCTTAAAATCCCGGCCAACACCGCTTCAGGCTCCGCGCCCGTGGTATAACCATCAGGACTTGGAATCGTGCGCAGCTCGGCTTTATTTTAGCGTGTGCAATCAATGAAACACGCCATCAGGCCAGCGTCGCAGCCAGGAGGGTCCGACGGGTTTGACCGCGACAGCGCCGGGTGCCCGGATATGGCAGCGCTCCAGCAGAGAACCTTCCTGCAAATATAACGTGCTGAGAGCATCCAGATATGCGACATTCGCCTGGGCCTCCGCCAACCGTGCTGCAAGCAGATTAGATTGCGCCAACGAGACCAAAATAGCGGTGCTTTCACCAACTTTAAATTCGCCCTGGGTGGCGCGTAATGTTTCCGTTTGCGCTTCGGTGGTGGCGGCGGTTGCGGTAATCTGCTGGTTGTCGGTCTGGGCCTGAATGTAAGCCGTGCGAACGCTCAATTCCACACTGCGAACGGTGTTGGCCAATGCGGCCTCTTCCTGATCGCGGCTTAGAACCGCACTTTGATAATTGGCGGTGGGGGTGCGATTGAAAATGGGATAATTAAAGGACAAGCCTCCGACCAACTGATAGGGAGACCCATTAAGATTTTCACTGGCCGGACCAAAAGATTCAGCGTAGCCTGTCTTTCCAAAAGTGATAAACATATTCAGCACCGGCAGCAGACCATTGCGGGTTTGAATGACCGATAAATCCCCTTGTTCGATCTGTAAGCGCGTCTGATTTAGAACCGGACTCATTTTTAAAGCCAGTTCCGTATGCTCCTTCAGCGGGGCGGTGGGGCCACCGGGCATATATGGCAACGTGGTAAGCTGCAAATGATCCTGCCAGAACGGACGATCCGCCGGTGCCACCAGGCTCAATAAATTAAGTCGGGCGATTTTCATGGCACCGACCGCACTGACCAATTGCTCACGTGTGACCGCCGTTTGTGCCACGGCTGGCGCGAATTCCGATGGCGAAGTCCGGCCTACACGGATAAGTTCTTTGGTCTGATCTTCCTGTTGTTGTGCAACATCCAAAGCAGTTTTTAAAATATGGACATTCTGTTGTGCCAGCACATACGCCCAGTAGGCTTGGATAATATCATCCGTAATGGTCAGCGCTTCGCCACGCAGTTGATAGTCCGAGATTTTCTTGCCGATCCGCGCACTTTCAATGCCCGCCAGGTTGGCCCGCAAGTCTCCGCCTTGCAGCAGGGCCTGGGTGACGGTTATGGATCCATTCACGGTGGTGGATTGGCCGCCGCCATTCTCACTGCTATTGAGGTTGGAATTCATGGCGGCGGAAATAGATGTACCGGTGGGCAGTTTTTCACTTAGCCCCACATTAGCGTTGCCGGAATCTGTGGTGCCAAAATGCTGGCTGCCGGGAATGTATCCCCCGCTGGCCGTGACATAACCGCCGCTGGTGGGTACACGATTTTTAGAGGCCTGAACACCCGCGCTAACTGTCGGATCAAAGGCTCCGCGCTGGGCGACAATTTGTTCCTCAGAGAGGGCTGGATTATATCTTTGCACCAGGAGCGTGGGGTTGTTTTTTAACCCGATCACCAAGGCGTCCGCCAGCGAAAGTCTGATAACTTTTCCGCTGCCGGCAAAATGGGCGGTCGGCTGGTTGGTGGGCTGTGCTGCGCCGGGCGGTAAAACGGCGTGCAATTCTTTCACCGAGGTTCGCGTGGAAGCGCCGGATTCAATGATCTGCTGATGGGTGATCGCGGCGTGCTGGTAGTTTTCAAAGCCGCCGGAATCAATGCTGGCGCAACCACACACACTGGTTATCGCACTGAAGGCAGCCACAGCACATAAAGACCGCTTGACTCGCGGATCATGGAAGCTCATCTGATGTTTTTGGACCGGAGAAAACGGTTTATTCATATCGGAGAGCCTCAATGGGATTAAGCCCGGCGGCGCGACGGGCAGGGTAATAGCCGAAGAAAATACCAATGGCGGCGGAAATAGACAATGCAAGAATAACCATGTGCGGTTCAACCTGGCCGGAAAAATTCCGGAACTTGACAAAATGGGCCGCCACCACGCCCACAGCCACACCAATAAGTCCGCCCAACAAGCTCACGAGCACCGATTCAATTAAAAATTGCCGGAGAATATCACGTCGTCTGGCACCGATGGCTTTACGAATTCCAATTTCCCGCGTACGTTCGGTGACCGTCACCAGCATGATATTCATAATGCCGATCCCGCCTACCAGAAGCGATATTCCCGCGACCGATCCCAGAAACATGGTAAAGGCTCCACCAATATTGTTGGCCATTGTAATGACCTGCAATTGATTGGAAATCCAGAAATCATCTTCATCGCCCTGGATCAGGGAATGTCGGATGCGGAGAATCTTTTCCGCCTTATTCTGCACAGGCGTAAGGTCTACGGCATGTTCCACCTGCATGTCGATATGGTTTAATGCCACTGCCCGGCCCATGAGTTTGGTCATGGCTGTGCTGTAGGGCATCAGGACCTGATTATCCGGATCAAACCAGCCGTGCCGGCCCTTGGGCACCAGCACGCCGATCACCTGGAATCGTTCCGTACTGATGGTAATGGTATGCCCCAAGGGGTCCTGCGATCCGAACAGGCGAGTCGCTGTTTCCGGGCCGATGACCGCCACAGATGCCCGATCACGCGTATCAAAATCGTTGAACATGTGCCCGCTCTGCACCTGAAAATCATGGATGATAATATAGGTTGACGCGCAGCCGACAATATTACAGAACGTTTCATTGGTGCCCCATTTTACCGGGTCTCCGGAAGTTACCACGGGCGAAACGTATTTAACGCCCGGAATTGACAGCATGGCGTGCGCGTCGCCGAGCGACAGCGGCTCGGCGGAGCCGTTGAGCACCGGAGGCATTTTGGGATTATGCGGGAAGATGGTGATGGTGTTTTTTCCCATTCGGGAAACCCATCCGAGGATTCGGGATTTAGCTCCGTTGCCCAACGCCAGCATGGCTATGACCGCCGCCACGCCGATGATCATGCCCAGCATGGTCAATATGGCGCGCAGTTTATTGGCCAGCATGCTGCGTAAGGCAATTTTAATTGTGGTCCAGAAAAGCATGGTTAACCTCTCAAAAATCAGTGGTGGTGCGGCGTCCACATGCTCGATGCCACGCCTAGATGAATCAATACGTTCTGTCCGGGCTTTAGTCCGTGCAGCACCTGCCACTCCAGATCATTACGCTGCCCGAGCGTGACCGGCTTGAATATGTGCCTGCCATCAGGCAGTACGACCGTCACGTTATCTTCGTTATTTTGAATCACTACAGCCTGCAGAGGAATGTAGACCACGTTGGGCAGTTTATCAGCAAAAACATCCACATTGGCGGTCATGCCGGGTTTGAGTAATTGCTTTTGCGAACCCAAAACTTCAATTTTTGCCTGAAACGTGACAACATTGCTGGTAGAACCGCTGGCGCTGGTGGAGCTTTGATCCTGAATGGATTCCGGTGCAATCAGCGCTACGCGGCCGGGAAATACGACCCCTGGTGCTCCAGCGGCGGTAATCTGCACTTTATCCCCGATTTTCACATGGTTGATATCACTTTCATTAACAGTTGTGTTGATATAAATATGTGATGTATCAACCAGGGTCATGACGGTCGTTCCGCCGCCGACATTATTGGTGGCGGACGCAATAACCTGTCCCTGCTGCACATCCACATTGGCCACGTAACCGGTGAAAGGTGCCGTCACTTTACAATATCCCAGATTGGTATTGGCCTGATCGAGATTGGCCTGCGATTTCTGGACCGCGACTTTATCCAGATCCACATTGATTTTCTGAAGCTTAACCTGCAGGGCCTGCTGTTTGAGCTGGCTGAGCTGCACCTCGGCGAGCCGCTGGGCCTGTTGATCTCTTACCAGCGTGGTGTAATCAGTATCGTAGGTCTGTTGAGCCGCGAGATTTTCTTTTAACAGTGTGGCGTCGCGCTGCACATTCAATTTGTCATTTTTCACCTGCGCGATGGCTGAAAGCAAATTTGCTTCGTCGGTTTGCCGCGTTGTAATCAGGCTTTGCCCGGCAATCTCATAACTCAATTCAGCGGTATTTAACGTCAGTTTGGCCTGCTCAAGATCCTGTTTGGCGATCGTGACCGCCTGCAATTCCAGGGTGGGATCAACTGTGAGAATCACCTGACCCTTTGTCACCAGATCACCGATTTGAATCTGTTCCTCAGGGTCATTTGCGCTTAGCGGCAGGCTGGTAATTTCACCCCCGGCCTGACATTTGATATCGACGGTTCTGTTGGCCAGCACATTTCCCGTGGCGTACACATGCACGGTCAAGGTACCTTTTTTGACTACCGCTGTGAGCACTTTCTGTGCTACTGGAGCGCCCGTGGCGTGATAATGCTGGTACGCAACGGCACCGATAACCACGACTGCGATAACTCCGATGAGTATTAAACCTTTTTTCATCCGTACCTGTTCCGCTTATCGCGGCTCCTTTGCTGGGATCGTTCCTATTATGTTGCTGAAAAGCTTGGCGCGCCAAGCTCAACCCGCCTGGGCCACCAGTTCTCTGGCAGCGCGATTATGCTCAATAATGTCGATAATCTGTCCATCACGAATCTGCACCTCGCGACGGCAATGCCGCGCCACGTTCGCGTCATGCGTTACAATGACAATCGTGCGGCCCTCATCATTAATGTTGTGAAAAACGTCCAGAATTTCCCGGCCGACGCGTGAATCAAGATTTCCCGTCGGCTCATCCGCCAGAATAATCGCCGGATTCGTGACAATGGCCCGGGCAATGGCCACGCGCTGCCGCTGGCCGCCGGAAAGTTGCGTGGGTTCATGGTGCATACGATCCGCCAAGCCCACAGCTTCCAAGGCCTTGCGGGCGGCAGTCTTGGCGTCTTTGTGCGCCGAATACAACAGGGGCAACTCGACATTTTCCAACGCCGAAAGCCTGGGCAATAAATTAAAATTTTGAAACACAAAGCCAATCAATCGATTGCGTATATCCGCCAGTTTATCGCCCGTAAGTTTGGAGACATCCTCACCGGAAATAACATAACTACCGGCATCAAAATCGTCGAGGCATCCCAAAATATTCATCAAGGTTGATTTGCCGCTGCCGGAAGGCCCGGTGATCGCGACCATGTCGCCTTCTTCAATCGTTAAATCGACCTTATTAAGGGCCAGAACCTCGGTTTCGCCCAGCGTATAACGCTTGACCATCCCGCGAATTTCCAGCAGCGAAGATTTATTTTTCAATTCAACCATGAAAAAATCCGTTCCGATTTATTTATGCCATTAAACAGGCAAAATAACCCTATTCTGTGATCCGGCGTATAACCGGAAATCAACAGTATACACGGTTATCAATAAACTTCGCCACGCGCAACGCCGCGCCGCTGTCACCGAAAAAAAATCCGGCAACACTTATCCCTTGCTAATATAACGAGGCAGATCGCCGGAAGTTGCAGAGGCTGGAAAAATGTTTTTCAGCATACGATGCGCATAAAGTCTACTGCTGCCGCGCTGTGATTCCACGCACGCTCTGGCCCGCTGCCCCATCGCATGCGCTTCCTCCGGATGTTCCAGCCAATTCTTCAACAAATCCTGCATCTCCTGACCATTTTGTACCGTTACGGAAGCACCCCCGGCTGTCAGCAACGCCACGGAATCGGAAAAATTATACGTGCTGGGGCCAAAACAGCACGGTTTAGCCAGCGCGGCCACCTCAATCATGTCGCTACCTCCAAGATCCACCAAGGACCGGCCCGAAAACACCGCAAATGCCAAACTGTAGAGCTTCTTAAGCTCCCCCATGGTATCTAATACGATCACTTGCCCGTTTTGGATCGGTGTCGGTGCATTCCCACGGTCATCAGGCCGTTGCGTGCGCAACACAGGCTCCAAACCTGTGTGCAGAATGGCTGCCATAACCTGGCCGATAACTTCCGGTTTGCGCGGAACGATGGCGAATCGTAATTGCGGCCACGTTTTTCTCAGCGTTTGGTAGACCGGTAAAAGAATCTCTTCTTCGCCCGGGCCGATGGAGCCTGCCACAAATAATTGGTGATTATCCTGAAGGCCCAGCGAGCCCGCCATCGCCTGTGCTCCGGGAATTTGATCCGTGAAATCCGCGCTGTCATATTTCATCGTGGGAATAACGTCTATGCTTCCTGCCATGGCCCCCAACTGCACAAATCGCTTCGCAATTTCCGGCGTTTGAACACTCACGCGATCCACCTGCCGCAACATTCTCTGCATCAGCGGCCGTATTATCCGATAGCGCCTGAAGGATCGGGCGGTCATTCGCCCGTTGATAATTTGAACTGGAATTGAGCGCCGGTTCGCCAAGGCCAGAAAATTGGGCCATGTTTCCAGTTCCACCAAAGCAATCAGGGATGGGTTGATAGTGTTGAGGAAATTTCGTACGGCAAACGAAAAATCCAAGGGGTAGCGCACCGCAACGACCCGTGCTCCCGCCTGCGCCGGATATAAAGCCATCGCCCGCGCCATACCCGTATCCGTGGTGGTGGAAATAATCACCATCAGGGTTTGATCGCCATGCAGCAATTCTTCCACAAGTTTGCGCGTGGATAATAATTCGCCTACGGATACGCAGTGAATCAGCACCCGCTTCTGTCCGCAGGCTTCCTGCAAAACTCTGCAAACATCATCTGAAATTCGCCCCAGTCGGCCTGACCAGTCGGTGCGATACTTGCCGGTGCGGCGGCTTTTGAGCAGCAGAAATGGCCCTGCCAGCAGCAGTCCGATAAAGTAAAAAATGTCCAGAAGCCATGGCATATTCCGCGCATGATAAGATATTTTTCCAGTTCCGGCGCGATTGCCCCGGTGCTACCTGGATCTGCCGGGTTTGGACACTGGGGCAAATTGATCCAAAATTTGTGTAATCTGATCGCGGCGGCTCGAATTCAACCAGATTCGTGAGCCGTCGGCACCGCAATCCACCCAGTCCAATTGCCGCAGATAAGCCAGGGTGGGTGTCAGTGTCGCCGGCTCTTCTCCGGGCTTCAAAAGATCAGTGGTGGCCACCCCCCGATCCCGTGCTGCCAGCTTGATCAGTACTTCCGAGGCGCGGGGGCGGTCTGTATTGGCGGAAAGAAGTTGCAAGAGTTTGCGCAGCGGCATGGCTCGCACAACCATCCGCGGCCCGAAAAAAAAGGGTCGAATCCACCACTGTTCCACGTCCGCTTGATCATCATTGAGTTGCAAGCCTAGCGGTCCGAAACTTTGTAAGTCCACTTCTGTTTCCATGACGGAAACCACCCTGCGGCCATCATCATCTTCCCGCGTGCGGATAATAGCTGCGTCCGGCGCAATGTTGGACTTTTCGCGCAGGAGCAGCAGGGGAACGAATAACGCGGTGAAAAAAATCACACAGGCCAGCCATCCGAACCATGATCCAGACCCGCTGGAAAATTGTCGATAAGCAAAATAAGCCATGGACCCCATGAGCACAGGCAATATCAAACTCAAGGCTATGCCGATGCCCAGCATCCAGAGCAATTCCTTTTCGCGCGATTGTTCGCGGCGTTTGAGTAACTCGGCAATCGAAACTAATTCCATACCAGCCATCTTCGCATTGTCGATAAAGCGCTGGCGTGAATCAAGTGTGTCGCAAACATTTTGCATAATTAACTGTTCGGTTCAAGACCTGCCGGGCCTTGAGTATGGGCTGTGTATTTGTTGTTTTTTTCCGGGTTCCGGATTCAATCCCAGCTTTTCTCGGACGGCACGATTGAGCCAGATTTTCGACCAATCAGTATTCAACGCGGCAATATCAAGAATTATCAGTACGCAAATGGCCGCGTGAAGTTGCTCATGGGTCATGCGGTCATTGATCAATGGATCGACTTGAATCGATGCCCCGGTCGCTTGACTGATCGCAAGAATGATTTCGGCCGCCGGCACCCTGTCGGCCTGAGCCGCAAACCTGTACACGTCCCATTGCAGGCGGGCTTTAACCATGATGTCGGCCCAGTAGCACGCTACGCGAATCACCCAATGGGGGGGTATGTCTTCCTGCAATAAATCCATGCCCAGCGGAATATAAAATCGCGGGGATTTGACGGTTAGTGGGAATAAATCAACCGGGGGGCGGCGCTCGCTGGACTGATAAAAGAAAATGCGGGTAGTCCATTCGCGCTTCCACGCGACAATCATAAGACCGCCATAAAACAACACCCAAACCGCGAAAATGGCCAGGCCAATGTGAATCGCCACAGATGCTGAACCCACTACAATAATCCAGATCACAATGTAAAACATCATCAGCGTGGCGACAGCACCCACAAGGACCGGGGTAAGCAAAGCTCCGGATAATCCGACGGCGGCCTTGATGAGGATGTTGCGGCGATGTGTGCGCAGGGCCTCTGTGATAATTGCATTACATGCGAGAAGTGCAACGCCTGGCGTTTTGGGGCCTATCGAATTCACACAGACCAGTATACCATACAAGTACTATCCCACTGGTTGCCGACTGGGCCGCCACGACCAACTGTTCGCCGAGTCGTCGCCGGAAAAATCCACGGCGGCGTAGGTGCGATAGCGGCTGCAGGCGTCTTGCGGGGCAACAACCTGCATGGCCTGTTCGGTTATAAACCTCGCCTGTATTTCCAGAGGCGCGTTGCCGTAGCCAAATTGCAGGCAATCATTGACGTAGCGTTTGATATAATTTTCGGATCCCCCCAGTTCTTCCATTTGTGCCACATGCACAAGATGGTGCAGAAGTACCGCACGATCTTTAGCGTAGATTCTTCGAATAATGATACCATAGCCGAACGTCATCGCGCTGCTGTCGGGGCGAACTAACTGCAATCCGGGAGCCAGCTTCTGCATTAACCCAATGCCATGAACTTTAATTTCGTCTACCGCCTGCACGCGAACTCTACCGGGTTTCTGTACGCCTGCGAGGCGGGCTTCTTTCGCCTGCGAGCCAGTCAGGGCAATGCCGTTTCGCAGTATCGCGGCTTCTTCACAGACAAACCACCGTTGAATATGTGGCATGACAACGGGGAACAGAGATGCTAAATCAGCATTGGCCATAGAACATTACTCCGATGCAATGAGAGGTCGCGATTGCATCTACCTGATATTTATCGGCATAATCCAAGGGATGGATATAAGAACATTGTCCGAAAATCCGCCTGAAACAGCCCATAACCACGAGGATCCTTCCCGACGCAGCGCGTCTTTCGGATCACATGATTCGGCATATTTTTTAATACAGGTTTAGATTCGATGTTCTACGGGTTCCACTCATGCAAAAATCACAGGTGTTGCATTATCGGCCCCGCTGCCGCCCCGAGCGAAAGGGGAATCACCATCGTGCGCGGTTTTCGCGCAAGGCCTTGCTTTATAAATAGGCGTGCACGCGGCCGGCGTTTTTGAGAATTTTCGCTGCGGCATGTAATCTGATAGAATTTGCCTGGATGAATGGCATGGTTAATTTATCGCCAAACTCTCAACCCCCACGTCTTTTGCAGCGTGTCGTGGCCGCGCCGCGCCGGGCGTTTTCTCTCATTGAGTTGCTGGTTGTCGTGTCGATTATCGCCGTTTTGATTGCGTTACTCCTGCCTGCTTTGGCCATGGCCCGCCGCGCGGCACAGGCTACTGTCTGTGCGTCCAATCTGCATGAAATGGGCGCAGCCTATATCGAATATTTTACCGAAGAACATGCCCACGGACTTCCTTATGATCCCGACCTGCCCAACATGTACTGGCTGGAAATGCTGGGGCCTTATTTTGCCAATCAGCCGCCCGTATTTCAGGATCAGAATACCGCATCTTATATTCCGGCCGTTGAGCAGGCGGCCCTGATTTGTCCCAGCACGCCCAATCGGACACTGGCTCCCGGCTCGGCTGGTTATGGCGACGCATTTACCACCTGGGGTCCGGCGGCCTGGTGGAACAAGCCGACGATCGCCGGGCATTTCGGCAGCTATGGCATCAATGCGTGGCTCTTTGATACGTCGCTGGTGGCATCCGCTGCCGACCCCAAGCCCCTGCGCTGGTACAAGTTCCATCAGCTCCTGGGATTGCAACCCTATTTCAGCTACAGCGATCAGACGCCCGGGCCGCAGACGCCGGTATTTGCCGATGCCATCTGGGCGGACACATGGCCCGACAGCAGCAATCAGCCGCCGCAGTTGCCTTATACACTTAATACGGGATACCCCACCGGTGCCCCGAAAGGTCCCGGCGGATTGGGCCGCCTGTGCATTGATCGCCATGGTCGAGCGATAAATGTTTCATACGAAGACGGCCACGTGGAGCGCGTACCGCTGCCGCAACTCTGGATGCTGCGCTGGTCCGCCACATCCGTACCGCGGCAGGTCGTTATTCCGTAATGGCGCAGTACATGCAGAACATTCAGTAAACGCAGTATTGTCAGTAGCGTCAGTACATTCGGAATATTCAGTAGAGAGCGGAATATTCGTTGAGCAAAATAGCAGCGGCAGCGCTTCCAAAGCCTTCCAAGTTCCAGATTCCAGATTCCAGGTTCTATTCAATCCCGATTTCTGAAACCGTGCGCGTTTAGGTTATTACAGAATCAGTGCGTATTCCCTGGCATGGCTAAATACCCCTGGCCCAGCCGATGATGGCGCACCACCCTGACAAGAACCTGCCCCTGATTGGGCAGGCGCGGCAGCAGGGATCCAAGATCCGTAAGGGTTCTGATGCGATACGGGCCTAACTGCACCAGCACATCCCCCGGTTTCAACCCTGCCTGGGCCGCCATGGAGCCGGCATTCACTTGCGTAATAAGCAGGCCGTTGTTTACGCCGAGATTAAATTTTTTCCCCAGTGTCGGCGTTACCTGTTCGATCGTACAGCCCATGACTTGCTTGACCGCTTGAATAATTCGCCGCACCTTGATCTGCGCCGGCGTCGGCGGGGCCACACTCACGGGGTAAGTTCTCTTTGTGCCATTGGAAAAATCCACCACCACAGTTTTTTCCCCAATCGTCACGGTCAGCAGGGCCGCATACGCATCAAGTAAATTCGGAGTGGGAATTCCGTCTACGGACACCACCGTCGGGCCATGTGTTCCGGCAATCACAACGTGCTGGTCAATGGTGGCCGGCGAATGAAATGTTCTCTGGCCGGCAAATGTGACGGGAATCAGCACGCCATTGGTGATTTCCGGGTTCATCAGGGTGCTGATGAGTCCATAGAGTCTGTTCACGCCGATGGCAAAGCCGATATTCTGGGCATTGCCCCGGATGGCGGTATTGATGCCGATGACCTGCCCATACGCATTTAACAGCGGGCCTCCGGAGTTGCCGGGATTAATTGCGGCATCCGTTTGTATCAGGTTTTTCAGCGGTACCGGATTATTCGGCTCATGAATTTCCCGGCCGATCGCTGAGACAATTCCCGTACTGACACTTTGACTGAATCCGAATGGATTGCCCACGGCGATCGTGGGTTCACCAATCATCAACGTCGAAGAATCCCCCAGGGGAAGCGTTGGAAATGTGTGGCCGGTGGCGGCGGTTATTTTCAAAATCGCCAAGTCCGCCTGCGGATCGCTGCCGACAACGTGAGCGGCATATTTTTTCCCGTTGGATAAGGTCACGGAAATCTGTTTGGCCTGATCCACCACATGATTGTTGGTCACCACGTAGCCGTTCTTTTGAATAATAAATCCGCTACCCAGAAAATCGGCGGGCGTGCGGACGATTTCTCCAAACCCCGGCGCTAAGAACATATTGCCGAAAACATTGACTTCGCGCGCAATAATTTTCTTAGCTGTAATAGACACAATGGCCGGCTGCGCGTGATGAATAATCTGCACGGTAATCGTATCGCGTAAATTGGCCGTATTTATATGGGGTTGCCAGGTCGCAGCGATACCAGCGCCCGCCGGTGTCAGAGTGGTAATCACAAGGGCCGCCAGAATTTTACTCACGCGCATGAGTGTATCTCCAATACCATCGCCACTCTATGTCATACCGCATCAGCGGGTATGAATCCAGCAACCGAATTAATTTATTATCGCCGGGCGTGGCAATTTCTCCGCCTGCTCGGCGCCTTCAGGGTGCCTGTGCGAAATAATGAGCCGTGCGGTATAATTTGGCCGCGGAATTTTTAGGAGGCACCATGGCTGCATCGGCACCGGTTGCATCAAGTTGTAATATTATGGATATGGTTAAATCATTCGCTTTGCAAACGGATGATTTTCTTCGCGGGGTTCTCGCGCACGTACCTGACGCACCGCCGGTTCTGATGGAATCCATTTCCTACAGCCTGTTTGGTCCGGGGAAACGCATCCGCCCGGCGTTGGCAATGTTATCCTGCCGGGCGGTGGGGGGCGATGAAGCGGCGGCATTACCGGCGGCCGGTGCCTTGGAACTCATTCACTGTTTTTCGCTGGTGCACGATGATTTGCCTGCGATGGACAATGATGATCTCCGGCGCGGTCGGCCCACCAATCATAAAGTTTATGGCGATGCCGTTGCGATCCTGGCGGGTGACGCGATGAACACCCTGGCCTTTGAATTGCTGGCAACGCACGTGCCTGATCCGGCATTGGCTATCCGGCTGGTCAAAGAACTGGGCGTGGCTACGGGGGCCGCGGGCATGATCGGCGGGCAGATATTGGACACATGCTACCCGGCGGAAAAGTCCAAAGGGGCCAGTGGCTCATTAACACATTTGCAGCGCATTCACCGTATGAAAACCGGCGCGCTGATTAACGCCGCCTGCCGCATGGGGGCCTTATCCGGCGGTGTTTCTGAGGCGGATTTACACACCGTTGACGCGTTAGGGCGAGCCGTAGGTTTAGCATTTCAAATTGTGGATGACGTGCTGGATGCGACTTCCACCGCGGAGAATCTAGGTAAAAAGGCCGGCAAGGATGCGGCTATTGGAAAGCTGACCTATCCGTCGCTGTTGGGCCTGGAAGAATCGCGCCAACATCTCGCCAAGCAGGTTCAAATCGCCCAGGACATGGCCGCCCGCCTTGGCCCCGCCGCCCACCCCCTGGCCCAACTGGTCATCGAATTAGCCCAGCGGGATCATTAGCAGCGTACCACCAGGTCATTGCCCGCGCCACCGGTGCTGTGGTACAACACAGGCGTTATTACGGAGCTGGTTTATGCCCAAGGTGAAGTCTAATCGCGTGGCGGTTTATGTGTTTAGGCTTTTGTCGGGTGGAGCGCAGTTCCTGCAATTGCATCGGGCGGCAGGGTCGGGCGACTACGCCGGAACATGGCAAACGGTTTACGGTGGGATAAAGTCAGGGGAAACCGCCATCGACGCGGCACTTCGGGAGCTTAAAGAGGAAACGCAGCTTGTGCCGACAAAATTTTTTCAGGTGGAATATCTGGAAAGTTTTTATCATCGCGCACGCGACCGAGTGACGGTTTTGCCCGTGTTCGCTGCGCAGATCGCACCGCACGCCAAAGTGATCATCGATGCCGAACATGATGATTTCCGCTGGGTGGATGTGTCCGATGTCGCGGAACATTTTGTATGGCGGGTTCAGCGGCAGGCGATTGCCATTATTGAACAGGATATTCTCGGTACATCGCCTGCCAAGGAATTATTGACCATCAAGATCAACGCTCGGCGGTGAAATCGTGAATTATGCCACATCGCATCTGATCGCCTCCGGCAACGCTATGCAGAATATTATTGTTCCGGCACATCGGTTTTCATGATTTCCCCCAGCAGAACTGTGGCAAAGCAGCCGGGCGGTGAAACAAATTTTAATTCCAGGTACGGCCCGACGTCATCGGTGCCGGTGTTCAGGTGCATATCGGTGGGGAAAAACCGCATGGGCCGGCGGGAGCCTTTGGTCTTATAGGCCCGCGGCCCCTGAAAGGCTTCCAGTGTCAGGTCATTAGACGCCAGAACTTTATTTTCCATTTCCAGCGGCAATCCCTCCGGCTGCGTCATGCGGTAGCCGAACATGGGGCCGGACGGGGAAATTTCATGTTGATCGCAGCGGGCCTGCTCAATTTGCACTTTATCGTCGGCCATCTCCACGCGGAATACCGCCCCAATATCATGTTTCCACGCCAAATCACCGGGCAGGATTTTATTTAACTCGCCCATACGCCTGCGCAGCAATTCATTAAACAAATGGGCCTGCAACGCCGAGATCAGCAGTCGCTTCAGGCGAATATCCACCACCCGCATGGCTTTATCCCACTGCCCCGGATTTCTGGCCAGAATGCTTAGCGCTCGTCGCTCGTCGCGCAAGTGTCCCGGCCAATGGGCATTGGCCAATTCCAGATTGTTATTGGCAAAATGCCGGCGAGCCTGAAGCACGGAACCGTGATCCACGCTTTCATCAGGTTCTCCCAGCCACCGCGTGAGAAACTCCTTGCTTTGATCGCGCAGCAGAAAAAGCCCCAGCAGATGGTTATCCCTTCTCATGCCGAATCTCTGCATGCCGAAAAAGTTCGGCACGCCGGTTCGCGATAATCTTGCCAGTACCGCCGCCGCCCGTGTTTGCGCCTCAGATAGCGATCCGCCCGGCAGGCTCCATTCCGCCCGGCGAATTTTGACTGTAAAACGATTGCCTGCCAAGTGACCGATTTTAAGTTTATTGGTATGGCGTTTCACCGCCAGAATTTTGATGTTGGGCAGTTTTAACGCTGCGATGCGTTCATGCCCTTCATGCTCAATGCTGAAGGTTTGCCGCGCTACCGCCTGGGCATCTTTCAACCCGGCATACCCGACTTCTATAGAACGCCGTCCCAAAGCCTTGGCAAATACGTTCACCGCCGCCAGAGTGGGAATGCCGCGTTTTTCAATGTGTGCATAACAATGAATGCCGTTGCCGGATGGTTCATAAAGTGGAATTTCCTCCACGATGAAATCATCGGGTCGAATTTTAATCTGCCCGCCGACCCCGGGTAAATCAGTTGTCAGATAAGGGGTTTCCATGGTGTTAATCCTTCAATTTGCATTTTCGTTTTCCAGGAGCCTGCATGCGCCGCCGGGGCAAACATTGCAAAGGCATGGCTCCATCTCCGCCCGGGACGGCCCCCGGGGTTACTGTGACGGTTCTTCACAGGGGAATACAGTTTAACGGATTGGCCCGGTTTTGTGTTGAATATCCGCCGGCATCAGTGGATCAAAGGTGCATAGTGCGTGTACAGTGAGCGGCATGGCTATTCGCTTTAAATCCGGTTCAGCGCCAAAATCACGGGATGCTCTGCTCTGGATTATCGTCAGCATTCTGATGATATGGGGTGCCTGGCAAGCGATTAAAGTACGCAAGCAGGTCCTCAAGGCGTTGCAGCCGCACCATGCCATAACAGCGCCGCTGGCCAAACAACCGACGACGAATCAAGATCCTGCTACGCCCTTCTCGTCGCCGGATAATTCGGACGCCGGGCCGCTGGCTCAAAGCTTCACATCTGATCTCGCCCCCGCTGCTGGGCCGGAAGTTCTTCACGTTCTGTCGCCTGGGCTATTGGTCCGTACGCGCCGGCAAGTCAGCCAAGCTCGTTTGGAGCTTCGCCAAAGGCGGTTGCTGAAAGCTCGGCGAACTCTGCAAACAGCCTTGCGGCATATTTCCGGCTTTGGCGAAAGGCAGGCGGTTGCCATTCGATCCATGCTCATGGAGATTAATCGACATAGTATTTTAGGTTCCGCGATTGTCCCCGGCGATACATTAGTGAAACTTATCACTGTGCAGGGGGGAAATTCTCTGGATTATCTGGCGCGGCTATATCGCATTACTCCTGCCATGATCTTGCGGCTGAATCCTGGCTTGCAGGCCCGATCCATGTTGGCCGGCGCGGGAGTAAAAGTCATTCTTGGCCCCATGGACGCTCATCTTATTCTTCACGCATCGCGCATTGATGTCATGATTCGCCGCCATTTTATTGCCGATTATTCGTTTCACCTTGTTACGCCCGTTGAGCCGACCGTCGGCCGCTATCGGGTGGTCAATTATTTGCCCGGTCCCCTGGGACTTGATGAATGGATATTGCAATCGGGCCGATCCCGTCTGATTCTGGCCGGCGGTAATATTCCTGATGCGGATATTACACTTTCTCCCCACGCCATCAGATCCCTGCACCGGATGATAAATCCGGATTTTTCTCGCTTTGAAGTCGAACCATGATAAAATAAGTGGAGTTTCCGGAGGTGCATAACCGCCGGCCGGGAACATTTGCGGAAATGGGTTGATCCATTATGGCCATTGTTGTTCAATGCTATCACTGCCACAGTCGTCTGGAACTCGATGAAGGATTCCGTGGCGGCGTATGTCGGTGCAGCAAATGCGGATCTCTGTTAAAGGTGCCTGCCACCGTCAGTTCCACCAACACCGGACGAACACGCCCCGCGGACCCCGGCACCAGCGCCCCCGGCAGCCGCCCGCGCGATCCCAATGAAGACCCTGGTTTATCCGCCAGCGGATTTCGTGATCAATCCTCACAAAGACCCGCGGCTCCGCCATCATCCGGAAGCGGAGGCTTTACCAGCTCTTCCATGCATTCCGACTTACCGCCGGGGAAAAAAACAGGACGCCCAACTCCCAAACCTGCCGTTCCGGACACCTTATCCGGCGTACCACAATCCCCGATGATCACACGCAAAGTACCGCCGATTCGTCCGGTTACCAAAAAAAAGCCAACTGAACCGATTCCTCCCGCCGAGAAAAATACGCTGCTTCTGTGGGCCTTGGGGGCCTTTATTTTTCTCTTTGTTATAGCGGTCATCGTCGTTCTTATCGTGGCGTTAGGCCGGTACGTATCTTTGTAACCGCCAAGGTCTTTTTATCCCAGTCCGATCTGCCCGCGCAGATTGCCAAACTACGCACGCCACACCAGCACATCGATGTTATTTCCATCAATGGAGATCGCAAGGAATTACAGCAACTCGCCCAGGAAATCCGCAGGCCAATTCCGCTTTGTTACCGTCAGCAACCTGCAAAACGCGATGGTGCAGTAAAGCGGCTAATGTGGGCTTGCCACCTTCACTGCGTACGCCTCAGAATAGTACCCGGCCGAGCAAATTTGGCAAAATCGCGCATAAGCGACTCATGCCCAAGTTTCCATTACCCCAGCGGAAATAGCTGATACCCCGTGCTGCGGCCGCCAGCCTGGTCGCGAAGCAGTATGCGCCGTTGCAGCAGATCATGGATGTCGCGCAGGGCGGTATCCTGGGAGCACCGGGTGAGCTTCGCCCATTTTGATGTGGTAAGCCTTCCTTCAAATCCATTGAGCAGGCGGTTGAGTACTTTGCGTTGACGTTCATTGAATGATTCGCCCGCATGGCTTCTCCAGAAGCGGGCCTTGAACAGCACAGCTTCAAGTGTGGATTCGGACGCACGCAGGGCACTTTGGAGGCTTAGCAGAAACCAGTGCATCCATGGGGTGATGTCAAGCGATCCTTTCTGGCAGCTTTCCAGTATGTCATAGTAGGACTTGCGCTGCTTTTGAATTTGTGCGGACATGCTGTAAAAGCGTTGCGGCGTATTTTCCGAGCGTGCCAGCATCATATCGGCGATGGCTCGGGCGATGCGCCCGTTACCATCTTCAAACGGGTGGATGGTAACAAACCAGAAGTGCGCAATCGCGGCGGCCATCACCGGATCGAGGTGCGGTGCACCACGGCACCATTGTATAAAGCGGGCCATTTCTCTGGCAACCCGGTCATGGCCGGGTGCCTCGTAATGGATTGTTTCACGCCCCATGGGGCCGGATACAACCTGCATCGGGCCGCTTTCACGCGAGCGCCATGAGCCAACGGTAATACGTCGCAGGCCGCTTCTGCCGGTCGGAAATAATGCGCCGTGCCAACCGAAAAGGCGTTCCCGGGTCAAAGGCGCGGCAAAATTGCCGGTAGCGTCCAGCACGATTTCAACAATGCCCTCTACGTTGCGGTCAATTTGGCCCAGCGAGCCGAGGTCCAAGCCCAGTCGCCCTGCAAGTGATGATCGTACCGATTGTGTGTCCAGCACCTGTCCTTCAATGGCACTGGTTTGTAAAACATCCTGCGCCAATGTTTCAAGGGTTGCTTCCTGACGCAACTGGAATCCGAGACATTCCATCCGCCCCAGCAACCGTCCCTGCAGGTGACGCACTTCCACCAGTAAGACAGCAAGCTCGGATGTATTCCACTGAAATTTCGGCCATTGTGGCTGCTGGTAAATATACATCGCGTATTCTCCGCAAAATCTGCGGAGATTATACATGGTTTTCACCGCATCTGCAAGGTTAATCACCGCATTACATGCGGTAATTAAGGGGCCTATTCACCGCATTACTGGAGAAACCGCACTGCGACGCAGCTTTACCATCATGTTGAGATACGCCATCGCCGTCATCTGTAGAGCACCAGATGATTAATCCGGTGGTTGATCCAGTGCCGCCGACCAACCACCGGGTTATCACCACGGTGCTCTGTGACGCGACGATGCCCAAGGTGCCAAAAATCGTCCCGGCGCGCCGGGATCGCAACCCGGCGATTATTCGGACAGGCTCCTTGCGATTTTCCTGCATGGCGGTCAGCTTTCCCGGCGGCGGAAACGTATACTACAAAGCGGCGTCACGTTTGGGGACGCAAAATATATGGCTTAAGGATCGGAAATATGGCAACATCCGCAGCGGAGGCCGCGAACACAACGGTCGATACCATGCCTGAGGAAGCATCTACCCGGCACCGTCGGGCAGTTCTCCTGATCGTGTTATATGTGGCCGCTCTGCTTGGCCCGCTGGCCTTGGCATCCACCGGCGGCGTCGTGCCTGCCGGGCAGTTTATCAAACAGATCGCATTAGGCCTGGGGCTGGCCGGCTTGATGATCATCGCAACGAGCTTTATTCTGGCCGCCCGATATTACTGGGTTACGGATCCCTTTGGTCTGGATGCCGTGATGCTTTTCCACCGCAGAATGGCCATTGTCGGCTTTTGTGCGATTCTCCTGCATATTGCCCTGTTGTCCTACCTGAATATCGGTCTGCTAACGCGGTTATGGCTGCCCTGGCATTTACAGTTGGGGCGAATTGCGATTCTGTTGCTGACGGCTCAGATTATTGTAAGCATTTATAGATCGCAACTGCGAGTTGAATTTGAAAAATGGCGCGTCACGCATCGCTTTGTGGGGCTGGCGGTACTGGTTGTCGCCTTTACCCACGGCCTGCTTTCCAGCGGAGCTTTTGCGCCATGGCCGCTGCGGATTGCCGTGGCGATAGTGATAGCAGCGGCATTCTGGTCCCTGATCTGGAGTCATATCGTTCAGCCGCGCCGCCTGAAGGAATATCGGTATGTGGTTCAGTCGGTTGGCAAGATCAGCGCGGGCGTGTGGCAAATTAAATTACAGCCGGGGGCCGGGGGACGGTCTTTGCGCTACCGTCCGGGACAATTTGCTTTTTTCCATTTTCACCGTACCGGCGCTGATGCCCCGGGAGAAGAACACGCCTGGACCATTGCCTCCAGCCCCAGTGAGACGGATGGACTTATGTTGGCCATCAAAGAGCTTGGCGATTTCACGCGCACCATCGGCATGACCCAGCCGGGCGATGTGGTCACGGTGCATGGGCCATTCGGTCGATTTTCCCATCGCCTCCACAGGGGAAATGATGAACTGGTGTTTATCGCCGGCGGTATCGGCATCACACCGTTTCGCAGCATGATCCGGTGGTTGACTGATCGTGCGGAAAATCGGCGGGTACTGCTGTTATATGCCAATAAATCCGCCGGCGATATTCCTTTTTTTGACGAACTGGAGCAATTGCGTAACCGCAGCGAGGGTCGCGTTCGAGTGGTTCATGTATTAAGCCGGGCGGATGAACAATGGCACGGTGAAAAAGGCCGCATCGACATGGCGTTGCTAAAAAAATACTGCAAGGATGATTTGAATGGAAAAACATTCTGGATTTGCGGCCCCGGCGCGTTTACTGCCGGTATGATCCAGGCACTGCGGGAAGCCGGCGTCGCGGAAGCAAAGATTCACAACGAAGCCTTTTGTCTGCTGCACGCCCCCGTGCAGGCGGACGGTCGTGGCCGCCGCCTTAAAGCAATTACAGCGGCAATTTCCTGCGCTCTCCTGCTGATGGTGGTGTTATTCGCACTGATTCGCACCGATTTTCTTGCGGCACGCGGCAAAGGTAATCCTCACGCGCGGCAGAGGCCCAGGCACCGCCATGTTGAACCGGGCCTCCGGTGAAAATAGTTTCCAACGTAAAAACGCCGCCGCGAATGTTTCCCACATCAGCCTCCAACCCCAGCCACGATGCGCCCCATAGCTCAATGGGGCAGCGTTGAGTTTGAATCGAAATATAACTTAATCACACGTTATTGTTTCCGACGGCGCGCTGGACTTATGCGCCGCCCGGCCGTACGCCGCGGAATAGTGCTCCCAGCGTGAAGCGTCCCGGCCCCATAAGGAACATCGCCACGACGATCACCAGCAGGCACAAAGGATATTCGCATCCGTTATTCATGACATTGAATCCGTGGCCATGAGTAACCCATGTCGCCACCATCATGTTAACAGCCAGGGGAACAGCGATAATGCGCAGGCCCGTACCGACCAGAAAAATCAGGCCGCCAAAAAATTCAGCACAGGCGCTAAGAACAGCACTGACCCATGGCATGGGCATGCCCATGGAAACAATCATGCCGTGCCAGCCCTTCAGGCCGGGTCCGCCAAAGGCGCCAAATAGTTTTTGCGAACCGTGATATAAGAAAATGGCCGCAATAATCAGCCTGATCAACAGCAGGGCAACATCCTGCGTCGATGTGGTGGATCGGTTGTAACTAGCCATAAATTCTCCTGAAAGTTCGATGGGCGAACAACAACTTCAACGATGTTACCATACCCTTATTGCCGGTTGCCAGTGTACAATAAACTTACAGCATCCCGGCGTTAATAAGTGCCTGGGTCAACACTTCACGATTGGCCTCCGCCATTTCGCACAACGGCAACCGCATTTCGCCTGTGTCGCGACCCAATAAGGCCATCGCGGTTTTTACGGGAATTGGATTGGTTTCGATGAATAGCACTTTGCACAGCGCGAAAAGTTTGTGGTGAATGCTGCGAGCCAATGCGAAATTACCCGCATTTACCGCATCCACCAGGCTTCGCACCTGCCCGGGCACAATATTGCTGGCCACGCTTATCACACCTTTGGCTCCCACTGCCATCATCGGCAGCGTCATGGAATCATCACCGGACAGCAAGGTCAGGCCCGCCGAAGCGGCTTCGGTGGTTAAATCAATATTGCCCGCAGCATCTTTTACCGCGACAATATTTTTGAAATCTTTTATCAATCGTACCATCGTGCCGACACTCATGGTAATCCCGGTGCGGCCCGGAATGTTGTACAGCACAATGGGAATATCCGTCGCCTGGGCCACCGCTTTGAAATGTCGATACAGTCCTTCCTGTGTGGGCTTGTTGTAATAGGGATTGACCATCAGCGCAGCGTCGGCACCGGCGGATTTGGCAAACTGGGTCAGTTCGATGGCTTCATCGGTGCTGTTGGAACCCGTTCCCGCAATCACCTTCAGGCCCGTACCGCGCGCCGCTTTGACGGCAATTTCAATAACCCGTTTGTGCTCCGCATGGGATAACGTCGGCGATTCTCCCGTCGTGCCTACCGGAACAATACCCTGTAACTGATGCTGCGCCTGAAATCCAATCTGCTTTTCAAACGCGGCAACATCCAGAACATTGTTGCGAAAAGGCGTGATTAACGCGGTAAATGTGCCATGAAACATGTATCAAACTCCATCATAATTCAATTTCAGCCCACGCCTGACATCGCGATTTTCATGCGGGCCACCGCTTCCCGCAGTCCGATGAACAGGCTGCGGCTTACAATGGCGTGGCCAATGTGCAATTCACTTAAGTGCGGCAAGCGGGCGATGGTTTGCACATTGGTGTAATTCAGGCCATGGCCGGCATTCAACTGCATGCCGGAATTCAAAATTTCCTCACCAGCCGCCCGCACGCGTTCAAATTCTTTATCCCGAGCGGGACCGGCAGTGGCCAAGGCATAGGGGCCGGTGTGCAATTCACAAATCGTAAAGCCGGCTTGTTGTGCCGCATGGACCTGGCGCAGATCGGCATCAATAAAGGCGCTGCAGGTTATGCCCATGTCGCTAAGGCGTCTTACCACTGTGGAAATGGCCCGGTTATTGGCTGCGACATCCAAGCCGCCTTCTGTGGTTACTTCCGTGCGCTTTTCGGGTACCAGCGTTGCCATCGCGGGTTTAACGCGCCGGGCAATTGCCACCATTTCCTTCAGGGCCGCCATTTCCAGATTCAGCGGTACCTGAACGCTTTGCCGCAGCAGTTCCACATCGCGATCCTGAATATGCCGCCGATCTTCGCGCAGATGCACGGTAATTAAATCGGCACCGCCCAATTCAGCTTCCACAGCCGCCCACACCGGGTCAGGCTCCGTGCCCTGCCGGGCCTGCCGCAGGGTGGCCACATGATCAATATTGACGCCAAGTTTGGCCATTGAATGTTCCATTCGTCATACCGGCCGCGCCGATCTACCCGTCGGCGGCCAAGCCCCATATTTTATCCGTTTGGACGCCGCTTGGCATCCAAGGCTGATTTTTTTATTCAAAGGTGTCTATAATGGCTGGGCCTGCCCAACGAATGGCCGAGATTATTAGGACAGGCTCTAGTATAAAGTTTCTATCAGGCGAAATTATAGATGAAGTCCAGTCGCACGCGATTTAAAGAATTCCGTCAAAAACTCCGCCAGGGATTATTAAAAGGGGATCGACTGGTAGACCCTCATGCCCCACGCGTTGATCCACCGCCATCCCACGGCGGCCGGCATTCCATGGGAGGCCCCGCCGGTGAAAAACACACGTTTAAATATTCCAAGCGGCATTTGTTGCAACAATACCGGATCATGCTGCGCGGATATTATCGTGCGGTCACAGCCTTGCTGCTGGTGGCCATTGTCAGTTCGGTTGTCGCGCTGACGCCGCCCTATGTTCTGAAACTGGGCATCGATTATGTTTTTGTACGTAAGCCGCTGCCGATTACCCAACATTTACCGCCCGGCGGTTTGCGGCACTGGTTTTCCGATTCGCCATCGCACGGGCTGCTGGCGCTGGTGTTGGCACTGATTGCCGCGGAAATCATCGGCGTAAGCATTTCCTGGATTCGCGTCCTGGCCACGCAGAAACTCAATTATCGGCTGGCCGCATCCCTGCGGCAGCGCCTGCATGAGCACCTGGCACGCCTGCCGTTAGCGCAACTGGCCGAATATCGCACCGGCGGCATCATCAGCCGCGTGATGAGCGATACCGATCAGGTGGTGGGGGGTGTGCAGAATGCCATTGTTAATCCGGTGGGCGCTGTATTCCGCATGATCTGCATTCTCCTGATTCTCATTGCCACCAACTGGAAGCTCTTCGCGGTTGCTGCGGCCCTGATTCCGCCGGTGGTGCTGATTCACCTTTTAATATTTCGCCGCCTGCGCCCCATGTGGCGGAATATTCAGGATGATCGCGGAATGCTCTCCTCACGGGTGAGCGATCTATTTTCCGGCATCCGGGTCGTGCGCAGTTTTCGGCGTGAACGCAGTGAACATAAGGAATTTGGGGCACGGCAATACCTGCTGGTGCGCAAGCAATACTTCACTTCGATTCTGGGCCGACTCCTGGCCACCGGCTGGTCAATTTTCGTGCCGGCCATTGGCATTGTCATTATGTGGTATGGCGGCGAACTGGTGCTGCAGGGCAAACTCAAAGTCGGTGATCTGGTGATGTTTGAATTCTACTGCGTGATGCTGCTGGGACCCATTACGCAAATGATTGATTCCCTGCAAAATCTTCAGCAGAATCTCGGTTCATTGGACCGGGTGTGCGATGTGCTCAATCAACCGCCTGATATGCCGGACCGGGAAAACGCTCTGGCCATAGCCGAGCCGCCGGGACATATTAACCTCCGTGATATTTCCTTTGGCTATAAGCCCGATCAAACGGTGATTGATCATATTACGCTGGATATCCCGGCGGGCTCCATGCTGGCCGTGGTGGGGCCGTCGGGCAGCGGAAAAACCACGCTGGTGAATCTGATTGCCAGGTTTTACGATGTTGCTTCCGGTGCCATTCTTCTTGATGGCGCGGATATTCGCGACATTCGCCTGGCGGATTATCGCCGGCAATTTGCCATGGTGTTGCAGGATGTGTATCTCTTTGACGGCACGATTATGGAAAATATCGCCTTTGGCCGGCGTAATGCCAATGAAGCGGACATTATTGAGGCCGCCAAAAAGGCCAATGCCCATGAATTTATCATGGCCATGGACAACGGCTATCAAACCCCGGTGGGGGAGCGCGGAAATAAACTTTCCGGCGGCCAGAAACAGCGCATCAGTATTGCCCGAGCCATTCTGGCTGATCCGCGCATTTTAGTGCTCGATGAGGCCACGAGTTCATTGGATACACATGCGGAAAAACTCATCCAGCAAGCGCTGACGGATCTCATGCACAACCGCACCACGATTGTCATTGCCCATCGCTTAAGCACGATTATGCACGCGGATTCCATAGCCGTTCTGGCGGAAGGGAAAATTGTTGAGCAGGGCACGCACCAGCAACTCCTGGATAGCCATGGGATTTATCACATGATGTTTACCCAGCAGTTTGAACGCCACCGCGACCCGGCACTGGAACGCATTGAATGGGAAAAGGTTCTCTGATTATGTTATCATGCAGGTCGTAGAAATTGCGGGCAGGCTAGCTGCGATATCACGTCCGTGTTTGATCGGGAGACGCTGATGGATGGCATGGCACTTTTAGCGATCGCGCAGAACTGGACGGCGGGAATTGTCGGCGGGGGCGTGGCGGTTCTGGTGGTGGCTTGGTTGGCCTTGCGTTATTGGATCGCCACCACACATGATCGCGGCAACAAAGACATCCCCACTCCCACCATCAACCGACTCAACCAGCAGGCACTGGAATCCATGGATCCGGACCCGGAAGTTCAGGCCGCTTTGGCACACAACGAACCAGCGCCTGCTGATCTGCTGAATCTTGTACCCGACGATCAAGACGCTGAATCTGAAAGCCAAAAGCCCAAAACCGACTGACGCTTCTGAAGTTTGTGAGCACGACCTATTGCCTGACATGAATTATCAAGAACGGAAAATCACGCCTGACCAGGCCATCCCTGATGCTTTGTCTGGTGCTGCAAGTTCTCATGCCGCGGCTTTGGAATCGCAGGAGCTTGCCATCGCGATCAAACGTGCTGCCCGCGACATCGGCTTTGATCTCGTTGGAATCGCCGATATTCACCCCTCACCGCATAGCGATTACATTGCCGACTTTTTTGCCCTTGGCCGTCACGGCACGATGGATTATCTCGCCCGCATGGCCCCTGCAAAAATGGATATTCGCACCCATCTTCCCTGGGCGGCCGGCGCCGTCTGCGTGGCCATGAGTTACTATCAAAGCCCCGATGAAACGTCCCCGCGCATCCCTGCTGCTGGAGAGTCTGATACGACCGGCGAATTCTCGCCGGGGACAGTGGCCGATGATGCCCGACCCGGTGGCCATGGCAACTCCGCGATTTCACCGCCGGATGCAAAACTCGCTGGGTATACCGCCGGACGGGACTATCACCGTATTTTCACCGGCTTACTGCAAAAACTCGAGCGCGCGGTACGGGCTTTGATAAATACAGATATTACCGCGCGTGCATACGTTGATACGGGACCGTGCCTGGAGCGGGAATTGGCGGTCCGTGCCGGATTGGGATGGATCGGAAAAAACACGATGATGATTCACCCCCGGCACGGTTCCTGGTTTCTGCTGGGGGAGCTTTTTCTGTCTGTACCGCTGCCGGCTGATCCGCCGGTGCCGGATCGTTGCGGCACCTGCACGCGCTGCATCACCGCCTGTCCCACCCATGCCCTGACGCCTTATCGCATGGACGCCGGTAAATGTATCAGTTATCTGACATTGGAAAACCGCGCGGATATTCCTGCGGAATTTCACGCCCCCATGCGCGAGGCCGGTTACATGATCGGCTGCGATATCTGCCAGAGCGTTTGTCCGTTTAATCGCCGGCCCATGGCCGCGGGCCATCCTGATTTTCAACCGCGGGCGTTTTCCGGAACCGTTTCACCGCAGACGGTTTTGCACTGGACCGAGCATGATTGGGATCAGGCCACGCGAGGCCGCGCATTTCGCCGGGCCAAGTTCAACATGTGGCAACGCAACGCTGCAATTCTGCTGGGAGTCTCTCCGAGGAATCAGGGGGTTGCGATGGGAGTAGCGGGCGATAGAGCGCCGCAGCGATAGCCCGGCGACTGGGCCAGCGGTTGGGCCGTGGCATTCGATCAACCACCGGATTACCATCCGGTGCTATCGATGGCACATCGCGTGATAGAGCACCGTGGTGATAACCCGGTGGTTGGTTGCAGGTGCGGGATATAGCCTCGGCACAATTGCTTCGAAGGCTGGATATAATCGCCCCCGCTGGTGCGGTTTGGCTATTGCCGGAGAATATTGTTTGAGAACGGTTTTGCATTGGTTCCGACGGGATTTTCGTGTGCGGGACAACACCGCACTGGCCGCCGCGTGCCGATCAGGAGATTCGGTTGTCGCCGTATTTTGTATTGATACCCGATGGTTTACCGCATCCACGGGAAAGACCGGGGCCTATCAGGCGGCCTTCTGGCTTAAATCGCTTCGGGAACTTTCCGCCGCGTTGGTTGACTTAAATATTCCCCTGAAAATCCTTACCACGGCAAATCCTGTCCAGGCGATATTGTCGCTGGCGAAGCGCTTAAATGTTCGAACAATCACGCTTAATAAAGAATATGAACCCGCGCAAATCGCACAGGATCAACGCCTGGTGCGTGAGGCCCAAAAGCTGGGCGTTGACATTAAGAGCTTTAAAGATGCTGTGATTTTTGAAACTTTTGAGGTTCTCACCGGAACGGATAATCCGTATACCATTTTTTCACCCTACAAACGCGCGTGGCTGGCAAAACTAACGCAGTCGCCTGTTCAAAATTCCGGCTTGCCTGCGAAATCGCCTGTTACATCCGTTCCTTCTGATCCGATTCCCGATCCTGAATCTCTGGGCTATCCTGCTGTGACGTTGCCAATCGCGGCAGGCCAGCGAGGTGCCTCCGCATTGTTGGAAACATTTATCCAGAATAAAATCAAGTTTTATCACAACGACCGAGATTTTCCTGCGGTGCCGGGAGTTTCGCAACTTTCAGCTCATCTTGCTGCCGGAACAGTATCCATCCGCCAATGCGTTGCCGCCGCGATAAACCAGGGGGCGATGGCCGGCAGCGGCGGGGCGGAAACGTGGCTTTCCGAATTGATCTGGCGTGAATTTTATCGCATGGTTCTCTATCATTATCCGCACACCTGCCACAGCGCTTTTCAAAAAAAATATGAACGCCTCACCTGGGAAAGCAAACCGGAATTAATCGCTGCCTGGTGCCAAGCCCGCACCGGATATCCCATTGTGGATGCTGCCATGAGGCAGATTCAGCAGACCGGCTGGATGCACAATCGCCTGCGGATGATCACCGCCATGTTTCTCACCAAAGATCTGGACACGCACTGGCGCATCGGAGAACAATTGTTTATGCAGTGGCTGATGGATTATGATCAAGCCAGCAATGTTGGCGGCTGGCAATGGAGCGCCGGCACAGGCACCGATGCCGCGCCCTATTTCCGCGTGATGAATCCGATTCTCCAAGCCCAAAGATTTGATCCCGACGGCACATTTGTAAAGCGTTTTATTCCCGAATTAGTCAATGTACCAGAGGATTTTATCCATACCCCCTGGGAAATGCCGCCACTATTGCAAAGCCAATGCGGCTGCATCATCGGCCAGGACTACCCCGCCCGCATCGTAGACCACGCCGCCGCCCGCATCAAAGCC